>DATBIU010000076.1:0-18003 GCA_036556765.1 Gemmatimonadaceae bacterium | reverse complement strand
CCTACGGCGTGGGCGCGGAGCGCATTCTGGCCGAGCTCGCCGACGCTCCCCTGGCCGACGAGGCGTGGCTGCGGGCGGTGCGGGCGTTCGGGGAAGCCAACCGCCGAGCCGCCGGAGGCCCCGGCGAGGGGGTTGGGCGCCCCTCGGCCATTGAAGCCGTCATCCTGTTCGGCCCGTAAGGGGAGGAGGTCGAACCATTTCCCTCGCCGTGGCTCTCCCGTATGCTATCGCCAGCCCCGCGCCCCAGCCCTCGACGCCCCGGCTTCAAACCTTTCGGGCCATTGGGGTATCTGACCCGGCGACTCGGAGAGACGGCCCGCGGATGCCCGCAGCAGCACCCGAACCCGTGACACAACTCGAGAAGGCATCCGATGATGTGGCCCTGGCCGCATCGGGTGATCGCCGAGCGTTCGAGCGGCTGTATCGCGAGAACGTCAACCGGGTGTTCGCGGTGTGCGTTCGCATGTCGGGCGACCGCATGCGGGCCGAGGAGCTGACGCAGGACGTGTTCGTTCGGGTGTGGGAGAAGCTGCCGTTGTTTCGCGGGGAGAGCGCGTTCTCGACCTGGGTGCACCGCCTGGCGGTGAACGTGATCCTGAACGCGCGGAAGGCGGAGGGTCGCGAGCGGTCCCGGCGAGAGCCGGACGGGCAGGAGCAGCTCGAGATGCGAGGGTCGTCACCGCACCACGGCGATCGCATGGATCTCGAGACGGCGATCGCGACGCTGCCGCCGGGTGCGCGGCGCGTGTTCGTCCTGCACGACATCGAAGGCTACAAGCACGAGGAGATCGCCGAGATGCTCGGCGTCACTTCCGGGGGCAGCAAGGCCCAGCTGCACCGTGCTCGGATGCTACTGAGGGAGGCGTTAGGCACATGAGCGAGTATCGCCGAATCACGTGCGAGCAGGTCGAGGAGCGGCTGTCCGAGTGGCTCGAGCACGACGTCGACGCCACGGTGCGGACGACGCTGGAGCGCCACGTCGCCGACTGCGCGCGGTGCACGTCGCTCGTCGCTGATCTCAGGTCGATTCGCGCCCAGGCGGCGTCGCTGCCGGAGCTCGCTCCCTCGCGCGACCTGTGGCCGGAGATCGAGGCGCGCATTCAGGCGCCGGTGATCGCGCTGGAGCAGACGGCGACGCGCCCCGTGTCGCGCCGCGCCATCCTGCACCGCGCCTGGTGGCTGGGCGCGGCGGCCGCCGGTCTGGTCGCGGTGACGGCGGGCGTGACCTACTACCTCACATCCGAGCCGGCCACGCAGCCAGTCGTGGTGACGGCCGGGCCGGCCGTCGTGCAGACGCCGGAGACGACGGCCCTGGCGCAGGACAGCCAGCCGGCGGCGACGCTCGCGTCGGATACACGTGTGCCGGCGACGCGCCGTGAGGCGCGTACCGCCGGAGGTGCAGCAGCGCCCTCCGAAGCCCCCGAGGGATCCGAGTATGCCCGTGATGTCGCCGAGCTTCGCGCGATCGTCAGTCAGCGGCGCGCGGAGCTCGACTCGACCACGATCGCCGTGCTGGAGAAGAACCTGGAGCTCATCGACCGCGCGATCGCCGAAAGCCGCGCGGCCCTGGAGCGTGACCCGGCCAGCGATTTCCTCGCTGACCAGCTCGCGCGCGCCATGACCAAGAAGGTCGCCATCCTGCGGACGGTGGCATCGCTGCCCGCCCGCTCCTGATAGAGAACGCGAGAATGCATTCACGATATCTGTGGGCGATGGGGCTGATGACGGCCTTCGCCCTGTCCGCCAACGCACAAGAGAAGGACAAGGACCGCGACCGGGATCGCGACGTCGACTACGCATCGACCGTCGACACGCTGCTTCCCCTGGCGCGAAACGGTGCCGTCGAGATCCAGCTCCACGCCGGCGAGATCATCGTCACCGGGTGGTCGCGGAGCGAGGTGAAGGTGCGAGCCGAGAGCGAGCGCGGTCAGGTTCGCGTCGACGCCTCCCCGTCGTACATCGAGATCGGCACCCGGGGTGTTCGGAGCCGGCACGGCGACACGCGGGTGGAGGTCTCCGTTCCGGAGGGGACGCGGCTCACCGTCGCTGCAGGCTCCGCTGACGTGTCGGTGCGTGGCGTGAAAGGCGAGGTCGATGTCACGACGACCACCGGCGACGTCGTGATCGACGATGCATCCACGCGGGTGAGCTTCGAGAGCATGTCGGGTGACGTGCAGATCTCTCGCGTGCAGGGCGACCTGCGCGGCGAGGCAATGAGCGGGGAGATCGGCGTCACCGACGTCAGCGGCGGGGTCGAAATCGAAACCGTCAGCGGTGATCTCACGTTGCACAACGTGCGATCCAGATCGGTGCGCGCCGAGTCGGTGAGCGGGTCGGTCGAGTTCGAGGGACGTACCGAGCGGGGCGGCCGCTACGACTTCGCCTCACACTCGGGGGACGTGCGGCTGGTGCTTCCCCAGACGTTAGGCGCGCTGATCTCGGTCGAGACGTTCAACGGGACGATCGACAGCGATTTCCCGATCACGCTCAATCCGGGGCAGCGGCATGGCAGGGAGTTCGAGTTTCAGGTCGGCGATGGCGGCGCACGCATCGGCGCCTCCTCGTTCAGTGGCGGCATCTACATTCAGCGCGGCACGAGCCGCGACCGGGAGTGATCACCATGCGTCTTGTCCTCGCTTCCCTTGTCCTCGCCCTCAGCGCACCGGCGCTCGTGGCACAACAGGAGAGCGCCCGCGACTTCCGCTGGGAGGGCGCCGTCGCCGCCGGCCAGTGGGTGAAGCTTCAGAACATCAATGGCGACGTCGAGGTGATGCCCGCATCGGGCAACCAGGTGGAAGTCACCGCCATCAAGCGGAACAGTCGGGGCGACACCGACGACGTCCGGATCGAGGTCAAGCGCTACGGCGCCAACGACGAGAACGTCTTCATCTGCGCCATCTGGGGCGAGGCGACCTGCGATGAGAACGGCTACCACTCGCCGCGACGCCGCAACCGCGATCGCCACGATGACGACCACACCGAGGTCGAGTTCACCGTGCGCGTGCCCCGCGGGGTCAACGTCAACGTCGGCACCGTCAACGGAAGCGTCGACGTGCGCGGCGCCACCGGCGAGGTGAATGCCTCCTCGGTCAACGGCGGCGTCGATGCCATCTCCGATGGCGGCCCGGTGAGCGCGTCGACGGTGAACGGCAGCATCCGCGCGAGCATGCGGAGCCTGGGCCGAGGGGATCTCGAGTTCTCGACCGTGAACGGCTCGATCATCGTCGAGCTGCCCGAGGCGCTCGACGCCGACCTCCGCATGACGACGGTGAACGGCTCGCTCTCCTCGCGCGACTTCCCCCTCACCGTCACCGGCCGCTTCAACCCACAGAACATGCGCGCGACGATCGGGAAGGGCGGCACGAGGCTGTCGTTCACGACGGTGAATGGGAACGTGGAGATCCGGAAGAGGGTCTAGGGCCCGGGGCCACGGGCCAGGGGTATGGAAAGGCAAACGGCGACGCTTCGCGTCGCCGTTTGCTCATCGTGACCCTCAACCCGACCCGTGGCCCGTGGCCCGTGGCCCCCGCCCCTCAGATCTGAAGCGTTTCCGCCGCCTTCACCGTCGCCACCACGTGGCCCGACGAGCTGCTCACTGGCCGGAAGTCCCGCCGCGGCTCGAACCGCTCTGGCAATAGCTCGAACGTCTCGATCCGCCCGATCTCGAAGCTCTTCCACCCATGCTCCGAGTCGGTCTCCGTGTAGCCTCGAACCTGATATGCCTCGAGGAGCTCCGTCCCGTCCGGCTTTCGAACGATCGCGTGCGGCTGCACCGTGCGTGGTCCCCCGGAGACGTAGGTCATCAGCACCACCTGCCGTTCCTCCAACGCGCGCACAATGTCATTGCGATGCATGTCCCTCTCTTCGTGATGTACGTCACAATCATACGCAATTCCCGTTCATTTTGGATGGGACATATCCCGAAGGCTCAATCCGCCTCGCCGCCGAGAATCCGATCGCCGCGTGGCGACGAGCTCGGCGACGACGCTGATGGCTATCTCCTCGGGGGTGTCGGCCCCGATCGAGAGACCCACCGGAGCGTGGATTTGGTCGAGCCGCGTCCGAGGTATCCCCTGCCCCTCCAACAGCTTCCATGTGAGTGCGACCTTCCGCCGGCTCCCGAGCATGCCCAGGTATCGCGTGTCCAGGCGAGCGACCTGATCGACGACGATCGCGTCGTGCTGATGCCCCCGCGTCGCCACGACGACATAGGTGTCCGCATCGATTCCGAGGGTCGCCGGAAGGTCGTGATAGTCGCACGCGATGGTCCGCTCGGCGGCCGGGTGTCGCGCCGGGTCAGCGAATTCCGCCCGGTCGTCCACCACCGTCACCCGCCACCCGGCGAAGGCCGCGGCCTCCGCCACCCGAGCGCCGACGTGCCCGCCGCCGAACACGACCAGCTTCGGCTTGCCGACCAGGGGCTCCGTCAGGATCTGGCGCGTGAGGCTCGGCAGCTCGGAGTTCCTGTCGATACTCGCGGCCGCTTCCCGCATCGCCGGTGACGCCCGGCCGATGAGGTGCGCGCCGGCGACGAGCGCCTTCTGGGGCCCATCGTCCCAGTTGGCGGCGGTGACGATCACGGCCCGATCGCCCCGCGACAGCGCGGCGACGGCGGCGTCGTACACCCGGACGAGCGCGTCATCGGCATACACGGGCTCGATGAACATCACCGCCGTGCCACCGCACGTGAGGCCGTAATCGCCGGCGAGCTCCGAGTTGAGCGTGTGCTCGCTGATCGCCGGGACGCGTGCCGACGCGACCTCCAGCGCTCGTTCCGTGATCTCGGCCTCGAGACACCCGCCGCCTACCGTCCCCAGTCGAGCGCCGTCCGGCGTGACGAGCATCTTCGCGGTGGCGCTCATCGGGAGCGAGCCACTACGCCGCGCCACGGTGGCGAGGGCGCCCACGCCGCGACCGGCGGCGAGGCGCGCGCACTCGACCAGGATGGAGGGATCGGCCATCCGAGCAGGTTATGCGGCGCGGGGCGGCCGCGACAGGGGCGCACGGTCTGGCGCGCCGCCGGAGGGGTCCGTATTGTGTGCTTCCCTAGCGAATCCCGGGGCGGGAAGCGTGGACGACGCGGTCACGCACTCTCACGCACCATTCGCCGGTCGGTACACGATCGAGCGAGAGCTCGGCCGCGGTGGCATGGCCACCGTGTACCGTGCACGCGACCTGCGCCACGATCGCGCGGTCGCCCTGAAGGTTCTCCACCCCGAGCTCGGCGCCTCGAAAGGCGGCGAGCGATTCGCGCGCGAGATCCGCCTGCTCGCCGGGCTGCATCACCCGCACATCCTGCCCCTGTTCGATTCGGGCGAGCACGAGGGCGCGATCTTCTACGTCGTTCCCTGCGTCGAAGGGGAATCGCTGCGACACCGGATCGAGCGCGAGCACCAGCTACCGCTCGAGGAAGCGCTGACCATCTCGCGCGAGGTGGCCGACGCGCTCGATCACGCGCACCGGCACGGCGTCATTCACCGCGACATCAAGCCCGAGAACATCCTCCTCGAGGAGGGGCACGCGATCGTCGCCGACTTCGGTGTGGCGCGCGCGGTCACGCGGGCCGCTGGCGAGTCGCAGACGACGGCGGGAATGGTCGTGGGGACGCCGGCCTACATGTCGCCCGAGCAGGCGAGCGGGGACGAGGAGCTCGACGGGCGCAGCGATCAGTACTCGCTTGCCTGCGTGCTGTACGAGATGCTGGCCGGCGATCCACCGTTTTCCGGTACCACGCCGCGAGCGACGATCGCGCGGCGATTCACGGAGCCGCCGCCATCGCTCCGCGGAACGCGGGATGTCCCCGAGGCGCTCGATCGTGCGATCCGACGCGCGTTGTCGGCGGTCCCGGCCGATCGCTTTCCCGACGTGCGCGCGTTCGCGAAAGCGCTGGAGGCGTCCGACTCCCGGTCAGGACCATCACCCAAGGCCGTGGCGACGTTAGGCATCCCGGCGGTGGCGGCGATGGCGCTGGCGCTGCTGATCTGGTGGCCGAGCGTCGGCCCCGCCGAGACCGATCCGGGTCTGCATGCCGTGCTACCCTTCGCCGTGGCCGGCAACTCGGCGCCGGAGAACCTCGACGGCGCAGCCGTCGCCCGTCACCTCGGACGGTCCCTGCGGTCCTGGCGGGACATGAGCATTGTCGACGATCTCCGCGCCGGCGACGCAATCAACCAACACGGCAGCGTAGAAACGCTGAGCGACGCGCTGGAAGTCGCCCGCGACCTCGGTGCGGGACGGCTTCTCTGGGGAGACATCTGGTCGCGCGGTGACAGCATCGAGGTGCGCGCAACGCTCTACAACGTGCGCACGGGGCGTGAAGAGCGCACGGCGACCGTCATGATGGGCACCGAGGTCACCAACATCGGGCCCGCCTTCGTTGCCTTGAGCGATTCGTTGGCCCTCGGAAGTCTGAGCGAGCAGGCGGCGGCGGCGGCCGTGCGGGGGACGCGCGTGCGGCAGGCGTTCGTTCAATACGAAGCCGGGCATCGCGCTCTTCGCACCTGGGATCTCGTGCGCGCCGAGGACGCCTTCCGTGCCGCGGCGGAGCTCGATCCCGACTTCGCGCAAGCGGCCGTGATGTTGGCGCAAGTGATGGCGTGGGGTGGCGCTGAGCCGTCGGCGTGGCGGGCATCCGCGGCACAAGCCGTCCAGCGACGCGACCAGCTCGACACGCGTGAGGCAGGTCTCGCCAACGCGCTCCTGGCGCTCGCCGAGGGCCGATTCCGGCAGGCGTGTGAGCAGTATGACGCGATGATCGCGCGAGATTCGCTGGACTTCGCCGGATGGTACGGGCTCGGCGAGTGCCTGACGACCGACCCCCTCGTGGAGCGAGACGCGGCATCGCCCAGTGGCTGGAGATTCCGAGGGAGCTGGCATTCGGGGATCATGGCGTTCGTTCGCGCGCTGGAGCTGTTGCCGTCGTTCCATCGCGCACAGCGCAATGCCTCACCGCTGCCGACCGATCTCTTTCCCGTCGAGCACAATCAGTTCCGTCGGGGCTACGCGCTCACCCCCGATACGGTTCGCTTCGCCGCCCAGCCCGGGCTCGTCGCGGATACGTTGTCGCTGGTGCCGTATCCGGTCGCCGAGGTGCTCGACGGGCCGGCGGGGGTCTCCCCCGAGAACAACGCGGCGGCGGTGGCGTGGGCTCGCCAACAGCTGCGACGGGTCGCCGACGGGTGGGTTCGCGCGTTCCCGAACAGTGCGTCCGCCCATTACGCGTTAGGCATTGCCCTCGAGACGAGTGGCGATCTCCAGGGCGCATCCCGGGAGATGCGGACCGCGCGCGGGTTCGCCGAGGATCGGCTGTCCAGGGTGTGGATCGCCAGCGACGAGGTTCGGCTGCTGGTGAAGGCGGGGGAGCTCGATCGCGCCAGGCAGCTGGCGGAATCGACGTTCACGCTCGTCGGGAGCACGGTCACCGTCGACGAAGCGTGGTATCTCAGCGGTCTGGCGGCCCTCATCGGCCGCGTGACGCTCACTCGTGCGATGCTGGAAATGCGGGGCGACGACTCGGCGCGAACGTTCTTCGTGCGCGGCCGGCCCGTCGTCGTGCCGCGGGAGGTCGCGCGGGCGGGTTTGGCTCTGTTGACGTATGCGTCCTTCCCGGCCACACGGGACAGCGCGGTGGCGCTGGCGCAGCGAACCGAGCGCCTCATCCAGACCGCGGTCTCGCCGAGCCTGCGTTCGGAAACGCGCAATGCCGTTCTGTCGCTGCCGACGACATTCGGCGTGTGGTATCTCGGTCCGCAGGCCGTGCTTCGCATCGATTCGCCAACCATGCTGCATCGCATGCAGCGCGCGCTCGCGCGGGGAAACGTGACCGCCGTTCGTGCCATCGCCGATTCCGCCCGAGCCCGCCGGGCGACGCAGGCGGGGTCGAGCCCGCCGATCGACTATCTCTATCACGAGGCGCTGGTGCTGTTGGCGATCGGTGATAGCGTGGCGGCTACACGCCGACTCGACGATGGCCTCGAGACCCTGGCCAGCGCATCGCAGATCCTGCTGGCTGACGTGCACCGCGCGGCGGCGATTCCCATGGCGATGCATCTGCGGGCGCGTCTAGCGGCGAGCGCCGGGGACTCGGCGCTGGCGCAGCGGTGGGCCCGCGGTGTCCTGGCGCTGTGGCAAGGTTCGGATCCCGAGCTCCAGCCAGTGCTCGACGAGATACGGCCACTCGCCGGCCAGCGTTAGGCGGTTCCCCACCCCTCCAGGAGACCCAGTGACGACATCGCGGACGACTCACATCTCTGCACGACACCTCGTCGCGCTCGCCGTGCTCGTGCTCGCCGTCGGCTGCGGCAGGGATGCCGCCGACCGAGGCGACACCGCCGCGAGCTCGGCCGCGGCCACCGCCGCGCCAAGCACGATCGCCGCGTGCCGCCCCCCCACGGCGGCGCGCGGGATGGCCCGCGATCGTTTCCTGGTGTGGGCGCGAGGACTCACCTACTACGCCACGGATTCGATGCGCGGCAGAACGAGCAATTTCGACGCGAGCGATTCCGTCCAGGTGCAAGCCGCACAGGGGATGGATAGCGTCTCCCGTGCCGACCTGGAGCGCGGGTGTGTCATTGCCCGGATCATCGCGCGCGGGGCCGATGCCGACTTCGGCATCAAGGCCGACACGGCTTACGTCTGGGCCGACAGCACGAACCCGTTCACGGCGACCATCATCCCCGACGACGGTTCGGCCGGTGTCGTGTACAACATGGACGTCGAGCCAACGGGAGGGATCGCGCCAACCGTCACCAGCATCCCGAAGCACATCTGCTCGCAGTGCGGCACCAGCGATTGGTGTGTCTACCCACGTGATGAGATACGTCTGGTGGAGGAGATGTTCGTGGGAAGCGCCACCTCTCCCGGGGGCGCTGGAGGCGCCATCGCGCTGAGCGCGCCCGCGTCGTCCCCCTGACAGCTCGCTCGGATAGGCACGTCGCTCAACTCCTGCCTCGGAGGTCCCATGAAGCGATGTCGCGCAAGGTCGGTCGTGGTCGGATCAATCGCGGTGGTGGTCGGGACGGGCGGCTGCTTGACCAATACCTGGGGCGCGTTCTCACGTGACAGCCGCGCGGCGACCGATGCGTGTACGCTCCCCCCGTCCGCCTCCAGGGATCGCGCCCAAATCGTGAGGTGGGCAAGCGGCCTCGTCTACCTGCACGACCCGAAAGCCGCGCGCCTGCACGGGTTCGTGCACCCAGAGAACGGGATGGCTCGAGTCGAGGTGACCAGCCCGGCGCGGGGTCGCGACCGGGTTCGGCGTGGCTGCATCATCGGCCGCATCGTCAGCAACTATGCCGATACCGCGTTCGGATTCATCGCCGGAACGACCTACATCTGGGCTGACGCCCGGAGCCCGGATGCCGTGACGCTCATCGCCGATGACGGAACGACCACGCTGTCAGGGTACGAAATGGCGATCCTCCCCAAGGTCCGTGGAGAAGAGCCGACCGTTGCCGGCACGCCGACCAAGCACATCTGCGGGGAGTGCGCCAAGAACGACTGGTGCGTGTATCCCAGCAATGACGTACAAGTGGGAACCGTGGTCCTCCCGACATCGGGTCCCGACTGATCGCATCGGCAGACCCAGGCTGGACGCCCTCGCCGGTTTTCGGCGAGGGCTTTTCGTTTCAATGACTTACGACCGCATCGGGCACCCTACCCGAGGTGTGACGCGAAAGGCCGGTCTTGCGTCTTCGGGATATATTCGGTACATAAGTTGCCCCGCTTCCTTCTCCGATGAGCTTCGTCCAGACCCCTCTCTTCTCCGACGCCTACGAGCGCTCCTCCCGCCAGCTCCCTGTGCTCGGCGAGCAGCGCGACATCGCTTACGTGGGGACGCGCGCGAAGAGCGTTCTCAACGGACCGGAAGTCACGAAGATGGGCTACTGGTCGATCAATCCGTACATCGGCTGCGCGTTCGGATGCACGTACTGCTACGCCCGGTACGCGCACCGGTACGTGATGGAGCGGTCCGTCACCGCCGATGTCTTGACGGACGACGTCAGGCAGTCGGCGGCGGCCATGCCGCCCTGGCTCGCCTTCGAGCGGCGCATCTTCGTCAAGCAGAACGCCGCCGAGGTGCTCGCGCGTACGCTGCGACATGGGAGCGACAAGCATCTTCGCCTCATCCAGGGCGAGACGATCCTCATCGGGACGGCGACCGATCCTTATCAGCCGGCCGAGCGACGCTATCGCGTGACGCGCGGCATCCTCGAGGTGCTGGCCGAGCATCCCGGGATGGATCTCGTGATCATCACGAAGAGTCCGCTCGTCACCCGTGACCTCGACGTCCTTCGTCGTATCGCGCGGCGCTCGTCCCTCTCGGTGCACCTGTCGCTGATCACGCTCGATCGCGAGCTCGCGCGCCGCATCGAGCCGCGCGCACCCACGCCCGAGGCCCGGCTGCGCGCGCTCGTCAGGCTGCGCGAGTCGGGAATCGATGCCGGGATCAACTGTATGCCCGTGCTTCCGGGCATCACCGACGATCCGCGCGGTCTCGAGGCGCTGGTGAAGCGGGTGGCCGGGCTGGGGGCGACGTTCGTGAGCGTCTCATCGCTGCGCCTTCGGAAAACGGCGCAGCAGCGGTACTTCCCGTTCATCGAGCGGGAGTTCCCGCATCTCGCCGCGCACTACCGCAAGGCGTACGCGTCAACCTGGCATCTGAGCGAGCGCTATCGCGAGTCGTTAGGAAAGTTCTTCGACAAGCTGTGCCGGAAGTACGGGGTGGAGGGTGGAATGGGGCGGAGCGATGAGGAGGATGAGGGGGAAGCGGAGCGGAACGCGCTTCCGGCGCAGCTGAGCTTTTGGGACAGAGAATGAGGAACGAGGACTGAGGAGTGAGGAAGTCGATTGAGTGGATCTACATCCGTCGACCTCCTCAGTCCTCAGTCCTCATTCCTCCTGGTCAAATGGGGTGGGATCTCAGGGAGGAGGGGAAGCCATGTCGCATACCATGACGCTGGAGCAGAAGCTCGACATTCTGATGACGCTCGCCACGGACGACCAGGACGGTCCACCGGGCGCGCAGACGCTGCCGCCACGGCTGCGTCACACGAAAGAGGTTGGTGCGCTCCGGCCGCTCAACATCCGCAACGTGCGGCCGGGAAACGGGCTGCGCGTGCCGCTGCTGCGCATCCTCATGACCAACGCGTGCAGCTACAACTGCCACTACTGTCCCATGCGGCGGGACCGCAAGCTTCCGCGCACCCTTCTCAAGCCGGAAGAGCTCGTCCGCATCTTCCTCGGCGCTCACCGTCGCGGATGGTGCGAAGGGCTGTTCATCACCACCGGCATCCCCGGCCGGCCGGTGAAGGTGATGGATGATCTCATCACCGTGCTCGAGCTGCTACGCGAGCGGCACAGCTTCGCCGGCTACATCCACGTGAAGATGGTCCCCGGTGCGGAGGCGGCGCAGGTGGAGCGGCTCACGTCGCTCGCCACGCGGGTGTCGCTCAACCTCGAGGCGCCGTGCGGGGCGAGTCTGGCCCAGATCGCGCCCGAGAAGAATTTCGACGCGACGGTCGCCGGGCTCGAGCAGGTGCGGTCACTCGTGAGGCTCGAGCGCGCGGCGCGGCAGGACGGAAAGCCACGCGACCCGATTCATCCCGGGGGTACGGCGGGGATGACGATGCAGTTCGTCGTCGGCGCGACCCCCGATTCGGATCGCAGTATCCTCACCAAGGTCACCGACCTCTACGCGGGCGGCGGCATTCATCACGCGCACTTCAGCGCGTTTCGCCCCATCCGCGAGACGCCGATGGAGAACGTGCGCGGCACGCCGGCGCTGCGCGAGCACCGGTTGTATCAGGCGGACTGGCTGCTCCGGCGCTACGGCTTCGAGCGCGACGAGGTGGTCTACGACGATGGCGGGAATCTTCCGCTCGCCGTCGATCCGAAGGCGGCGTGGGCGCTCCGTCACGTCGAGCGCTTTCCGGTGGAGATCCGGACGGCGTCGTACGACGAGCTCGTCCGTGTCCCGGGAATCGGACCGGGGACGGCGCGCCGCATCGTGGCCGAGCGCGGAACGACAACGCTCCGCGGCATCGCCGATCTCCGCAAGATCGGCGTGCTCACGTCGCGCGCTGCCGGCTTCCTCACGTTAGGCGGCAGGCGGCTTCAGGACGTGCGCTGGGCCGAGCAGCTGGGATTCTGGCAGCCGGAGGAGGAAGCGGGGGCGTATCAGCTGGTCTATGACGTGAGCCCGGGCACGTTCCGGTGAGGAATCGGCCAGTCGCTTGACTGGCCGAGGCCGATTTGGTAGCATTCGGCTCCTATACTTCGGTCTTTGTTCGGTACCTCACCTCATGTCCTCCTCCGTCGCCGCCCTCCGCGCGCTCGTCGAGCAGCGCTTTCCCGATGCGCTTCCCATCACGCATCGGACGACGGCGGTCGCCACCGGGCTCGCCCCGCTCGACCACATCCTCCCCAGCGGCGGGCTTCCCCGCGGGCGCCTCTCGGCCTGGGAGTCGCTGGGGGGCGCGACGGCCATCCTGCGGGCCGCGTGCCTAACGACCGTGCGGGCCGGCGAGCGCGCCGCCTGGATCGATGGACGCGGCGCGGTCGGCGGTGTCGTCTGGGACGATGGGCCCATCCTGCTTCGGCCGACGAGTCTGCTCCAGGCGCTGCGCACGGCCGAGGAGCTCCTCCGGTCGGGCGGATTCGGCCTCGTCGTGCTCAGCGGGCTCGAGCCGGGCCGGACGGAGACGGTGCGCCTAACGCGCGCCGTGCGTGAGGGGGGCGCGGCGCTGGTCACGCTCGCACGCGAGTCCTCGATGGCGAGCCTGCGTCTGACGTCGCGCCTGCTGCCCAACGGCTATCGCTGGCGCCTCGATCCGTTCGGGGGCCCCGCCCAGGCGCAGCTCGCCGTCATCCGCGTGCACGCGCAGGCGCCCGGGTGGAACGCCCACACCGATCTCTCGATCCCGATCCTCCATCATGAGCTTCGTCTGTCTCTGGACGCCGCATTGGCGGACCGGCGCGGCGTTCGCCGCCGCTGAGCTCGCGCCAGTGCTCCTGGCCTGCGTCCCGCGCGTCGCGACCGACGAGCGCGGCCTCCTCTGGGCGGACGCCCGGGGGATGGATGCGCGCGCGGCCGCCGAGGACGTGCTCGAGATCCTGAGAGCACGCGGTGTCGTCGATGTGCGGGCAGGGGTGGCGTCCGTGCCCATCGCGGCGGAGATGGCTGCGACAGCGGATTGCGGAGTGCGCGCTGCCCAGGGGGCACCCGCTGATTGCGTTTTTGTCGAGCCGGGTTTGGATGCGGAGTTTCTTGCGCCTCTGCCTCTCGATGTGTTGTCTCCATCGCCACAGCTGCTGACGCTGCTCGACGGAACCGGCATCACCACCTGCCGTGATCTGGCAATTCTGGATCACGAGGCGGTGGAGGTGCGCTTCGGCATCGAGGGCGTTCGGCTCTGGCACCTGGCGCGGGCCGATGACCGGCGGCCGATCTTCACCGAGGTCCCGCGAGAGCTGCCGCACGCCTCCGTCGACTGGGCCGACTACACGCTCACCGATCCCGAGCGGCTGGTCTTCATCATCAATGCGCTGGCCGAGCGCGTCATCACCTCGCTCGAGGAGCGGGGGGAGAGCGCGCGAGAGCTGGCGCTCGTCCTGTCGCTCGCCAACCGGTCGCAGAGCACGCATCGCGTGCGCTTCACGCGGCCCACCACCAGCCGCAAGATCTGGATGCGTCAGATCCGTGCGCTGCTCGAGCGGATCACGTTAGGCGACGCGATCACCGGCGTGATGCTCCGCGTCGACGCGATCGCCGCGACGCGGAGCCCGCAGGGCGACCTGTTCGACCGCGGCTTCGCCAGCGCCGGCGCGACGGAGCAGGCGCTCGCGCAGCTCATCGACGATCAGGGAGAGATTCTCCTCGCCCCCCAACGTTCGGGTCACGCGCTGCTCGACCGACGGACGCGCTGGGTAGCCGAGAGCCCCGCGGCACTCGTCGAGCGAAGTGGCAGCGAAGTGGGCGCCGCACGCGCACCCGCACTTCCCCACCTCACGCTCCAGCTCCTTCCGGAGCCTCGACCGATCGTGGTGACCACGACCGAGCGTCGCGACCACCACGTTCCCGTCCGCTATCGCGATGCCGCGCAGTCGCATCAGCTGATCGATGTCTCGGCCCCCGACCGGGTATCGGGAGGCCAATGGGAAGAGGGATACGCGCGCGAGTACTTCGTGGGGATGAGGGAGGATGGAGTGCTGGTGTGGGTCTTTCGGGATGCGATCGAGGGGGAGTGGTTCCTGCATGGGGTATGGGATTGAGGAGGCTGGGATCGAGGGGTCGGGGGATCGAGAGATCAAGGGCGCCGGGCGAAGCTCGATTCGGCGCCCTCGATCCCCCGACCCCTCGATCCCTCGACCCCGGGTTCGTCGAGCTCCGCACCCACACGGGCTTCTCCTTCGGCGACGGCGCCATCACCCCCGAGCGCCTCGTTATGCGCGCCCGCCAGCTCGGCTACACCAGTCTCGGCCTCACCGACACCGCCGACCTCGGCGCCGTACCACGGTTCGTCACCGAAGCCCGGACCATCGCCAAGGATCCCGCCTGTCGTCACGCCGCCAGCCACACCGAGGAGCCCTGTTCCGTCTGCGAGCGGCCGCTGCGCCCGATCATCGGAGCGGAGCTCAACGTCGACGGACATCCGGCCGCATTCCTCGTTCGCGATGCACGCGGGTGTCGCAACCTGGCCGCGCTCATCACGGCCGCGCGCGTGGGCGCGTGGAGTGAGTGGGACAAGGCTGCCCAAGGAAAACGACGCGGGCGGCCGCAGATCACCTGGGAGCAGCTCGCGGCACGGAGCGAAGGGCTTCACGCACTGACGGGCCCCGCGTCGGGGGAGATCGCGTCACGTCTTCGCGCCGGTGATGACGCGGGTGCCGAGCGGGCGCTCGGCCGATGGCGCGACGTGTTCGATACGCGGCTCGCGATCGAGCTCCAGCTCCACCACGTCAGCTCCGCCGAGGCCGCGCTGGCCGGTGCACTGATCGACCTGGCCGAGCGCCACCAGGTTCCGTGGGTCGTCGCTCACGATCCTCGTTATGTCGACGACACCAGCCGCCTCGTGCACGACATGCTCACCGCGCTCCGGCACGACATGGATCTCGCCACCGCCGCCGAGCGAGGGATGCTGCGCCCGAATGGCGAGTGGAGGCTCCTGGCACCGGTCCAGATCGCGCGCCGCTGGCAGGGGCGAGCGGAGGGATTGCGCGAGAGCCAGCGCATCGCCGAGGAGTGTGAGTTCGACCTCCGATGGATGCGGCCGCCCCTTCCCCACTATCCGGTACCGGAGCGGCACGACGACGATTCCTATCTTCGCCAGCGAACGTACGAGGGCGCGCACGAGCGGTGGGGCGCTCCGCTCTCCGACGCGCAAGTGCATCAGCTCGAGCACGAGCTCGCCGTCATCAAGCAGCTCGGCTTCGCGGGATTCTTTCTCGTGATGTGGGACGCGATGCAATTCGCCCGCGGCCGCGGCATCCTCTCGCAGGGCCGGGGAAGCGCCGCCAACTCGGCCGTCGCCTACTGCCTCGGCATCACCGCCGTCGATCCCGTTCGGCACGGCCTCCTCTTCGAGCGCTTTCTCTCCGAGATCCGCGCCGAGGGGGGCGCCGAGGCGCCGGACATCGATGTCGACATCGAGCACGACCGGCGCGAGGAGGTGCTGGATTACGTGTACGAGCGGTACGACCGGGCCCACGCGGCCATCGCCTGCATCGTCCAGACGTATCGGGCCCCCAACGCCGCGCAGGACGCCATGCGCGCGTTAGGCTATCCGCCCGAGGTGATGTTCGCGGTCTCGAAACGCGTGCACAACCACGAGCCGGCGGAGGGCGCGGAGTACATCCGGTCGAGCGTGGCGGCGCGTGCGGAGCTCGACGTCACCGACCAGCGCGGGCGCACGCTGCTTGCGGCGATGGCCGGCTTCGAGGGGCTGCCGCGGCTGCGCGCGACGCACGTGGGGGGCTTCGTTCTCTCGTCGGCTCCGCTCGGCGATTATCTCCCGATCGAGCAGACGACGATGGGGCGGACGATCGTGCAGTTCGACAAGGACGATCTCGACGCGGTCGGCGCGCCGAAGTTCGACTTTCTGGGACTCGGGGCCCTGTCGCAGGTGCGACGGGCCTTCGACGTCATCGAGCGACGCACGGGGACGCGGCCCGAGATGTATCGGCTGCCGCAGAACGACGCGAAGAGCTACGACCTGATCGCACGTGGTGAGACGATCGGGATGTTCCAGATCGAGAGTCGCGCGCAGATCGCGTCGATTCTGCACACGCGCCCCGCCTACCTGTACGACCTCGTGGTGCAGGTCGCGCTCATTCGGCCGGGGCCGATTCAGGCGCGCTTCGTTCATCCGTACACGCAGCGTCGCCTCGGACTCGAGAAGGTCGTGTATCCGCACCCCGCGCTCGAGCCGATTCTCCGGCGCACGCAGGGCATTCCGATCTTCCAGGAGCAGGCAATGGCGATCGCGATGGCACTCGGCGGCTACACCGGCTCGGAGGCCGACGAGCTGCGGCGCACGATGGGCAACCAGCGAAAGAAGGATCGGCTGCTGCGCGCGCTTCAGCGGCTGGCGCACCGTCTGGTCGAGCACGACATCGACGAGCGCATCGCGACGAAGATCTGCGAGGACCTGCAGAGCTTCGCGAACTACGGCTTCCCCGAGTCACATGCCTGGAGCTTCGCGCTCATCGCGTACGCGACCGCCTGGCTCAAGGCCCACTATCCGGCGGAATTCTACGCCGGGCTGCTGAACTCGTGGCCAATGGGATTCTATCCCGTGTCGACGCTCATCCACGATGCCCGTCGTCACGGGGTCGAGGTGCGACCTGCCTGTCTCTGCCACGGCGACTGGGAGTGCACGGTGGAGGAGACCGACCATCCCGACCAGCCGGCGATGCGCATTGGATGGCGCCACATCCGCGGCGTGGGGACGAAGCTGCTCGACGCGCTGCGCGCGAGTCGTGCTCCATCGCCGTGGACGTCGATTGCCGACATGGTCGGCCGCACCCGCCTCACGCGAAGCGATGCGCTCGCCCTGGCGCGGGCCGGCGCGTTCGCCGCCTGGGAGCCCGATCGCCGCCGCGCGGCGTGGGAGGCGCTGCGCGCGGTGGGCGACGTCCTGCCACTCGCCCCCGCCCGGCTGACGATGCACGACCCTCCGCCGATGGACCCAATGCAGCTCATCTTTCTCGACTATTCGACGACGGGATCGAGCATTCACGGGCACCCCATGCAGGCCGTCCGCGAGAAGCTGCGCCGCTGGGGCGCGGTCGACAGCAAGGACCTCGAGAAGGTGAGGAGTGGCGAGCGTATCATTGTCGGAGGTCTGGTCACGGTGCGACAGCGCCCGGAAACGGCGAACGGCACGATCTTCCTTCTCCTGGAAGACGAGCGCGGATTCATCAACGTGATCGTCCCTCGCCAGCTGGTCGAGGCGAATGCCGACGTGATCAAGAGCGCGACGTTCATCCTCGTGCTGGGCCGCTTCGAGCGCGATGGCGCCGTGCTCAACGTGGTAGGACAGAAGTTCGCGACGCTGGAGGTAGGTCAACTGATTCATCGGTCGCATGACTTTCACTAGGAACGATGAGGAATGAGCGGTGAGGAGTGAGGAATTCCTCACTCCTCCGTCCTCTTTCCTCATGCCTTAGAGAACAGCGATGAATACCACCCCCCGAGCATCCATCCTCTGGACTCGCCGAGATGCCATCTCGCTGGAGTATTTCCAGCTCCACGAGGGGCCAAACGAGATCCGTCTGTCGGGTACGATTCTCGTCGTCCACGAAAGACAGCCGCTGCGCGTGGAGTACGTCGTCAACTGCGATCGGGATTGGTCCACCCGTTCGGTCCGCATCGCGCTCACCGATGGCTCGGGCTCGCGCGAGATGCGACTTCTCGTCGACGATCAGCGGCGCTGGTGGAGCGACGGGAAGGAGCTCACCGAGGTCGCGGGCTGCATCGACGTCGACATCAGCCTCAGCCCGTCG
>DATBIU010000075.1:0-22362 GCA_036556765.1 Gemmatimonadaceae bacterium | reverse complement strand
CCCTCGACCCCTGGACCCCTCGACCCCCTTCATAGCACTGTGACCCAGATCCCGCCTGCCAGAGTCTCCAACCCGTGACGGACCGTACTCCCGCCGCCGCCCCCGACGCCGCGCTGGTTCGGCGCGTGCTGGACGGCGACGTCGAGGCGTACGCCGTGCTCGTCGCGCGCTATCGCAGCCGCTACGTGCGGTTCGCGACGCACATGCTCGGCAGCGTCGAGGACGCCGAGGAGGCGTTGCAGGATGCGTTCGTCCGGGCGTATCGCTCGCTCGCCCGCTGTGAGGATCCCGAGCGGTTCGGCTCGTGGCTGTTCCGGATTTTGGTGAATCGGTGCCGCACCGCCGGGGCGCGCCGCGGACGACGAGAGCGCACGATCGTGCACGACGAGATCGCGCTGCGCGATGCCGCCGAGGATCATCCCGAGGAGAGCGTCGCGTGGCGTGAGGAGATCGGCCGGGCGCTGGAGCGATTGCCGCTGGAACAACGGGAAGCCTTTCTGTTGAAGCACGTCGAGGATTTGTCCTACGAGGAAATCTCGGCAGCGACCGGGGTGGGAGTGTCGGCGCTGAAGATGCGCGTGAAGCGCGCCTGCGACCGGTTGAGAGATCAGTTGAGGGAGGTCTACAGTGCATGAAGGTGATGAGATGATCGAGCGCGTCGCGATGACGCTGCGCCGGGAGACGGTGGCGCTCAGCCCCGACTTCGATGCGCGCGTTATGCAGCGCGTGCACGAGGAGGCGAGGGCCGTGGGCGGCGCCGGGGTGTGGCGGTGGATGACGCGACCACGGACGATCCGGGTTTCGCCACTCGCCGGGCTCGCGCTCGCCGCCGGGCTCGCGGGTGTGGTCGCGATCGGCGCTCGCGGACGCAAGACCGAAACCGCCGCGGTGGCAGCTGTTCCCACCGTCGCGGTGACGTCGACGTCGCCCTCGGCGGAGCAGATGATGAAGTTCGTGTTCGTGAATCCTTCGGCCTCCAGCGTCGCGATCGTCGGCGATTTCAACGACTGGGAGGAGGGGGGGTCGCCGCTCCGGCGAATGGAAAAAGGGGTGTGGACGATCACCATCCCGCTGGCGCCCGGGCGATATCACTATACTTTCGTTGTAGACGGCACGAAGTGGGTCGCGGATCCGATGGCGCCACGAACCCTCGAGGATGACTTCGGGCGTCCGAACTCCGTGATCACGGTGGGAGACGCGACGACATGAAGCGAATCGGCCCAGCGGTGATGCTGCTCGCGCTGGTGGCGGCACGCGTCGACGCACAGGATACGCGGCTGTCGCGTCTCGATCGCCGTGTGCAGGGGGAGGTCGCCGCGCTGGTCGATTCGGCGCGCGCCCTCGGGATTCCAACCGAGCCAGTCGTGGACAAGGCGCTGGAGGGAGCGGCGAAGCGTGCACCGAACGACCGCATCATCACCGTGGTTCGCTCGCGGTTCCGCGAGCTGGTCGCCGCGCGGGGCGCGCTCGGCAGCGGTGCGATGGACGCGGAGATCATCGCCGCGGCCGACGCCCTGCACGCCGGTGCGAGCGCGCAGGTGATCACGGCGCTCCGAACGCGGCGCCCCGGCGCCCCATTGACCATTCCCCTCGCAGTCCTCGCCGACCTCATCGCGCGCGGCGTTCCGGCCGACACGGCCTCGACCGCTATCCTCGCGCTGGCGGAATCACCGGCGACGGATGCGCAGTTCGCCGCGCTGCGCGCCGATATCGAGCGTGACATCGCGCGGGGCGCGCCACCGGCGATCGCCGCCGATCTGCGCACGCGCGGCGTTCCGCCGGGCTCGCGCATTCCCATCGCCACCGATGCCGCCACGACCGGAGGCGGGCTCGAAGGCGCCACCACACGTCCGAGGCCATAACGAACGACATGTCCCGTCGTCCTGGAGCACTCGCGTCGCTTCTGCTCACGGCCCTCGTCGCCGGGGCCGCGCGTGCGCAGGTGGTCGGGACGTTAGGTGCTGGGACGGGGCAAATCGCCTACGACGACACCCCGCGCATGACGGTCGTGAGCCTCACGCCGGCGGTCCTGTTCGAGGGTGTGCGGACGACGCTCTCGGCGGCCGGGTCCTTCACGCGATTCGACGGCGGCATCTGGAGTGCGCAAGCGATCGCGGCCGGCTCCCGCTTTACCGAGGCGTACGGCCCCATCCGCGGAGAGCTCTCGGCGCAGCTGGAGACGAACTCGCATCGCGGCACGCTCCGCACCACCCAGTTGCTCGCGCAGGGTCGGGGGCATCTCATCGGCGCCGGCGAACGCGGCCTGTGGCTTGGCGCGGGTGCCGGGCACGCGTGGCGGTCCCCGGCGGGGGGCGCGCTCATCCGCGCCGACGCCGGCGCGTGGGCGCAGCTCGGCGATGCGACGTTCCGCCTAACCGCGATGCACAACACGGTGAAGGCCAGCACCCGCCTCGTGTCGACCGGACCCAACATGTCGGCCGAGGTGCTCGATACGCGCAACGAGACTGTGCTCAGGGAGACGGTGCGCTACGTCGACGCGGAGGCGCACGTGTCCTGGTCGCGCGCGCGCGTGGCGGTGGACGCCATGGCCGGCCAACGCATGGTGCGTGACGGGGCGCGCACGAATACCTGGCTGCTCGGCGGAAGCCTCCTGTTGACCGAGCGGCTCGCGCTCGTCGGCTCCACCGGTGCGAGCGCCGTCGACGTCGCCCAGGGATTGCCCGGTGGCCGCTACGCGACCATCGCGCTCCGCGTCACCACGAGGGCGGGTGGCGCGCTCGAGCTGCGGTCGCGGTCCCGCGCCATCGCGCGGGACATGGAAACATGGCGCGAGGCGGATGGGACGGTCCTGCTCGTCGTGCACGCGCCCCGCGCGCGCCGTGTGGAGCTGATGGGCGATTTCACCGACTGGCGCCCGCTCGTGATGCGCCGTGAGGCGGACGATCACTTCGCCGCGCGCATCTGGCTGCCCGCGGGGAGCTATCGCATCAACGTGCGCGTGGATGGCGGCACGTGGACCGCTCCGCCCGGAACGACGGCGGTGGCGGACGAATACAACGGCGCGGCCGGACTGCTCGTCATCGGCACCTGATCGGAGCGCGGCGAGGACGTACGCCGCTCGTGCCTCACGGTGTCACCGCGAAGGCGTCCGTGCGATAGACCACCTCGTCATCGACGTAGCTCTCTGCCCAGTCGATGCTGATGACGGCGGGAAATCCATACGTCGCATCGAACTCGGTCTCGAAGTCGTCGGCGTCCGTCGCCGCCTCCTCGACGATTGTGAACAGGCCCGGTATGTCGGGGAAGTACTCGGCCAACAACGCCGGGACCGGATCGCCCGTTGTGACAACGGTCCGCGACACGATGACGCCATCCTCGACCGTCACGCGCACCGGATCCACGAACCCGCAGAAGCAGAGGCGGCGAACGGTGATCTGATAGCTGTCGACGCCGGCGCCGGCCCAGCGCGCGCGCGCGGCGGCGAGCGTCAGCCCGAAGTGCGTGCCGGTCGGCGAGCCATCGCCGCACCCCGCGAGCGCGACGAGGGCGGCAACCAGAGATAAGCGGAGACGCATGGTACCCCGGACGATTCACTCGACGGAGAGACCCTCGGGTGCAGCGGCGCGGTCACGGTGTCCTAGACCGTCCTTCCCACCCGGCTATATTCCGCCGACCGCGGCCGCTTCCACGAGGTGTCATGCTCCGCCAGGCATTCCTGTACCTGTCGAACCAGCAGAAGATCTTTCGATTCGTTCGCCACAACCGATTCGCCAAGCGGCTTGCCCAGCGCTTCGTGGCCGGAGAGACACTGGAAGAGGCGATTCGCGCCGTCGAGCCTCTCAACAAGCGGGGGATTACGGCCTCGCTCGACCTCCTCGGCGAAAGCGTTCATACGGAGCGTGAGGCGCAGGCCGCGACGCGCGAGATCCTCACGATGCTCGACCGCATCCACGAGAGTAAAGTGCAATCCAACGTCTCGCTGAAGCTGACGCAGATGGGGCTCGACCTCTCGGAGGAGTTGTGCGTCGGTCTCATGCACGACATCGTCGGCCGGGCCCGCGATCTGGGGACCTTCATCCGGATCGACATGGAGGACAGCGCGTACACCGAGCGGACGCTGCGCCTGTTCGAGGATCGGCTGCATCCGTCGTATGGCGACCACGTGGGGATCGTGCTCCAGAGCTACCTCTATCGCACGCTGGCGGACGTGGAGCGCGCGATCGCGATCAAGGCGCGCGTGCGGCTCTGCAAGGGAGCGTACAAGGAGCCGGCGACAGTCGCCTATCCAGAAAAGGCCGACGTCGACGCCAACTACGTTCGGTGCATGCACAAGCTGCTCACCGAGGGCAACTATCCCGCTCTCGCGACGCACGACGATCGCATCATCAAGGAGGCGACGCGATACGTCCGCGCGAACGGGATCGCGGCGGACCGCTTCGAGTTCCAGATGCTGTACGGCGTCCGGCGCGATCTCCAGGACCGGCTGGTGCGCGAGGGGTGGCGTGTTCGCGTATACGTCCCGTTCGGCACACAGTGGTATCCGTATCTCATGCGCCGTCTGGCGGAGCGCCCGTCGAACATCGCGTTCATCACGGGGAACATCGTGCGAGAAATGGTCAGGCGATGAAGCCGCGATTGCGGATTGCGGATTGCGGATTGCGCGTCGTGGGCGTCGCGACGCTCAACCAACGGAGCGTCGCGTTCCCGCGGAGTTCAATGGGCAATCAGCAATCCGCAATCCGCAATCGCGCCTAGACCATGGGCCGCTTCCTTCCCCCCGATCACTCGAAAGGCGACGAGCACACGCTCGGCGGGTACATGGCGGTGCATGCGCGGCCGGCGGCATTCGAGGGCGCGGACGGCGCATCCTATTCGGCGGACATCGGCGTCGATGAGACGGGCGACGCGGCTGCGCCGGTGGGAGCCTACCTGATCTTTCTGCGGTGGAGTCCGGGCGAGCCTCGCGTCGTGGGGCATCTCGAGACCGATTTCCTCGCGCGCGCGCGGACCGAAGACGAAGCGCGGGCCGCGATCGGGGCGCTTTCCCTCGACGAGACCAAGCGGGTGCTCGACGAGCTGATTCGCGCATCGCGCCCCGGTGGCGTGGAGCGAGCGTGGTGGGACGTCATGCGCGAGGAGAACGAGGGGCCGTGACGCCGCCGCGCCGCGCGAAGGGAATCGTGCTTCGGGGGACCGGCGGCGTGTGGCAGGTGCGCACCGAGACAGCGGAGACGATTCCGGCGTCGCTCCGCGGCCGTCTCAAGCAGGGAGAGTACGACAAGCTCACCGTCGGCGACGACGTGATCGTCGAGCAGGGGGCCCAGGACGATGCGTGGTCCATCGTCGAGATTCTCCCGCGCCGCTCGAAGCTGGCGCGTCGCGCGCCCGGCGGGGGCCCGGGTGAGCGCGTCGTCGCCGCGAACATCGATCAGGTCGTCGTCGTCTTCGCGATCGCCGAGCCGGAGCCGCACGTGCGCATGCTCGATCGCTTTCTCGTGATCGCGGAGGGCAACGACCTTCCCTCGCGGGTGGTGGTGAACAAGATCGAGCTGGCGCCCGGCCCACCGACGCTCTTTCGGGAATACGAGCGCATCGGCTATCCGGTGCACTACACGAGCGTGAAGCGGGGTGACGGTCTGCTCGAGCTCAAGGACGCGCTTCGGGGCAGGGTGTCGGCGTTCTCCGGACCGTCGGGGGTGGGAAAATCCTCGTTGCTGAACGAGATGTTCCCCGGCCTCAATCTCCGCGTGGGGGACATCAGCCGCTCGGTGATGAAGGGGCGGCACACGACGGTGGGAGCAGATCTGCATCCACTTCCCGAGACGGGCTATGTGGTGGACACGCCCGGGCTTCGCGAGGTGGGAGTATGGGGCCTCGATGCGCGTGAGCTCGACCGATGCTTTCCGGAGATGCGCCCGCTACTCGAGGAATGCCGCTTTGGTGACTGCACCCACCGTGTGGAGCCGGGCTGCGCCGTGCGCACGGGGGTGGAGACCGGTGCGGTGTCGCGGGAGAGGTACGAGTCCTATCTCAAGCTGAGGAAGGAGCTGGAGGAAACCGGGATCGCGGGATCGAGGGGTCGCGGGATCTAGGGCACTTGGCCGATTCGGTGCCCTCGATCCCCCGACACCGCGATCCCGCGACCCCGGTCCGTCACCAACTGCCCCGCTCTCCCGCCACCTCGATCACCCGCCCGAGTCTCTCCGCCGCGTGCCGCCAGTTCGTCTGCACCGCGTGCTGCGCGCCCTCGGCGTCGCCGTCGCGGATGGCGCGAATGATCACGTCGTGCTCGTCCACCGATGGGCGGATGTCGCCGACCAGCAGACTGATGTACATCCGAATGTAGCGCTCGGCCTGCGGCTTCACCGCCTCGTGTAACGCGCGCAGGCGCGCGCCGGCGCCCTGTTCGACGAGACGCTGGTGAAACGCCTCGTCGTAGTCGTACACGCGGTTGTGATCGGTGGGATGCGCTTCGGCGGCGCGCCGGAAGTCGGCGTTCAGTGCGCGCAGCGAGCGCGCGAGCGTCGCGCGGTCGCCGCTCACGCGCTCGGCGGCACCGAAGGCGGCGAGTCCCTCGAGCGTGCCGACGATGTTGAGTAGCTCGCGCACGTCCTGCTTCGTGAGCGGGGCCACCGTGAGGCGGGACTGGTGCGCGAGTGGTGCGCCGACGACGTAGCCCTCCTGCTGGAGTCGCTGGAGCGCCTCGCGCACGGGGGTTCGGGAGACGCCGAGTCGTTCGGCGATATCGGTTTCAATGATGCGGCTGCCGGGCGCGAGCTTCCCCTGGACGATCAGCGCGCGCAGCTGGCCGTACACCTGGGTGGGACGGGGGGCGCGCGCCGCGCTGGACGTACCGGTGCGGCGGACGGGGGTGCGACGGCGGGAGGTCGGGCTCACCGCGAATAGATGTCTGGGGAGGGGAATAGCCACAAGGTCGGCGTGCCGCACTTGCGGGTTCCGTGGGGGCAGTTATCTTGGGCGATCATTTTGCATACAAAACTGCATACAAAATAGCGGAGGTTCCATGAGCCTGTTGACGAAGAAACCGCTGGCCGCGCTGCTCGCCGATGCCGAGACCACGCCCCTCCGCCGGGTGCTCGGCCCCGTGCATCTCACCATGCTCGGCGTCGGGGCGATCATTGGCAGCGGCATCTTCGTCCTCACCGGCGTGGTCGCGGCGCAGAACGCCGGACCCGCGCTCGTCCTGTCGATGATCCTGGCCGGCATCGCCTGTGCCTTTGCCGGGCTCTGCTATGCGGAGTTCGCGAGCATGATTCCGGTGGCCGGGAGCGCCTACACGTACGCGTACGCGACCCTCGGCGAGATCTTCGCCTGGATCATCGGATGGGACCTCATCCTCGAGTACTCGTTGAGCGCATCGACGGTGGCGGTGGGATGGTCAGGGCTGGTGGTGTCGCTGCTCCACGATCTCGGCCTCACCCTGCCGCCGCAGCTCACCGAGGCGACCGGCACCAGTATCGCGCTGGCGGGCGGTGGGACCGTCACCGCGCTGTTCAACCTGCCGGCGGTGCTGGTCATCGTGGCGGTGACGGCGCTGCTGGTCGTCGGCATTCGCGAGTCGGCGGGGGCGAACGCGGTGATCGTCGTCGTGAAGGTGCTCGTGCTGTTGCTCTTCATCGGGTTCGGCGCCGCGTACGTGCGACCGGAGAACTGGACGCCCTTCATTCCGGAGAACACGGGCACCTTCGGTGAGTTCGGATGGAGCGGTATTCTCCGTGGCGCGGGAATCATCTTTTTCGCCTACATCGGATTCGACGCCGTCTCCACGGCGGCGCAGGAAGCGAAGAATCCTCAGCGCGACCTGCCGATCGGCATCCTCGCCTCGCTGGCCGTCTGCACGGTGCTGTTCATCGCCACGGCGCTGGTGCTGACTGGCATCATCCCGTACACGCGTCTCAACGTCGCCGCGCCCGTCGCGCTCGCCGTCGACGAGACAGGCATGGGCTGGCTGCGCCCGTTCATCAAGCTCGGCGCCATCGCCGGGTTATCGAGCGTCATCCTCGTGTTGCTGATGGCGCAGCCGCGCATCTTCATGGCAATGAGTCGCGACGGACTGCTGCCACCGCTGTTCTCGCGCGTTCACGCGCGGTTCAGGACACCGGCGATCACGACGATCCTCACCGGGGCGGTGGTGGCGGTCGCGGCGGGGCTCGTTCCCATCAGCGTATTGAGCCAGCTCGTGGCGATGGGGACGTTGCTCGCGTTCGCCATCGTCTGCGGCGCGGTGCTTGTACTTCGGAGAACGAACCCGGAGCTGGCGCGTCCCTTCCGCACTCCGGGGTCGCCCTGGGTGCCGTTGGCTGGCGTCGCGTCGTGCCTTTACCTGATGTCGGGTCTCCCGCTCGCGACCTGGGAGCGCCTGGTGATCTGGCTCGCGATCGGGCTCGCGATCTACTTCGTGTACAGTCGAGCGAGGGCGGCGCGGGTGCGGTCGGAGGTGAGAGAGGGGGTGTTGGCGGGAGAAGAGCGGCGGCGTGCATGAAGTTGGTCTCGCAACGAGCCCTAACAGCGTATCACAGAGAGCACAGAGACGTAGCACAGGGACTCACAGAGAACTGCAACTGCGAAGGGCTTTTACCAAAGGCATTCGCCGTTGCAGTTCTCCGTGAGTCCCTGTGGATGTCTCTGTGCCCTCTGTGATAAACGCTGTCACGGCCGTTGCGCGATGGCGAATAGCCCTACCGCACCCTTCGCAACGCCGCCTTCACCTCGCCTCGCGTGGGCTCCAGGCGTAGGCTCGTCTCGAATTCCCGCTTCGCCTTCTCACGCTCGCCCATGCGCTCGTAGACGAGCCCGAGCCGGTAGCGCGCGGATGAGCGCGGGGGGTCGCCCTCGTGCGGCTCGTAGGCGAGGTAGCGTTCCAGCGCCTGAACCGCCTCGGGAAGATGCTGTCCCGACAGGCTCGACGCGCGACCGTAGTAGTAGTAGGCGGGCATCGCGGTGGGCTGGCGCTCGATCAGCTCGTCCATGAGGGCGAATGAGCTGTCGAAGCGCGCCCCACGTTGCCAGAGCTGCGCCAACCCCCAGTACGAGATGAGACTGTCCGGGGCGCGGGTGATCGCCTCGCGGTACTCGCGAGCGGCCTGGTCGTAGTCCTTCCGATCCTCGGCAATCCACGCCCGCGCCAAGGCTCCCCGAAACGCGCTGCGCTTCGCGATCTCGTCGGCGTGGGCGCGTGCCTTCGACGTGCTTCCTCCAACCAGGCCGGGCGCCAGGAGGTGGAACTGAATGAGGCCCGCGCGTGCCTCGATGTTCCCGGGGTCGAGCTCCACGGCACGCTCCAGCGCCCGGCGCGCACGCTTCGCGAGGCCGAACTTCTTCGTCATGCCGGAGCGCACCGCGAGCTGGCCATAGGCGCGTCCGAGCAGGATGTGATGCTCCGGCACCGTGGGCTCCAGGGCCGCCGCCTTCTCGAGGTGGGCGATCGCCTCCTGGAAGCGAGTCTCGTGCATCGCGATGCGTCCGAGGTAGTGATGGGCCCGAGCGTCGTCCGGATGCGCGCGGACGGTCGCGTCGAGCTCACGCCGCGCGTCGGCATAGCGGTGGGCGGTGAACGACGCGATCCCCGCGTCCGCGTCCTGCGCGAACGCGATGGGGGCGAGCGCGATCAAAGCCCCAGCGGTAATGGCGAGTCGGTGCATCTATCCCCCATGGAAACTGGGGGGAGCAAATGCATCATCGGGACCAGAAGAGCGAGGGCGCTGGAAAAGCGCTAAGGGCGCTGGAAAGGCGCTAAGGGCGCTGGAAAAGCGCTGGTCCCGCGCCCTCCGCGCTTGTTCGGCGCGTCGCGGGGGCATCTACCTCGCGAGCCGGACGCGCCGACGCGCGATTGATGAGGGCGACACCGGACAGAATCACCGCGGCCGCGACAATCATGCGGGGCCCGAACTCCTCGCCGGCGATGAGCCACCCGAGAAACATCGCCACCATCGGATTTACGTAGGCGTAGGTCGCGACGGCGGCCGGCGTGCACACGCGGAGCAGCCACGCATAGGCCGTGAACCCAACCAGCGATCCGAACACGACGAGGTAGGCGAGCGAGAGCGCGGATCGCGTCGTCACGGCGGAGAGGTCCACCCGACCGAGCTCACCGGACGACGCGCCGACGATCAGCAGCACGACCCCGCCTGCGAGCATCTGCATGCCGCTCCCGACCGATGCCGATTCCGGGCGCGGGAGCACGCGGGAGTACACCGAGCCGGCTGCCCACGACAGCGAGGCGCCGACGAGGACGAGCGCTGCCAGGACGTCCAGGTCGCGAGCGGTGCTCAGCGCGGCGGGACCGACGAGAAGCGCGACTCCGCCGAAGCCGAGCATCAGCCCGAGGATCGACAGGCGCGTGGGTCGCGTCCCGTTCCGGCGCAGGAACTCGAGGAGCACCATCCACAGCGCGACGCTCGCCACGAGCAACGCCGCGAGGCCGGACGGAATCCGCTGCTCCGACCACGTGACCGCACCGTTGCCGACGGCGAGCATGAGGATGCCGGTCACCGCCGTCGCCAGCCACACGGCCCGGGAGGGTCGACGGGCGCCCGTTAGGCGCGACCAGCCATAGAGCAGGCCGCCGGCGATGACGAACCGCGTTCCGGCCATGAGAAAGGGCGGAATGCTGTCGATGGCATACCGGATGGCCAGGTACGTCGAGCCCCACACCAGATAGATCGCCGCGAAGGCGAGGGCGATGCGGGCGCGCCCTGGGCGCGATCGAGGATCCACGGTCGAGGGGTTCATCGCAGATTCCCAACACGCGGGCGGCACGATCGGTTCCAGAACCCCGTCTTCCGGGCCATCGTTCAAGCGTTCGTGCGACGAGTGGCATCGGATTTACACGAGGATGGCGTGTCCCTGACCGGTTCGATCGTTCGCGGTCCGTCGCCGGCTGTGGCGGACGAATCCGCCGAGCTCGCGCGACGCGCGCAGCACGGCGACGTCGCGGCGTTCGAGCGCCTGTACCGCGCGCACGCGGGGCACGTCCGCGCGCTCTGCATCCGCCTCTGCGCCGATGGTCAGCGCGCCGAGGAGCTCGCGCAGGATGCGTGGGTGCGGGTGTGGGAACGGTTATCCACGTGGCGCGGGGATGCGGCCTTCAGCACCTGGCTGCACCGGCTCACCGTGAACGTGGTTCTCGAGTCGTTCCGCGCCGAGCGACGCCGGCTGGCGCGGGTGACGTTGGCGGGGGATGAGGACGACACGGATGCGGCGATTCCGGCGCCGGAGCCCGGTGACGCGCTCGATCTCGAGCGAGCGATCGCACGGCTTCCGCGCGGGGCGCGAACGGTGTTCGTGCTGCACGACGTGGAAGGGTATCGGCATTCGGAGATCGCGACGATGACCGGACTGGCCGAAGGAACGCTGCGCGCGCAGCTGTGTCGCGCGCGCCGACTACTCATGGAGATGCTCGACCGATGATGGCCCACCTCGACGATCAGACGCTCAGCGATCTGCTGGATGACGCCCTCGATGCACCGGCGCGCTCGACTGCCGAGCAGCATCTGGCCTCGTGTGGCCCGTGCACCTCGCGCGTGCAGCGGCTGCGGACGGTGGTCGCGCAGGCGGCGGCGCTCCCGCGCTCGATGCCGACTCCCGCCGGGGAGTGGGAGAGCATTCGCGCACGCATCGGCTCCGGCGGCTCGGATGTCACACACGCGCCGTGGTGGACACGTCGAGGCGCGTTGCTCGCCGCGGGACTGGCGCTCGTAATCGCGTCCTCGGGGCTGACGCTGCTGTTCGTCAGCGGAGGGCGCGACGTCGCCATGCAGCCCACGGTTCCCGCGGCGACCTCCACCGCGTTGACACCGCGGCTGGCCGCGCTCGAGCACGAGTACGCAACCGTCACGCGCGATCTCGAGCGGGAGCTCGCCGAACGCAAGCATGCGCTCTCCCCCGAGACGATCTCCGCGGTTGAGCGCAGCCTCCACACCATCGAGGCGGCGATCGCGGAGGCGCGCGACGCACTCGCGCGCGACCCCGGGAGTGAGACGCTGGCCCGGTTGCTGGTAGCCGGTCATGATCAGAAGGTCGAGCTGCTGCGACATGCGACGCGGCTCGCGACGCAAAGCTGAGGACCATTCCATGCGACGCACCACGGTTCTGCTTCTCGTGATGACGTGCCTGACGAGCGCCGCCGGCGCCCAGCAGCCCTTCGACCGCCGCCTGCCGCTCGCACGCGACGGCTCCATTCGCATCACCAATCTCTCGGGAATCGTGCGCGTGCACGGCTGGGATCGCGACAGCATCGCGGCCACCGGGGAGGTCGGCCGCGGGAGCAAGGGTTTCTACATGGGAGGCGATCGCAGCGCGGTGAAGCTCGGGGTCGACATCCCGAATGACGACGTGACGACCGCCGAGCCCTCCACGATCGAGGTGTGGGTGCCGGCCGGAAGCCGGGTGCGCGTGAAGAGCACGCGTGGCTCGATCGTCGTCGATGGCGTCACCGGAGCGCTCGATCTCGGCTCGACGAGCGGCGACGTCACCGTGACGGGGATTCCACGGGAGCTCACCGTGGAGACGATGGATGGCGACATGCAGCTCGAGGGCGCCAGCGTGTGGCTTCGCGCGCGCGCCGCTGGTGGCGACGTCACCATTCGCGGGGGAGCGGAGGATCTCGTCGCGGCGTCGGTGAGCGGTGCGGTGACGGTGACCACCGGTCCGGTACGGGCGGCACGTCTCGAGACGATGACCGGCAACATCGTGTTCGAGGCGTCCATCGCGCGCGGTGCGGTGCTCGACCTCGGAACGCACTCGGGTACCGTGCGTGTTCTGTTGCCGAAGGGGAGCACGCCAACGGTGGAGGCGATGACGGTCGCGGCGCCGATCGACAACAACCTCACGCCGCAGCGAGCGTTGATCCGCGGCGATGGGCGCGAGCTCGCGCTTTCCCTCGGTGGCGATGCGCGGCTCAGCATCAGGACATTCAAGGGAGCGATCACCTTGGGGTGGGGTGGGCCTCCGGTGAAGCTGGTCAATCGCTAGAGTGCCAATGAGGAATGCGCGGTGAGGAGTGAGGAAGTTCTGGCATTCAAGCGCAACCCCCGCGGTCGGCATCTCACCCATGAACCCATTCGTGGAGCTCTCATGATGCGCCGATCGCTTGCTCTCGCCTCGCTCGTGCTGGCGACCCTCACCATCGCCGCCGCAGCGCCCGCGCCACTCGGGCCGCCGTGGATCTCGATCGAGTATCCGCCCAGTCCTTACGATCAGACCACGCGCGATGCGTTCCTGCTCGTGCACACCTTCCATCACGGCACGCCGATCGTGGCGCCGATCACGGGGAAGGCGGAAGGCATTGTCTCCGGCCAGCGGCGAAGCGTGTCGCTCAAGTTCGAGCGCACCTCACGCACGGGCGTGTACGCGCTCGACAAGCAGTGGTCGTCGGACGGGGCATGGGTGCTGTTCATTATGGCGAGCCAGAGCGCCGACGATGACGTGACGGCGATCGTAGAGCTGGGCACCAATGGTCAGGTCGCGAGCGTGCGGGTGCCGACGGAGCGTCGCGGCTCGTGGGATATCCCGGCCGATGTCAGCGCCGTCGAGCGAGAGAGCATCGTCAAGGCGCGCTTCGCGGCCAACGGGGGTGAAAAGGGTGCCGTCGCGTCCAAGGAGCCGTAAGGCGCACGAATGAGGAATAAAGGCTGAGGAGTGAGGAAATCAACGAGCTGGTTGTTCGCCCGGTCGACTTCCTCACTCCTCGGTCCTCATTCCTCGTTGACCAGCTGAGGAACGACCTCGGCCGCCGCTCCCCGGATCGAGACTTCCGCTGCACGAGTGAGCGGCGTCTCCTCCGGATTCACTTCGATCACCACGCCACCGTGTGCGCGCGTGCGCAGGGGCAGCGACGCGGCCGGGTACACCAGCGCGCTGGTGCCAATCACCAGACAGACGTCCGCCGTCGCCGCCGCGCCGTCCGCGGCGGAGAGCACGTGCTCCTCGAGCATCTCGCCAAACCATACGACGTCGGGGCGCAGCAGCGCGCCGCATCGCGGGCAGCGCGGCAGCGTCGCGACCGAGGTCGCGTCGACGGGAACCGGGTCGCTTCGCCTGTCACAGCCCGAGCATCGGTCGCGAAACAACGATCCGTGTAGCTCCAGCGGAATCGCGGGGGTGGGGTCGAGCTGACCGGCGGCGTCGCGAGCGGCGCGGGCATGCAGCCCGTCGACGTTTTGCGTGATGATCGCCACCGCTCCGCGCCGCAGTCCCCACTCCGCCAGCGCGCGATGGGCCGCGTTAGGTGCGCATTCGGCCACCAACGTTCTGCGCCACGCGTACCACTCCCACACCAGGCGCGGGTCTCCGGCAAACGCCTCCGGAGTCGCCAGGTCCTCGGCGCGAAACTGCCCCCACAGGCCGCTGCCGCCTCGAAAGGTGGGCACGCCGGATTCGGCGCTGACTCCGGCGCCGGTGAGCACGACCGCGGCCGCGGCGTCTCGCAGCAGCGCGCGGGCGCGCGCCATGTCGCCGCTCACTCGCCCCCGTGTTCCGTCATTGCACGTGCCGGGTCACGAACGCGAGCGCCCGCTCGAGAATCTCCCTGGTGCGCGGGTCGTGGTTGCGCTGATCGAAGCCATGCGCCCCTCTCCGATGAAGTGCGAAGTCGATTTCGACGCGGTTGGCGACGGCCGCCCGCATGAACCGCTCGATGGAGTCGTTGAGTCGGGGAATCGCGTCCTCGCCGGCCATCGCGAGAAAGATTGGTGGCAAGTTCCCTGGCGCAACGGGGACCAGGTGGGCAGGCGCCATCGCGATGTTCTCGTCAGTCGTCATGCGATGGGTGAAGACAACCCCCACGACATCGGTCCTCCCGGTGGTCGAGGCGCCACACTATGGGGCGCGTCCCGGACGCCGAGGGGGAACCCACCAAATCCTGACAAATGCGCGCTTGCGACCCATCCCGAAGGGGCCCTAAGGTGTGGCATGGCCCTGGGCATCTTCGCCAGCGCGCGGCGCTCGCGATCCACCCTGCTCGTCGCGCTCCTCCTCCTCACGCTTGGTCTCGCCGCCGTGCTGGCGCACCAGGCGTACGACGCCACGCGCGACCACCGCGTGACGGCGGAGCGCACGCTGCGCGACTACGCCGCAACCGCGGCGTGGGAGTTCAACGCGCACGCGAAGGAGGAGCTCTGGCAAGCACTCGCGTACGCGTTTCGTCCCTGCAAGGCCATCGAAACGGCGAGTGCGCGCCACGCGTCGCTGCCGCCTCCCGAGATACTCGCGGCGGAGGCCAAGAAGCTCGAGGCGTGCGCCTGCACGCTCGTGCTCGACACGGACTACTACTTCCTCGTCGACTTCCGCGATGGTCGCACGACCTTCGCTGGTGCGAGTGCGCCGGCCGTCGGCCCTGAATGGCTGACGGACACCGTCACCGCGCACGCGTCCACGGCATACGAGCGCGGCTGGGAGTTCGCGACGATCTTCCACGGCACGGGCCCGCACGCGCGTGCGGTCGTGTACACGCTCAAGCGTGACGCCGGCGGCGCGCCGGTGGCCGCGTACGGCTTCGTCATCGATCCACAGCGCTTCGGCGAAGCGGCGTACACGCGGGTGATGAAGAAGTGGCTGCTGCTGCCCTACGCGCTCACGCAGGGGATGCCGAACGACTCGCTGCTTCGCCTGTCGGTGCTCTCGGCCAGCGGGGACGAGATCTATGGCTCGGCCGCCGACTTCGACGACGCGATCAGTGGGGTGGCCGAGTGGAAGCCCTTCTTCGGCGGGATGGTCACGCACGTCGCGCTGCGGCCCGAGGCCGCCCAGCGGCTCGTGATCGGGGGGCTTCCGCGCTCGCGTCTCCCGTTGCTCCTCGGCGTGCTCGCCATGACGGCGGCGCTCATCGTCGTCGCCGTCGTGCAATTGCGTCGTGAGGCAGAGCTGGCGCGTCTCCGCTCCGATTTCGTATCGAGTGTGTCGCACGAGCTGCGCACGCCGCTGGCGCAGATCCGCATGTTCGCCGAAACGCTGCTGCTCGGCCGCGTGCGCAGCGACGTCGAGCGGACGCGCTCGATGGAGATCATCGACCAGGAGGCGCGGCGCCTCGCGCACCTCGTCGAGAACGTGCTCCATTTCTCGCGGGCCGAGCGTCAGTCGCTGCGCCTGTGCCCGGTCCCCACGCTACTCGCTCCGCAGCTTCGTGAGACCGTCGAGTCGTTCGCGCCGATCGCGCGCGCGCGGCGGGTGGATGTCCGGCTCGCGCTCGATGAGACGGTGGCCGTTCGCGTCGACCGGAACGCGTTGCGCCAGATGCTGCTCAATCTGATCGACAACGCGATCAAGTACGGGCCGGCGGGACAGACGGTGACGATCGGCGTTCGCGGCGACGATCACCGGGCGCGCATCTGGGTGGAGGATGAGGGTCCGGGAATCGACGCCGCGCAGCGCGAGCGCATCTTCGAGCCGTTCTTCCGCATCGATCGCGATGCCAACTCCGCGATCGGCGGCAGCGGCATCGGGCTGTCCGTGGTGCGCGAGCTCGCGGTCATGCACGGCGGCCGCGCGTACGCCGAACCGGGCGAACGCGGCGCGCGTTTCGTGATCGAGCTCGACCGCGTGCCGTTCGAGCCTGCCGTCGCGATCCCGGATGACGAGATGGCGCACCGCAACGGCGCGGCGCCATCGGCTGAAGAGTCCCGTCTCAACGTGCAGGTGTGATGTCCATGGAGACCATGATTCGCGATGCCAGGGTGCTCGTCGTCGAGGACAATCCCGACCTCGCCTTCGGGCTGCGCAACAACCTCGAGATCGAGGGCTACGAGGTCGACGTCGCCGAGAGCGGGCCGGGCGGCCTCGAGCGGGCGCGTGAGGGGAATCCCGACCTGGTGATTCTCGATCTGATGCTGCCCGGCTTCGATGGATACCGTGTGCTGCGCGCGCTGCGTGAGGATGGCCTCGGCATGCCGGTGCTGATTCTCACGGCGCGCGGGGAAGAGGCCGACAAGGTCCGTGGCTTCCGCCTTGGCGCGGACGACTACGTCACCAAGCCGTTCGGCGTGCTCGAGCTGTTGGCGCGCGTGGAGGCCCTGCTGCGGCGTTCGCCGAAGCACCGGGCCGAAGCGGGCGCCCCCGTGCACGAGCGGTTTGGCGATGTCGACGTCGACATCAGCGCGCGGGCGGTGCATCGCGAGGGCCAGGCCGTCCCGCTGACCCCGATGGAGTTCGACCTCCTGCTCGCGCTCGTTCGTCGGCGCGGCGCGGTCGCCACCCGTCTGGAGCTGATGAAGGAAGTGTGGGGATATCACTCGTCGGTCGTGAGCCGCACGGTCGACACGCACGTGGCGGAGCTGCGACGGAAGCTCGAGGACGACCCGGCGATGCCGCGGCACATCCTCACCGTTCGCAAGGCCGGCTATCGGCTACAAACCTGACGCAGGAGCACGGACATGAAGAGATCGTTGCTCGCCGCCGCCGCCGCGATCGTGGCGTTGTCGGCGTTCGTCTCGGTGAACGCCGCGCGTGAGGCGACCGAGCGGGAGGCGGTGGAAAAGAAGCTCAAGATGTACTTCTCGGGCGATCCGCAGCAGCTGGAGCAGGCGTTCCATCCGGGCGCCACGATGTTCTACGCTCGCAACGATTCACTGATCGCCGTGCCGATTCCCGAGTACATTGCGCGGGTGGCCGAGTCGCGCGCGAAGGGCGGCCCGCCGCCGCAGCGAACGGAGCGCATCACCCAGGTCGACATCACCGGAACGACGGCGGTGGCGCGGCTGGAGCTGATCTACCCGCAGCAGACGCTCACCGACTACATGTCGCTGGTGAAGTACGGCGGCGAGTGGCGGATCGTGAACAAGATCTTTTCGCGGGAGAGGGTAGAGGCGAAATAGCTCTCTCGGTGAATGAGGAATGAGGAGTGAGGAGTGAGGGAATCGACTGGATGAGAAGCCAGTCCATTCGATTTCCTCACTCCTCAGTCCTCATTCCTCATTGGTCGCACCGACCACCGGCAGCGTGTCCTCGTGTACGCTCACCGCACCGGTGCGGTCGATGGTCCAGAGCCGGACCACCACTCGCCCGTCCTTGCGCCAGGACGGCGGCTGGGGGCACGTCCGCTGGCGATCCGCACCGATCTCACTGGGTAAGGAACGCTGCAGCGGCGACCCCGCGTAGCATTCGAAGGAAAAGTGCAGCGAGGGGTCGAGGGCAGGGGCGGGCGGCGGCGGATCGCCCGCCGCGAGCCGGTAGGGCAAGCCTCGAACAACCACCGTGTCGTGCACGAACGCGACGACGGGCGGGGCGCCCGGGAGGAAGACGCAGTCCTCGTCCACCTCGTATTCGCAAGCCGTCACCTGAGGATCGTCGTCGGTGGCAGGACGGTCGAGCAGGGTGACGTGCACCGCACCGCCGCGCCGCATCGTGTAGCTCCGCACGGCCGTCTCGCCATAGCGAATGGGCCGCACTTCGAGCACGTAGTCGTCCTTCCCGTTAGGGCGGTACGAGAGGCGATGCGCGCCCCTTGTCACGAACTCGGCCACCCGCTCGGCCTCCGAGCTCGAGCTGTCACCGATGAGTGTGCAGCCGCCGAAGAGTCGGGCGCCGGGCGGCCCGTCATTACGTCCCTTCATCGCGCGTGCGAGATCGACGAGCGAAGCCGGGAATGGCCGGTCGGGGAACCAGGCGCGGAATAGCTCGAGGCAGTTACGAGCAAACGAGACCTTGAACAGACTCTCGCCGAAGACAACGCTCCCGGCGCGCGCCAACCCGGACGGATCCCCGACGATTGTCTCCGCCTCGCCGTACGCACGCCCTCGCGCGGTGATGATGAAGGTCGGCACGCGTGCCCGGTCGTCGTACTCCGCTTCGTACGTGATTGCGACTCCGTTCCTGTCACGCCCGGCGGCCGTTGGCCCGTCCACGCAATTCTGCCCACCGGGACCCATCGCCGCGAGGGTGAGCGGGTAGCCTTGATCCGGGTAAGTACTGGCGTACTGAGCGGCGCAGCCCTGCACGCGAAACACGGCACTCTCAATCGTGCCAAAGCGGTGGTTGCCCCGCATCACGGCAACCTGCTCGAACCTCATTCCGATCCAAAGTGCCGCGATGAGCAACACAACTCCGGTGACGCTGAGCTGCAGGGCGCCCGCCCGCGCGACATCGCGACGCGACTGCACGCCGGCGCGGTCCGCAGCACGGTACGCCGCGGCGGCAAGGGCGAACTGCGCGAGGAAGAGCGCTGCCGCGCTGCCGAGAATGCGCAGGTCGTCGCCGGCGAGCGTCGAGCTCATGCCCAGCCCGAGGGCAAGGAGCGCGAGCCATCCGCCGGCGGGCATCATCCCGATGGCGTAGAGCCCGATCGCCAGCCCGTACGTGTGTGCCGATGGTCGAAACCACAGCCACACCGCGACGGTCGCATAAATCGCAAACGCGAGCGCGCCACAGACCAGGCGCACGATCTCGCCGCCGTCGGTCAGGATCCCGAAGCCGCGCGAAATCAGTGTGCCGAGGACGAGGCCGTCGGCAAGGATGGCGGCGATGAGCCAGCGTGGTGGGCGCGCGATCACGTAGGGAGGACGCATCGCGTACGTGCCGTGTCACGGCGGCGGGTCGCTCGTTCTTACCATAAGCTGACCCGCCTTACGACAGGCTGACGCGACGCTCTCGAAAGCCCCACCCGGAGCCCACCCAACCGACATGTCCGCGTCCTAGCGTTTCGCGTCCCTCATGGGAGCGGAGCCATGGATGCACACGCTCGACTTCTCGTCGTCATCGCGACCACCTGTGCAGCGGCGGCCGCCGGTGCGCAGGTCGATTCCACGCGCGTTGTCACCGCCACACGATTTCAGGGTGTCGTCCGCATCGACGGCGTGCTCGATGACAGTGCGTGGGCGACCGCGGACGTGGCGACGGACTTCCGGCAGCGCGAGCCGCGCGAGGGCGTGCCGGCGACGTTCGCGACCGAGGTGCGGGTGCTCTGGGATGACGAGGCGCTGTACGTCGCCGCGCGGATGCGTGATCCGTCGCCCGACTCGATCATCGCCCTGCTCGCGCGTCGCGACGAGATGACGCCGTCCGACGAGTTCTTCATCGGCATCGATGGCGACCGCGACCGGCGCACGGCCTACGTCTTCAGCATCACGCCTCGCGGCACTCGGACGGACGTGCTCATCTACAACGACAACATGCGCGACGCGTCGTGGGACGCGGTCTGGCAGGCCGCCACACGCATCGATGAGCAGGGCTGGACGGCCGAGATGCGCATTCCCCTCACGCAGTTGCGCGTGCGCGGCGACACACCCTGGGGAGTGAACTTCTTTCGCTGGATCGCGCGCCGGCGCGAGGACACACAGTGGGCGCTCATTCCGCGTGCCTCGCCGGCGTGGGTCTCCCACTACGGTGAGCTGCGCGGCGTCACACCGGCGTCGATTCCTCGCCGGCTCGAGATCGTGCCGTACACGCTCGGGCGGGTGACGCGCGCGCCCGGCGACGCGGCCGATCCGTTCCACCAGCGCATACGACCTGCCGCGGCGTTAGGCGCCGACCTGAAGGCAGGAGGGGGTCCGTTCACGGTGACCGCCGCCATCAATCCCGACTTCGGCCAGGTCGAGGCCGATCCCTCGGAGGTGAACCTGACGTCGATCGAGACGTTCCTCCAGGAGAAGCGCCCATTCTTCGTCGAGGGGGTCGACCTCTTCGACTACTCGCTCGGCTACTTCTTTGGCTCCGAGAAGCTGTTCTATTCGCGGCGCATCGGCCGGCGTCCACAGGCGTCCGTTCCTGGTGATCCCGCCTACGTCGACGAGCCCGACGTGACGACGATCCTCGGCGCCGCCAAGCTCACCGGTCGCACCGCGGGCGGATGGTCGGTCGGCCTACTCGATGCCGTGACCGGTGAGGAACGGGCCCGGGTCGACGGCGACGCGGCGATTCCGTCGACGGTGCCTGTCGAGCCAATGACGAACTACGCCATCGCCCGGGTACTGCGCGATCTCAACGACGGGCGCACCGTGCTCGGCGCGATCGGCACGGCGATGCATCGGCGATTGAACGGCACCGCCACCTTCTCGGACCTGCGCTCCGCCGCGTATACCGGCGGTCTCGACCTCAACCACCGATTCGGGGAAGGTGGTCAGTACCGGCTCAACGCGTATGTCCTCGGAAGTCACGTGCGTGGGAGCGCCGAGTCGATCGACGAGACGCAACGCTCCTCGGCGCGGTACTTTCAGCGTCCCGACGCGAATCACCTCGACTACGATCCGGTACGCCGGTCGCTCTCCGGCGCGGGCGCCTTTACCGAGATCTGGAAGTCGGGTGGGAGCTGGCGGTGGGGAGCCTCAGGCCGGCTCGTGACTCCCGGATTCGAGGCCAACGACATCGGCTATCAGCCCGGGTCCGATTTCGTCTCGCACGCGAACTGGATTGGGTACGAGTCGTACCGGCAAACGCGTCACTTCCGCCGGTGGTGGTGGTACCTCAACACCCTCGCCTGGTGGAACACCGCCGGCGAGCGCCAGGGGCTCCGGTTCTACATCAATAGCGAAGCGGAGCTGCCTAACGGCCTGGGGATGTTCGTGCGGCTGCAGCGGGATCTCGCCGGCCTCTCGCCGACGGAGCTGCGGGGTGGGCCGTCCCTCTTTCGGCCGGCGCGGTCGCTGGTTGTGGCCGAGGTGTGGACGAATAACGCGCGCCCGGTGAGTGGATGGCTGAACCTGACGGGATGGCGCGACGACGATGGCGGCGCGCGCTCGCTGACGGCGCAGCCCAACGTGACCGTCCGGCCGTCGAGCCAGCTCCAGGTCACGCTGGCGCCGGCGGTGACGTGGATGCGGAATCCGTGGCAGTACGTGGACGATCCGCAGGAGGATGGCGCGGCGCACTGGGTCGTGGCGCGGCTCGCTCAGCGCACGGCGTCGCTGACCGCGCGTGTCAGCTACACCTTCACCCCCGATCTCTCTCTGCAGCTCTACGCGCAGCCGTTCGTCAGCGGCGGATCGTACCGGGATTTCCAGCAGGTGGTGGACGCACGCGCCGCGAACGACGCGCAGCGCTTTCGCGCCGTCGAGGCTTTCCCGAACGCGCGCTCGGGGACCTACCTGGTCGATCTCAACCGGGGCGGTGCCGAGCTCTCGTCGCTCGACGACCCCGACTTCAGCGCGCGCCAGTTTACGTCGAGTGCGGTGCTGCGGTGGGAGTATCGCCCGGGCTCGACACTGTTCGTGGCCTGGAGCCAGGCGCGCGACGCCGGCGACCCCGTGTCGCCGTTCCAGTTAGGCCGTGATGTGAAGCGCCTGTTCGGCGAGCGGCCGACGAACGCGCTGCTGGTGAAGGTGAGCTACTGGATGGGGCTGTAGGGCGAGGTGCTCCGGGTGCTCGAGGTGCTCGAGGTGCTCGAGGTGCTCGAGGTGCTCGAGGTGCTCGAGGTGCTCGAGGTGCTCCAGGTGCTCCAGGTGCTCCAGGGGCTCC
>DATBIU010000074.1:0-7867 GCA_036556765.1 Gemmatimonadaceae bacterium | reverse complement strand
CGGCCGCCACGAGCTCCTTGCCCGTTCCCGATTCGCCGATGATCAACACCCGCGCATCGGTGGGCGCCACGCGCTGGATGAGCTCACGAACCTGCCGCATCCCGGGGCTGTCGCCCACCATGCGCCCCGGAATCCCGAGATCCTCACGCAGGGCGCGCGCCTCACGACGCACGCGCCGCAGCTCCAGCGCCGAGCGCAGCGCGAGCAGGACGCCCTCCGGCGTGAGCGGCTTCTCGAGAAAGTGAAACGCGCCCAGCTTGGTGGCGCGCACGGCATCGCTCAATCCGGCGCGGCCGCTCATCATCACCACCGGCACGTCCGGGAGCTTCTCGCGCAAGCGCGTCAGCGTCCCCATGCCGTCGATTTCGCCGGGCATCATGAGGTCGAGGAGCACCGCGTCGGGCTCGTCCTCGATCGCGCTCGCCGCGCCGGCCGCGCCCTCGGCGGCCTCGCGCACGGTGAATCCCTCGGCCGACAACAGCGCTCCGACCATGCGCCGGATGTTCGGCTCGTCGTCGATGATCAGGATGGTCGACATGCCGCGGCGGTCAGCCCTTCGGCTCCGTGCCGCCCGCGCCCGACGCGCCGTGCGGCCGCTCGGAGAGCAGCTTCGTCATGAACTGCTGTCCTTCCCCCAGGCGCTCCATCTCGCTCGACATCGATTCGATCGTACCCTCGAGGCGGGCGACGCGCTCCTCCAGCCGCTGGAGGCGGCGCGGGTCGCCATCGGCGCGTCGATCCATTACCCGAACGACCACCGCCGCGATCAGCGCCACCGTCGCCAGGAACATCACCCCGCTGATCACGATGGCCTCCGCGGCTCCGTGAGGCGGCTCGCGTCATTCGCGCGCTCGGTGAGAAGCTTGGTGGTGAAGCGCTGACCTTCCGAGATGCGCTCGACCTCGATGGCGATCGCGTCGACGGCCTGCTCGATGCGCTCGAGTCGTGAGGTGACCTCGGGCGCGATCTTCGTCTTCGAATCGCGCTCCATTCGCTTGGCGAACGCGCGCGCGAGCGGTGCCCCGACCGCGATGGTCGCCACCATCGCGAAGAACCCGAGCGGCACGACGATTCCAGGATCCATGACCGGCGTTCCTCCAAGAAAGATGGGACTGTCGTGCTACTGCGCGCGCTCCGCGTACGTCGGCGCCTGCTTCATGACCCTACGTGTCCCTCGAGCATCATCCGGGCTGGTCCCCCCCATCGACGGGAATGACGAAGCGGATTTCGGTGCCTTGCCCCTCGGCACTCGCCGCATCGACCGCACCGCCGTGCGCGAGGACCGTCTGGCGCGCGATCGCCAACCCGAGTCCGGTTCCACCCAGCTTCGACGTTACGTATGGTTCCCAGATGCGCGCGAGCTGCGCTTCGGGAATCCCGCATCCCGTATCGCGGACCGTCACCTCGACCGCATCACGGCCATCCATGCGGGCTTTGGTGACCCGCACGTCCACCTCGCCCCCCTCGCGGCACGCTTCGACCGCGTTGAGCAGGACGTTCGACAGCGCCCTGGCGAGCGCATCGTGATGCCCGCGCACCATCGGCAGTGCGTCCCCGACGTCCACCCGAAGCGGCACGCGCTCCGCCACCATCGAGCGAGCCGCGTAGCGCGCAAGCTCCGCCATGTCGACATCGGCCGGCGGACCCTCGGGCAGCCGCCCGAACTGCGAAAAGCTCCGCGCCATCGCCTCCAGGCGCGCGGACTCAACCTCGAGCACCTCCACCGGCTCGCGCAGCCCGTCGGGCGCATCCCGCTTGAGTCGCTCGACCGCGAAGCGAATGGGGGTGAGCGGGTTCTTCAGCTCGTGCGCCACACGCCGCGCCGTCTCACGGAACGCCTCTACCCGCTCCGCCTCCCGCTCCTGCGCCCTCGCCGTCTCGAGCTCACGTGCCATTCGACGCATGCGCCTTCGCAGCGTGTCGAACTCCGGTGCCCCACGCTTCTTCGGCGCCCCCTCCGGGAGGGGCTCGCTCCGGCCGATGAGATCGGTCCATCCCACGAGCTCGTTCAGTGGTCGGCTCATCTGGCGGCTGAGGTGACCGGCGACACGGGATGCGAACAGCGCGAGCAGTCCGGTTCCCACCAGGGCGAACAGCGCGATGACCGGCACCACTCGCTCGGCGAGAAAGCGAAAGCGGCTCGCCTGAAGCAGCGACCCCCGAAGCTCCTGCTCATGCGCCTCGAGCGCGGCCCGTTGGGCCGGTGTCAGGGGGGCCTGCCGGGCCTGGTCGATGGCCGTCCGGCCGGACTCCGCGACGCGCTCCCAGGCCCGCGTTCCGCTCACCAGGGGAACCGCCCGGCTGGCCGCCAGCGTTCCCCCGAGCATTACGACCGTTGCGGGAACGACCGCGAACAGAAGGAGATACAGGAAGAGCCGAGTTCGGAAGCTGAGTCGCTTCACACCCACACCGTACGCCGGGTCGCGGGGGCAGTTTCACTCTGCAACACTGGCAATCTATGGTGCGTAGGGGGTAGGGGAACCCTGAGCGAGGCCGCCCACTTACCGGCCGCCGTGTCACCTCGCGGTGAATTGCGGCGTCCCCCTTGCAGGAGGAGGGCATCGACGGCCGTGGCGCGGAGATGAGATGCAATTCTGGATCGGGTTGCTGATCGGCGCGATGATCGGGGCCAGCGTCGGCCTGCTGGTGCTCGCGTGGCTGCACGCGAGTCGCCGGGCGGATGACGTGGCTGAGCGCGAGGCCGCTCGCGCGGGAACGCCGCGCCCATCGCGCTGGCGCGCGGGAGACGTGCGCGTGCTCGAGCTTCCGCGGTCCGTCGCGCTCACGTCGACCGACGCCAACGCGCTGCGCGCCGCCGCCGATGCGCTCGAAGCCCGCGGCGGAAGCGCCGAGGAAGTGAGCCGCCTGCGCGCCATCGCGGGCAGCGCCAGCCCACCCGAGGAAGTACGTCCGGTGCGCCGGGGCTGATCTCGGCGTTGCCTCCTGTGCGCTCGTGCGCATCTTCCGCCGGGTCCCCACTCCGGCGCAGGCGAAATGAAGACGCACACGACGTATCTCACATTCGACACGAAGCAGCGGCAGGAGATCATCGACATCACCGATGACGTCGAGGCCTGTCGCGCGGCCGCCGGTATTCGCGAGGGGTTCGTGCTCGTCTCGGCCATGCACATCTCCGCGTCCGTGTTCGTCAACGATCACGAGCCCGGGTTATGGAAGGACATTCTCGACTGGCTCGAGCACCGGATTGCGCCGTGGGAGCCCGATCACTACCGACACAATTCCGGGACCGGCGAGGACAACGCCGCCGCGCACCTGCGGTCCTTGACGATCGGGCACGAAGTCATCGTCCCCGTGACCAATGGAAAGCTCGATTTCGGGCCCTGGCAGCGCGTGTTCTATGGGGAGTGGGACGGGCAGCGGAAGAAAAGAGTGATCCTCAAGGCGATGGGCGATTGATCCCCTCGCGACGCGTCCCGTCCTCGACTAGATTACATCGTCCCGATGGGATGCGTCTCTGGCCGATCACTCGCGCGGGGAATCCCGCCTTCGATCAGCTCGAGCCGCCTCCCGCAGTTGCACGACGTCTGCGCGATCGGTGTCCCCCACGAAACTCTCTGGGAGAGCGGATCTGCGCATGCGTCGTCAGAACATCCTGATCTCGTTCGCTTCGTGAAGCCTCCCCCGTCCACCGGGAGCGGAGAGGTGAAGCGACGGGAGATCGAGCGCGAGGTCGCGCCCGGTCACACAGCCACAACGATGATGACGACATGAAGCCACGACACCCCCGGTCCGCCACGCCAGTGCGTGCGGCCGCCACCCCCATCCACCGCGGACCCCAGGCGCACACGATGTCCGCGGCGCCCATGCAGGCCACTTTCTCTCCCCACGCGCCTAACGCAGCGCTCCTCATCGACTTCGACAATGTCACGATGGGGATCCGGTCCGACCTCGGGAACGAGCTCCGCAATCTGCTCTCGTCGGACATCATCAAGGGAAAGGTCGCCGTGCAGCGCGCGTACGCCGATTGGCGCCGCTACCCGCAGTACATCGTCCCGCTCGCCGAATCGTCGATCGACATGATCATGGCGCCGGCATACGGGTCGTCGAAAAAGAACGCGACCGACATTCGCCTCGCCGTGGACGCGATGGAGCTCGTCTTCACCCGCCCCGAGATCGGTACCTACATCCTGCTCTCCGGCGACTCCGACTTCGCGTCGCTCGTCACCAAGCTGAAGGAGTACGGCAAGTACGTCATCGGCGTCGGCATACGCGAATCGTCGAGCGATCTGCTCGTCATGAACTGCGACGAGTACTACAGCTACAACGCCCTTGCCGGACTGGTGAAGTCGGGTGAGGACGAGGTCGTGAAAAAGGACCCGTGGGAGCTGGTGACGGAAGCGATCCGCCGCATGAAGCGCAATGGCGACGTCATGCGCTCCGATCGGCTCAAGCAGGTCATGCAGGAGCTCGACGCGAACTTCGATGAGAAGTCGCTCGGTCACTCGAAGTTCTCGCGCTTCACGCAGGAAGCCGCTGAGCGCGGGCTTCTCAAGATGACCAAGCTCGAGAACGGGCAGCTCGAGATCGACGTGCCTGACGGTGATGGCGCCCGTCCCGCCGCTCGTGCGGAGCCCGGCGACACTCGCGCGCGGGAAGATCGTCCCCGCGGTCGCGGCCGTGAAGAGCGTGGACGGGGCCGGCGGGGCGGGCGCGGGCGCGATCGCGAACGCGAACCGCGCGCGGAAGAGCCGCGGGCCGAAGCGCCCGTGGTCGCGGTGACCGAGGCCGCCGAGGTGCCGTCAACCGAGGAGCGGCGTCCCGAGGCTGTCGACATCACCCGCGACGGCATCGGTACCGGCGGGGAGCGCCTCACGAGAGACGAGGCGTTCGATCTCGTCCGCCGTGCGGTCGACATCCTCACCGGAGGGGCCGACACCCCCGTGCTCGCCAGCGATGTGCGTCGCAAGGCGCGCGATCTGCTGGGCCGCGACAGCGAATCGCTCAACGAGCGCATGTTCGTGCGTATCCTCCGCGATGCCCATGACGCCAACGTCGTGGACCTGCGGAAGCGCGGCGATGATTGGGAGCTGGCTCCGGCGGCGGACGTGGCGCCGATCGCCGATCAGCTGGCGGCGGCCGTGCCAACGCCTTCGCAGAGCCAGGCGGGGCGGTCGGCGGCCACGGCGGCATCGTTCCGTCGCGGGATGCGCTCACGAGGCGGCAGAGCCAGCGGGGCGGTGGAGCTGCCGCCCGAGCTGCTGTCCCTCGGCGTCGTCGACTTCGGTGCCCCCGCGGTGCCTGACGAGACGATCGACCGCGAGCCCGAGCTGGGGCTCGACGCACCGGCGGAGACCATCGTCCCCGAGGCCGGTCCCGAGGACCCGGCGCAGAAGCCACGTCGCCCCGCCCGCGGGCGCAAGACCGCGAAGAAGGGGAAGAGCGAGACGACCGGAGGCGCGGCCGATGCCGAATCGGCGGCACCGAAGGCGAAACGTCGCCGCCCGCCCCGCGGACGCGCGAAGAAGCCGGCCGCGACCGGAGGCGAAGGATGACCCGAAACGCCGCGCCACCCGCGCGGCGTTCTCGTGTCAGCGAGGCGCTCCCTGCCTCGTTCTTCGACCGTGAGACCGAGATCGTCGCTCGGGATCTGCTCGGGGCGGTCCTGTGGTGCCGCACGCCGCAAGGGGTCACGGCGGGCCGCATCGTCGAAACGGAGGCCTATCTCGGGGAGCACGATCCCGCCTGTCATGCGGCCGGCCCCGGCCTCACCGAGCGCACGCGTCCGCTCTACGGCGCACCGGGAATTTCCTACGTCTATTTCATCTACGGCGTGCACTGGTGCTTCAACGCGGTCACACGCGAGCACGGGCAACCCAGCGCCGTGCTGGTGCGCGCGGTCGAGCCGTTGGAGGGGCTGCGCCTCATGCGCTCGCGCCGCCCGGCGGCGAAAGCCGATCGCGACCTGACGAACGGTCCGGGAAAGCTCTGCGCCGCGCTCGGTATTGGCCCGCAGCATAACGGCATGCCGCTGCAAGCCCCTCCGCTGATGATCATGCCGGGCATCAACTACGCCGACGACGCGATCGTCACCGCGCCGCGCATCGGGGTCTCGAAAGCGGCCGACTGGGCGCTCCGATGGTACGTCGCGGAGTCGGGGTTCGTCTCGGTGAGAGAGCGGGGCAGGGGCCAGGGGCCGGGGGCCAGGGGGCGGGTCGAGCGTCGCTCGTAATGCATCGCGAAAACGAAGACGCCCTCGTCGGCACAGCCGAGGAGGGCGTCTCTCTTTGACCCGCTCTGGCCCCTGGCCCTTAGCCCCCGACCCGGGGAAGCGCGGGGTGGGGTGGCAGGGCCGTTAGTCCGGCCGGTCGATCGAGGTGCCGACGTTCCAGCGGATGCCGCCCTCGAGGATGTACACCGGTCGCGAGTTCAACATGAAGCGCGCTTGTGCCGGCATCACCGATGCCTGTCCGAACGCCGAGAAGCGACGGTATTGCAGCTGCACACCGCCCATGGCGATGAAGGCCGCGCGGTCCTTGGTGTCCATGGCGCGACGCGCCACCAGTGTCTCCTGATCGGTCGACGTGAATGGATCCACCGGCGAGACGTTCTGGATGAAGTTCATCGCCAGCCCCACGCCGCCGTAGGGACGCAGCGTCCCGATGTTGAACGGGAAGGCGAGCCCGGCGAGCGTCACGCGGCGCATGTTCTCCATGCGGATCGTGTGCGGGCCGTATGCCTGCGTGAAGACCACGGTCTGCTCGTCGAAGAACGAGTGGTCATACGAGACGTACAGGCCGCCGCGCGAGCGCGTGATCAGCCACTCGACGCCGAGCGTCGGGGCGACGGCGTTCTTCACGCGGTCGGTCGAAAAGGACGTGAAGCCGCCTTTCGCGCCCCAGAACCAGGCGTTCTTGAAGAGGCGTCCCTCCTGCGCCGTCGCGACCGACGGGAGCACCGTCGCGAGCGCGAGGCCGAGGGAGAGCCAGCGGACCGTACGCATTGTGGGACCTCGTTCGGAAGGATGTCCTGCGGGGATACGTCAGCGCCGGCCAGCGGGACCCCCGCCGGAGAGCAGCGCGTTGAAGAGCATTCTGAACGTGCCGTACGACTGACCACGGTACTGCGGGCGAAATCCGAACATCACCACTCGGCCGCGTCCAACGGGCGCCACGATCGCGGCGGCTTTCCCCGCGATCGCCGGTGCTCCCCCGAGGAACCCGCTCAGCAGGATGTCGTCGCCACGGTCGGGATACCGTGCGATCACCCTGATGGGCGAGCTCGACGGAACGTCGAACGTCACCGAGTTCGTGAAGTACACCGCCGCGGTGTCCGGCATCCCGAACGCCACCGGCTGTGACACGTCGACCAGCACGCGCAGAATCGATCCCGGCGCAAAGAGCTCGTGCGCCGTGCCTTCGAGGGCGTCATCCGAGGGTGGTTCCCAGTCGTCCTGGCGCGGCCGCACCTTCACGAGCCCTACGTCAACGCCAAGCTCCGCGGTCGCCAGCTCGGACGCGCGATCCAGCAGCACGAGCGTGCCACCGGCGTTCACGAATCCCTTCAAAGCCTCGATCCCTTCACGACCGAGTCCGCCCGAATACGGCGCGGGAACGACGGAGTCAGACACCCCCTGCCGCAAGTCACGCAGACTCATGTCTGTGACGAGGATGGCGTCCATTCGGTCACGGAGACCGCCTGCCCGGACCGCCGAGTCGGCCAGCGAGGTGTAAGGGATCTCGAACTGCTCCAGCACCCAGCGGGTCCAGCCCTCGTCCATGTTGGCGGTCCAGGGCCTGTAGAGGCCGATGCGGGGGAGTCGATCGACCTGATACGTCCCCCCGGTGCCGCCGACTTCCACCGGCCTCGACCGGCGGAGCGCGCTGATGACCTGCCGAAAGCAGGCCGT
>DATBIU010000073.1:0-9422 GCA_036556765.1 Gemmatimonadaceae bacterium | reverse complement strand
ATCATCTCTCATCCACCCTATCGAGTTCGTATGGTCCGTTGAGTCGTCTTCCGTCCGTTTTTCTTGTCGCACTGTTGCGCGGCGAGTACGGCGGGACAGTCCCGGCCGTGGACGCAGTACCATCCATGCCGGTCGAAGAACACCAGGTGCTGGACCCCCGGATCGTGCGGCAGCCGGTCGACGAGGTAGAGCTGCGTAACCGTCGTTCCACTGCCGCATCGCTTCTGAGGATCGAGTTCGCGAATGCGCATGAGTCGTCGAGTGCGCGCCTCCTGAGTGGAGGGTTGGGTGACTTCCGAAATGGCCATTTCGGTACTTGTTCGGGTGCCGTAACATACGACCGATACGGGTTGCTGTCAACGGTCGACGCGATGGCGATCACCACCGGCAACGCATTGCTCCACAACGCATTACGAGGATGCTTCTGCCGGTGCGCGACGGCGGCCCGGCACCCCCTGAGCACCTCGAGGACCTCGAGCACCTCGAGCACCTCGCGACAGCACCTCGCCTGACCCTGACCTCCACCCCTTGACCCTTCTACCTTTCCGCCGACATGTCCGCACTTGCCCGCGAGCGCATCGGAATCGTCGGCCTCGGCGCCATCGGCGGCTCGCTCGCGCTCGCCTGGCGCGACCAGGCCTCCATCCTCGCCTGGTCCCGCGACCCCGACGACCGCGATGCCGCCCGCGCCGCGGCCATCCCGGTGTGCCACGGCGAGGGCTCCACCTGGCTCGACGACATCGCCGGCTCCACGGCGGTCATCATCGCGGTCCCGCTCAGTCAGGTCGCGCCAGTGGCCCGCGAGCTTCAGGCCCTCCTGCCTGACGAGTGCCTCGTGCTGCACTCGTCCGGGCTCCAGCGCCGCGAGGCGATCGGGCTGACCGAGCCGGAGTTCGCGCGACTCCTCGGCACCCATCCGCTGGCGGGATCGGAGCGGTCCGGGTTCAAGGCGGCGGACCCGGCGATGTTCCACGGCGCGACGGTTCGCGCCGAGGCACGCGCCACGCCAATGCAGCGGGAGCGAATCGAGCTGCTGTGGCGTGCCGCGGGTGCGGAGCGGTTCGTGTGGGACGAGGCGGGGGAGCACGATGCGCTCATGTCGTGGGTGAGCCATCTCCCCCAGCTCACGGCGACGGCGCTCGCCGCCGTGCTCGCGCAGCGAAGCGTGGACCCGAACGACACCGGCCCGGGCGCCCGCGGTACGACCCGCCTCGCGGCGAGCGATCCGCAGGTGTGGGTGCCGGTGCTCCGTCGATCGCCGCGCGAGACGGCCGAGGCGCTGCGACACATGACGAGCGCGCTCGATGCCCTTCGACAGGCGCTCGAATCACGCGATGGGGCAACGCTGACACAGCTCTGGGAGCAAGCGCGTGCCTGGCGAGCCGGCGCGGAGGACACGGCGTGAGAGTGTCGGGCCGGCTGCGTGTTCCGGGAGACAAGTCGATGTCGCACCGCGCGCTGATGCTCGGTGCGCTGGCGGACGGCGCGTCGCGGGTGCGCGGCCTCCTTGATTCCGACGATGTCCGGTCCACGGCCGGCGTTCTCGCCACGTTAGGCACTCGCATCGAGTGGGGCAATGGGGAGGCCCGCGTTCACGGGCGAGGCCGCCGCGGGCTCCTGCCGCCCGCGGCGGATCTCGACTGCGGGAACAGCGGAACGACGGCCCGCCTCATGGCCGGGGTGGTCGCCGGACACCGCTTCCGCGCCCGCTTCGTCGGCGACGACAGCCTCTCCCGCCGCCCGATGATGCGGGTGAAGCAGCCGCTCGAAGCCATGGGTGCGAGCGTCGACCTCGAGCGCGGCGATGGGTTGCCTATGATCGTGCACGGCGCGGACCTTCGTCCGGTCGTGTGGGACACCGCGATCGCGAGCGCTCAAACCAAGAGCGCCATCCTGCTCGCCGGGCTCGTGGCGGGCGTGCGCGCCGAGGTGCGCGAGCCGGCGCCGTCTCGCGACCATACCGAGCGCCTGCTCGGTGCAATGGGCGCGCGCGTCCTCACGAACCGATGCACCGTCGCGCTCGAGCCCGTCACGCAGCTGGGGCCGCTCGACATCGCGATACCCGGCGATCCGTCCTCGGCGGCGTTTCTCGTTGCGCTGGCGGTGTTGGCGGACGACGGTGAGCTGGCACTGGTCGATGTCGGGCTCAACGAGCGACGCATTGGCTTCATGCATGTCATTCGGCGCATGGGCGCCGCCGTCGCATGGGAGGTGGACCGTGTGACCGGGGGCGAGCCGGTCGGCACGATTCACGCGAGGCCGTCGAGCCTTCGCGGGACGACGATCGAGGGGGCGGAGGTCCCGGCGATGATCGACGAGCTCGTTCTGCTGGCGTGTCTGGCCACGCGAGCGGAGGGGACCACCACGGTCACAGGTGCGCAGGAGCTTCGCGTGAAAGAGAGCGATCGCATTGCGGCGGTGGTGGGGAACCTCCAGGCCGTTGGCGCTCGCGCAGACGAGACGGCGGATGGGTTTGTCGTTCACGGCGCCCGGGGGCCGCTGACGGGCGCGGTGCGGTCTCGCGGCGATCACCGCATGGCGATGGCGTTCGGCGTTCTCGGTGCGCTGCCAGGCAACGCCATCGACATCGACGACCGTTCGTGCGTCGCCGTGTCGTACCCCCGTTTCTGGCAAGATCTCGAGGAGATGGCGCAATGAGGGCCGCCACTCCGCCGTTCGCGCCGCGGGTCCGAACGCCCGGCGAGGCTGCCGTCATCGCGATCGATGGGCCGGCGGCATCCGGTAAATCCTCGACGGCGCACTGGGTCGCGGAACGGCTTGGCTTCCGGCACATCGACTCGGGCGCGCTCTACCGCGCGGCGACCGCCGCCGCCATGCGGCGCCGTCCCGAGGGCGGCTGGGCCGAGACCCTCGTCCTCGAGGCCGCGGCCGGCGTTAGGCTGGTCCCGGATCGGAACGCGTTCGTTGCCACGATCGGTGAGGAGCCCATTGACGCCGAGATTCGCGAGCCCGGCGTGACTCAGCACGTGTCGCTGGTGGCGAAGATGCCGCGCGTTCGCGGGTGGGTGAACGACGTGGTGCGGCGTGCCGCGCAGGGCCACGACGTGGTCGTCGACGGGCGCGACATCGGGACGGTCGTCTTTCCCGAGGCCGATCTCAAGGTGTTCCTCGTTGCCGATCCGTGGGAGCGCGCGCGACGGCGGCTCACGCAGCGACTGGAGCGTGCCCCCACCGATGACGAGATCGCTGAGGAGACGGAACGGCTCGTTCAGCGCGACGCCCGCGACGCCACGCAAACCGTCCAGGCCACCGACGCGGTGCTGATCGACACGACCTTTCTCACGCAGGAAGAGCAGGTCGAGCGGATCGTGACGCTGGCGAAGGTCGTGCTCAAACGCGGAGTAACACCGGCGCCGAACGAGGAATGAGGAGGGAGCAGTGAGGAATTCGATCGCCTGACGTGGGCTCAATCGTACTCCACTCCCCGGTCCTCATTCCGCCGAGAGGGCCTATTGCCACAATCCGCTGGCACATCTACATTTAACGGCTCCCGTTCCCCGCCCTGAATGCGAGGAACATCACAGACCTTTTGACTCGTCGCGGCGAGCCTAAACTCCGCGCCTAGAAGGAGAGCGCCGCTTCGGTATGCCCCAGCTCGACACCAAGATCACCACACCCGAATTGACCGAGAAGGAACGCAAGCACAAGGTGGCTCAGCACAATCAGCTGCGTCCCCTCGCCCGCCGTGGCGACCTCTGGGAGGAAGAGGAGTACTCCTCCGAGGAATACGAGCGGATGATGGAGATGTACAACGGCACGCTCGCCTCGATCGAAGAGGGCGAGATCGTCAAGAGCCGTGTACTCGAGATCCGCGACAACATGGTCGTCCTCGACATCGGCTTCAAATCCGAGGGCACCGTTCCCCGTGAGGAGTTCAAGGACCTTCCCGACCTCAAGCCGGGCGACGAGGTGGAGGTCCTGCTCGAGCATCTGGAGGACCAGGAAGGCTCCGTCGTTCTGTCGAAGAAGAAGGCGGACTTCATGCGCGTCTGGGAGCGCATCCGTCTCGCCTACGAGAACGATCAGCCGGTCGAAGGCACGCTCGTCAAGAAGATCAAGGGTGGCGTGGTCGTCGACCTCATGGGCGTCGACGCGTTCCTCCCCGGCTCGCAGATCGCGCTGCGGCGCGTGCCGAACATCGACGAGCTGCTCGGCCAGAAGTACGAGTTCAAGATCATCAAGCTCAACAAGCGTCGTAGAAACATCGTGGTATCGCGCCGCGTGATCCTCGAGGTCGAGCGCGCCGGCAAGCGCGAGAAGCTGATGAAGGAGCTCCAGAAGGACCAGGTGCGAAAGGGCGTGGTCAAGAACATCACCGATTTCGGTGCCTTCATCGATCTCGGCGGCGTCGACGGCCTGCTCCACATCACCGACATGTCGTGGGGCCGCATCTCGCATCCCTCGGAGCTGGTGCACATCGGGGCGGAGCTCGACGTCAAGATCCTCGACATCGACTGGGAGCGCGAGCGCATCTCGCTCGGTCTCAAGCAGCTCCAGGCGTACCCGTGGAAGGATGTCGCCGCGAAATACCCGGTCGGCACGCGCGTGCAGGGAAAGGTCGTGTCGATCACGAACTACGGCGCGTTCGTCGAGCTCGAGCCAGGCATCGAGGGGCTCGTGCACATCAGCGAGATGAGATGGACGCGGAACGTCCGGCACCCGTCGAAGCTGGTGTCGATCGGCGAGGTGATCGAGGCCGTCGTGCTCAAGGTCGATCCGAACGAGGAGAAGATCTCGCTCGGCATGAAGCAGACGGAGCAGGATCCCTGGATGGTGCTGCCGCTCCGCTACCCGGTGGGAACGCGCATCAATGGCAAGGTTCGCAACCTCACGAGCTTCGGCGCGTTCGTCGAGATCGAGCCGGGGATCGACGGGCTCATCCACATCTCGGACATGTCGTGGACGAAGCGCGTGCAACATCCCTCGGAGGTCGTGAAGAAGGGCGATGCGGTCGACGTCGTCATCCTGAACATCGACGCCGAGAACAAGCGCATCAGCCTCGGCCTCAAGCAGGCGGAGGAAGATCCGTGGCTGCGCATTGGTGAGACGTACCCCGTCGGCACGGAGATGCGCGGCACGGTCGTCCGCCTGATGGAGAAGGGTGTCGTGGTCGACATCGGCAACGACATCGAGGGCTTCATTCCCATCAGCCAGCTGTCCCCGCAGGGGAAGCCGGTGCACGATGTGGCCGAGATGGTGTACGAGACGATGAACCTCGACGTGCGCGTGCTCGAGGTCGATCCGATTCATCGCCGCATCGTCCTCGCGGTGACCAACGTCCCCGAGGAGCAGCCGCCGCGTCCCGAGACGCCGTCGAAGGTGCACGCCGGCGAAGAGTAGATTCGCCGATGCGGCGGCACGGAGCGGGCGAGCTTCCTCGAGAGGCTCGCCCGCTTTCTTTCGACCCCTCGCTCACGCGTTTCCCGCGGTGTAATATCGGCGCGCCGGTGACCTCCGCTGCGCAGGGCCGGCGCGCTCTCACGCTCACCTCGCACCGACACATGCGCTATCGCCTGACGAGCCTCATCGGACTGCTCCTCACCGCCAACCTCCCCGCGCAGACGCCGGCTCGCCTCACCCAGCCGCGCCTGGATTCTCTGAAGGCAGAGGTCGTCCGCGCCGTCGACGCCGAGGCCGCGCTCACGCAGCAGATCGTCGACATGCTGTTCAGCTTCGGGGAGCTCGCGTTTCAGGAGGTCGAAACCTCGCGCTACCTCACCGACCTGCTGCGCAAGCAGGGCTTCACCGTTAGACAGAACGTGTACGGCCTTCCCACCGGGTGGGTCGCGACGTGGGGCAACGGCAAACCGGTGATGGCGCTCGGGTCGGACATCGACGGAATTCCTCAGGCGTCGCAGAAGCCCGGCGTGGCGTACCACGATCCGATCATTGCCGACGCGCCGGGCCACGGCGAAGGGCACAACTCCGGACAGGCGGTCAACATCACCGCCGCCATCGTGCTCAAGCGAATCATGCAGCGCGACAGGCTGCCGGGCACGATCATCCTCTGGCCCGGCGTCGCCGAGGAGCTCCTCGGATCCAAGGCGTGGTTCGTTCGCGATGGGCTGTTCAAGGATGTCGACGTCGTGCTCTTCAGCCACGTCGACAGCGACTTCTCCACGTCGTACGGGGCTCCCACCGGCACCGGCCTGGTGAGCGTCGAATACACCTTCGAGGGCGAGACCGCGCACGCCGCGGGCGCGCCCTGGCGTGGCAGGAGCGCGCTCGACGCCGTCGAGCTGCTCAATTCGGCGTGGAACTACCGCCGTGAGCACCTGCGCCCGCAGCATCGGGTGCACTACGTCATCCGCAACGGCGGCGATCAACCGAACGTCGTGCCGCGACGCGCGAGCGTGTGGTATTTCCTGCGCGAGACCGACTATCCGCACATCAGCGCCCTGTTCGCGGCGGGAGACACGCTCGCCCGCGCCGCGGCCATGATGACGGGCACGCGCCTGGCGGAGGCCCGCGTGCTCGGCGCCGCCTGGCCCCGGCACTTCAACAAGCCGCTCGCGGAGGCGATGCACGCGAACATTCGACGGGTCGGGATGCCTGCCTGGAGTGCCGCCGATCTGGCGCTCGCGCGCGCCGTGCAGCGCGAGGTTGGCGGGACGGTTCGGGGGCTCGACACGGCCGTGTCGGCGATTGGCACCGGGGTACTCCCCGACCGGAACCCCGGTGGAGGATCGGACGACATTGGCGATGTGTCGTGGGTCGTCCCGACGATCACGTTGCGCTACCCCTCGAACATCCCCGGACTGCCGGGCCACCACTGGTCGAACGCGATCGCGATGGCGACGCCAATCGCTCACAAAGGCGCGACCGCGGGCGCGAAGGCGGCCGCGATGACGATGCTCGACCTCATTGCCAATCCGGCGCTCACCGACAGCGCGTGGGCGTATTTCCGGGAGGTGCAGACCAGGAACGTGAAATACGCACCGCTGATTCGCCCCACCGACAAGCCGCCAATCGAAATGAACGAAGCGGTGATGGCGCGTTTCCGCCCGCAGATGCGCCGCTTTTACTACGATCCGGCGCGGCATCGCACGTACCTGGAGCAGCTCGGCATCACGTATCCCACGGTGCGCGGCGACAGCTCGGCGCGGCCGCGGTAGGCGCGCCGTCGAGACGTTCGGTTGAGCCGCACCCCAGCCGCAGGTAGCTTTCGCCTCCCATGACGATGCGTGAGAAGCTGGAGCTGCTCGAGCGGCGTCGCGCCGCGGCCGAGCTGGGAGGGGGCGCGGCGCGCCTGCAGGCGCAGCACGCGAAGGGAAAGCTGTCCGCGCGCGAGCGCCTCGACGTTCTCCTCGACGACGGCACCTTCACCGAGCTGGACCGGTTCGCTGTGTCTCGCTCCGATGACGGGAGCGGCGATGGTGGGCCGATCTACGGCGACGGCGTCGTGACGGGTCACGGCCGCATCGACGGTCGCCTGGTGTACGTCTTCTCACAGGATTTCACCGTATTCGGCGGGTCGCTCTCCGAGACCCATGCCGAGAAGATCTGCAAGGTGATGGACCTCGCGGCCCGGAACGGCGCGCCGATCATCGGGCTCAACGACTCGGGCGGCGCGCGCATCCAGGAGGGGGTCGTCTCCCTCGGGGGCTACGCCGACATCTTCCTCCGGAACACGCTCGTGTCTGGCGTCATTCCGCAGATTTCCGCGGTCCTGGGCCCGTGCGCCGGGGGCGCGGTGTATTCCCCGGCCATCACCGACTTCATCTACATGGTCCGTGGGACGTCGTACATGTTCGTCACCGGGCCGAATGTGGTGAAGACGGTGACGCACGAGGACGTCACGATGGAGCAGCTCGGCGGGGCGGACACGCACGCGAGCGTGTCGGGAGTCGCGCACTTCGTGCACGACTCGGAGCTCGCGTGCCTGGCCGCGATCCGAGACCTGTTTCGCTTCATTCCGTCCAATAATCTCGGTGATCCGCCGCGGGGGAGGGGCACCGACCCCCGGGACCGGCGCGACGAGACGCTGCTCGACGTGGTCCCCGATCACGCCAACAAGCCCTACGACATGCACGACGTCATCGTGCGCGTCGTGGATGACGGCGAGTTCTACGAGGTCCACCGCGACTATGCCCAGAACGTTCTGTGCGGGTTCGCGCACCTCGGCGGCCACAGCGTGGGAATCGTCGCCAACCAACCGGCGGTCCTCGCGGGTGTTCTCGACATCAGTGCGTCGCTCAAGGGGGCTCGGTTCATTCGCTTCTGCGACGCGTTCAACATCCCGCTCATCACCTTCGAGGACGTTCCGGGATTCCTGCCTGGCATTGCGCAGGAGCACGGGGGCATCATCAAGCACGGCGCCAAGCTCCTGTTCGCGTATTGCGAGGCGACCGTCCCCAAGCTGACGGTGATCACTCGTAAGGCGTACGGCGGCGCGTACGACGTCATGTCCTCGAAGCACATTCGCGGCGACTACAACGTCGCCTGGCCCACCGCCGAGATCGCCGTCATGGGGCCGAAGGGCGCCGTCGAGATCCTCAATCGCAAGGAGATCGCGGCCAGCAGCAACCCGGAGGGAGAGACCGAGCGCCGCATGGAGGAGTATCGCGCCAAGTTCGCGCACCCCTACATCGCGGCGGGGCGCGGGTACGTCGACGACATCATCGATCCGCGCGAAACGCGCCCCCGGCTCATCGATGCGCTCGACACGCTCCGCGCGAAGCGCGACCAGAATCCCCCCAAGAAGCACGGCAACATTCCGCTCTGATGTCGCGTCCCAGCACCACCCTGCGGCTCGGCGAGCCGGCCCCGGAGTTTCAGCTGCGCGACGCCGCCGCCGGAGTCACGCGATCGCTCACCGACCTTCTGCGCGGGCGACGCGGTCTGCTCCTCATCTTCCACCGCGGCATGTGGTGACCCAACTGCCGTGGGCAGCTCGGCGAGCTGCGAGACGGATTCGGGACGCTCGATGCGCGCGGCATCGGGGTCGCGGTAGTGCTCGGTCAGCGATGCGCCGGCATCGCGCAGAGCATGGCCAAGAGCTCGGCACAGCTGCCGTTCCCGATTCTATGCGATGAGACGCGCGCGGTGATCAAGCAGTACGGCGTGTGGCACCCCATCGGCATCGATGCGATCAACATGGCGCGTCCGGCGTCCTTCCTCATCGATGGGCAAACCCGCGCCATTCGCTTCATGTTCGTCGGATCGAGCCAGTTCGAGCGCGCGGACCTGGAGACGATTCTGAGGGCGGCGGACCAGAAATGAGGAATGAGGAGGAGCAGGGAGTGAGCAATTCCGTGAACTGGCGCTCGCGATGCCACGGGTCATCCGATTTCCTCACTGCTCACCCCTCGTTCCTCATCGACTACCTCGGTGTTCAGTAAAGTCCTCGTCGCCAACCGTGGAGAGATCGCCCTTCGCATCATCCGGGCATGCCGCGAGTT
>DATBIU010000072.1:0-12928 GCA_036556765.1 Gemmatimonadaceae bacterium | reverse complement strand
CGGATACAGCACGAGCGCCATGAACGCCACCGACAGCGCCGACACGAGAACGATGAACCCGACGAGAGCGCCGGCGGCGGCGAGCCCCATCCGCGCGGCAAGCGGTACGGCGAGCGCGAACACGCCAATGGGTGCGAATGCGAGCACCCACCGCACGAGCACCAGCATCGCATCGGCCACCCCTTCGAAGAACCCGATTACAGGTCGGCGTCGCTCCGCGTCGAGTCGCAGCAGCGCCACGCCGAAGAGCAGGGAGAAGACGATGAGCGGGAGCATCGCGCCATCCGCCGCCGCGCGAACGGGATTCGCGGGGACGAGGTCGATCAACCATTGCGCGAACGTCGGCAGGCGCTGCGCTCCCTCTCGTGCGGCGCCGGCGAGATCGCCCGCGCTGCCCGCCGACAGCGCGCTGGCGGACACCGGATCGATCATGCGGGCGAGAATGGGCTGCGCGATGATCGCCCCAAACACGGCGCCCGCGAGCACGAGGACCACGAACAGCACGAGCGCCCTCCATCCGACGCGACCGATCGCGCGCGCGTCGGGGGCCCCGGCCACTCCGACGATCAGGCTCGCGACCACGAGCGGGACGACCGTCATCCGGATGGCGTTGATGAAGATCGACCCGAGCGGCTCGATCCACGGTACGACGCCGCTCAATCCTGGAGACGCATTGACGGCGAAGCCCAGGACGAGTCCGGCGACCAGCCCGAGCAGCACGCGCACGGTGAGTGACATGCGGCGAAGTTACGAGCGCTCCGCGACGCGCGCGAGCAAGACGAGGAAAAAAAAAAGTGTTCGTCGGGGAGCTGCGGGATTGCCTGACGCCAGCCGCGGTTCCCAGGCGGCCACGAACAGCGAACGGCCAACCGACCCGAATAACAACACGAGTTACGCGAAGCGCGTCCCTGCGCTTTCAGCTCGGCTCTCCAGAAAAAGCACTGTGTTGGTAGGCTTGCCTGAATTCCGAAGAACCCAAAAAAAAGGGGGCGTCCCGAAGGACGCCCCGTGGTGCAACAGCAATGCGTTAGCGGTTGCCGCCCTGACCGCCGCCTCCGCCCATGCCGCCGCCACCACCCCCTCGCTGACCGCCGCCGCCACCCTGCCCACCACCCTGGCCGCCGCCGCCCTGGCCGGGACCGCGCTGACCGCCGCCGCCACCCTGCCCGCCACCTTGACCACCGCCCCCTTGGCCAGGACCGCGCTGACCGCCGCCTCCGCCCTGACCCCCGCCTCCACCCTGACCCCCGCCGCCACGCTGACCGCCCCCGCCACCACCACCACCCTGCCCGCCGCGATCCTTACCGCTGAGTCCGCCGCCCGCTTCACCGGAGCTCTCGTCGCCGATGCTCTCCTCATCGAGATCACTCTCGGAGCCCGACGCGCCATAGCCACCGCTGCTGCCAGTACGCCCAGTCGAACCGCGTTCCTGCTCACCGGCGTCACCGCGCGATCCACCGAGCGACCCGCTCTGCGAACCGCCCGGGGACCCACTCATCCCACCCTGACCGCCCTGCGAGCCCAGCTCTTCGTTCTGGTCCCTGTTCCGATCCGCCATGGTCGTGTCCTCCCTGCTGAGTCAGGTGCTTCCTGTCGCGGCGTGCGCCGCACTTGGGAACGCACAAACGGGCAACGCGTGTGCCACGTCACGCGCGGCACGCGTAAACCGCGATGCGCATCGCGGGTGACCCGTTTCGCCGGGGCATCTACGTTGCGCGATCCTGCGAATACCAATGACACACTCTTCCTCCGCGGTCGCTCGCGATCCTCACGCACGACCCGCATGACGCTTGCACCTCCCACGCGTCGCGCGCCTCCGCCACTCGCGGCCGGCGCGCGCGTTGCCCTCGTCGCGCCGGCAGGTCCACTCCGTGGAGCTGACGAGCTCGATCGCGCCATTGCCAACGCCCGCTCCCTCGGATGGGAGCCGGTGGCGTCGGAACACGCGCTCGCGCGCACCGGCTATTTCGCGGGGGCCGATGAGGCGCGTGCATCGGATCTCAACGAGGCGTTGCGCGATCGGCGCATCGATGGCGTGTGGTGCCTGCGCGGCGGCTACGGCGCCATTCGCGTGCTCGATCGCATCGACTGGAGCGCGCTGCGCGGACATCCCAAGCCGATCCTCGGCTACTCGGACGTCACCGCGCTGCACGGAGCGATCGCTCGTCAGGCGGGCATCGTGTCGTATCACGCGCCGACGGCGCGCACGATGCTGTCGGCGTTCTCCCGCGCCTCGCTGGAGCGCGCCGTTTCGCGCGGCGAGGACTCGTGTGGGGTCGCCGAGCACGCGCGCGTGCTGCGCCCGGGACGCGCACGTGGGCGATTGGAAGGGGGAAACCTCGCGGTGTTCGCGGCGCTGGTGGGGACCCCTTACCTGCCACCCCTCGAGGGAGCGATCCTCGTGCTGGAGGACATCAACGAGGCGGTGTACCGCGTCGACCGCATGCTCGCGCAGCTTCGCCTCGCGGGGGCCTTGCACGGCGTCCGCGCGATCGTCTTCGGCCAGTGCACCAACTGTCCGGAGGAAGCCGACGATGGCGCCCGGACGCTCGACGATGTCCTGCTCGAGCTCGCCGACTGGCTGCGCGTGCCCTGTCTCGCGGGCGTGCCCATCGGGCACGTGGCCGAGCAGTGGACGCTGCCGCTGGGGCGGATGGCGGAGCTCGAGTGTGATGAGCGGAGGGTGGCGGTGGTGTAGAGGTGCTCAAGGTGCTCAAGGTGCTCGAGGTGCTCGAGGTGCTCGAGGGGAGCCGACGATGCTCCGTCGCAACCGCTGCGTGAGGAAGCCCACGCGATGCGATATGTCGATCGCCGGTTGCATCGCCTGGGGATCCACGTACCCGATCAATGGCACGGCTTCGAGCAGAGTCTGCAACTCTCGAAGAGAGCCCTCGGCGATCGTCAGGAAGCGCGCGAAGTCGCCGCGTGATCTACGAGCAAACCCCTCTGCGACATTGGTCGGGATCGAAACCGCGGCCCGGCGTAACTGCGAGGCCAGGCCGTACCGCTCCCGCGTGGGGAGCCGGTCTGCAATGCGATAGACTTCCACGAGGAGATTCATTCCCTCTTTCCACACGATCAGATCGCGATGAGTTCTTGCGGGACCGCGCATAGATTGTCTTTTGCCTTTGCGTGGGAGCAGCGCTTAACCTGACCCGATTCTTCCGGTTCAGCCGGATCGGCGCGCTGCGCCCCGTGTCAAATTGGTATCTCCCTCGAGCACATCGAGCACCTCGAGCACCTCGACCACCTCTCCCATGAAATCCGGCCACCAACTCATTCAGGACGCGAAAAAACGCATCACCGAAGTCAGCGCCCGCGACGTCATCCAGATGCGCGAGCGCGGCGAGGACTTCGCCATCGTGGACGTGCGCGAGGACCGGGAGTGGAACCTCGGGCACCTGCCCGGCGCGGTGCACGTCGCGCGCGGGACACTCGAAGGGCGCATCGAAGGCGCCGTGCCGCGCGAGCGTAAGGTCGTCGTCTACTGCGCGCGCGGGAATCGCTCGGCGCTGGCCGCCGATACCATGCGCGACATGGGGTATCGCGATGTCGTCTCGATGGAGGGCGGCATCCAGTCGTGGGTCGATGCGGGGGGCGAGATCGAGGACTAGCGTGCGGCATCCCACGGAAGGGCGAACGAAGGCGGAGCTCGACCGGATCGCCAGGCATCCGGAGGTCGAGCCGCTCGTGCGAGGGATGGCGCGCCGGCCACCCGCGCTCATCCCGCCGGACGACGCCGCGCGCCGCGCGGCGGTGGCGCTGCTCGTGAGGCTCGATGAAACCCGCGAGCAGCCGACGCCACAGCTCCTGATGATCAAGCGGGCGACGTTCGAGGGCGATCCGTGGAGTGGGCATGTCGCCCTCCCCGGCGGCCGCCGCGAGCCGGCGGACCCGTCGCTCGAGCGTACCGTCGTCCGGGAGACGTGGGAGGAAACGGCCATCGACCTCGAGCGCGACGGCCGCCTCCTCGGGTGCCTCGACGAGCTGGCGCCGCGGACGCCGGTACTGCCGCCGATCATCATCACCCCGTTCGTCGGGCTGGTGAGGTTCGACGTCGACATCGTCGCCAGTCCGGAAGTCGCCGAATGGTTCTGGGTGGACCTCGCCGCGCTGCGCGATCCCGACGTCTCGCGCGAGGTGGTGCTGGAGCTGGCCAGCGGGCCGCGCGCGGTCATGAGCTTTCAGCACGGCGCGCACACGATCTGGGGGCTCACCGAGCGCATCCTGCGACAGTTCCTGTCGCTCGCGCCCTAACGAGTGCGGTACCCGCCGGAGGATGCCGCACCTGCGCGCGGCTGGCGGCGTGCCCGCACCTCTCCCTCCCTCGAGGATGTCTATCGGTCGATCCCGACCGCGGCGCGGAGCCCGTTCCGTCGCTTCCTCGCGTTCATCGGCCCTGGATATCTCGTCGCGGTCGGGTACATGGACCCGGGAAACTGGGCGACCGATCTCGCCGGCGGATCGGCGTACGGCTACACGCTGCTGTTCGTCATCCTCGCCTCGAACTTCATGGCCGTGCTGCTGCAGGGCCTGTCGGCGAAGCTCGGGATCGTCACCGGACGCGATCTCGCGCAAGCGTGCCGCGACGCGTACTCGATGCCGACCGTCATGTTCCTCTGGGTGCTGTGCGAGCTCGCGATCGTCGCGTGCGACCTCGCCGAGGTCATCGGCGCGGCGATCGCGCTGAACCTGCTCTTCGGCATCCCGTTGGCATGGGGCGTCGCCCTCACCGCCCTCGACGTGCTGCTGATCCTCTACCTTCAGGACCGGGGATTCCGAAAGCTCGAGGCGTTCGTCATCGCCCTCGTCGCGCTGATCGCGGGGTGCTTCGTGTTCGAGCTGTTCATCGCGCGCCCCGACATGCGCGCCGTCGCCGGCGGTCTCGTGCCCACGGGCGCCATTCTCCGCGATCCCGGGATGCTCTACATCGCCATGGGCATCCTCGGCGCGACGGTCATGCCGCACAACCTGTATCTGCACTCATCGATCGTGCAGACGCGACAGTTCGAGCCAACGGCCGACGGCAAGCGTGAGGCGGTGCGCTTCGCGTTCATCGATTCGACCGTTGCCCTGTCGTTCGCGTTCTTCATCAATGCCGCGATTCTCGTGCTCGCCGCGGCGACCTTCCACCGCGCCGGACACACGAGCATCGCCGAGATCCAGGATGCCTATCGGCTGCTGACGCCACTGCTGGGCGTCGGGGCCGCGAGCACCGTCTTCGCGCTGGCGCTTCTCGCCTCCGGCCAGAACTCGACGATCACGGGGACGCTCGCCGGACAGATCGTGATGGAGGGCTTTCTCGACATCTCGCTGCCGCGATGGTTGCGGCGCCTCATCACGCGCGCGCTCGCGATTACGCCGGCGGCGATCGTCGCCGTGCTCTACGGCGAAAGCGGGACGGCGCAGCTCCTGATCCTCAGTCAGGTCGTCCTCAGCCTTCAGCTCTCGTTCGCGGTGATTCCGCTCGTGCGCTTCACCTCCGACCGGATTAAGATGGGGGAGTTCGTGAACCCCCGGTGGCTCAGCGTGCTCGCGTGGACGGTCGCCGTCATCATCGCATCGCTCAACGCGTGGCTCCTCGTGCAGACCGCTTCAGGGTGGGTGCGCTCTTGATGATGCCGACGCGAAATCCCGACGACGTCACGGCGCCGGTCGAGGATTACCTGAAGGTGATCTACGAGATCGAGCGACTGTCGGGCGCGGCCGCGACCACCGACATCGCCAATCGCCTCGCCATTGCGCCCGCGTCGGTGAGCGGCATGGTGCGCCGACTGGCGGAGCAGGGGCTGCTCGCGCACGAGCGGTATCGCGGCGTTCGCCTCACCGATGAGGGACGCCGCATCGCGCTGCGCATGCTGCGACGTCACCGCATCATCGAAGCATACCTGACGCGCGCCCTCGGCTACCCCTGGGACCGGGTGCACGATGAGGCGGAGCGACTCGAGCACGCGGCGTCCGACGAGCTGATCGACCGGATGGCGTCGGCGATCGGCGAACCCTCGGTCGACCCGCACGGCGCGCCGATTCCCACGCGCGAGGGGGAGATCGACGAGCGCTCGCTGATGTCCCTGGCTGATCTTCCGGCGGGCGCGTCGGGACGCGTGGTCCGTGTGAGCGACGACGACGCTCCACGGCTGCGATACCTCGGCGAGCTGGGCCTGGTGCCCGGCGCCACGGTGCGCGTGCTCGCCCAGGCCCCCTTCGGCGGCCCGATCACCCTGCGTGTGGGCCCGGCCGAGCATCAGGTAGGGCCGGCTCTGGCGAGCGTGGTGCAGGTGGAGAGAGGCTAGGGGTCGCGGGGTCGAGGGGGTCGCGGGATCGAGGGCGCCGTATCGGCTTCTAAGGCGCATGCCCGCGCCCCGTGATTCGAGATTTCGCGTCGCGCCCTCGATCCCCCGACCCCCCCGATTCCGCGACCCCCTCGCCTTCCGGCACACTCGTTGCCTCAAATTTCCCCGAGCGCGCACAGCGCGAATCACGGAGGGTGAGACTTGGCGGCGCACGCGGTCCACATCGACCCCGACACCGGCATCACGGAGCTGGTTGGCCAGCTCGCGTCAGACTCGAAGCGGTTGGTTCGCGACGAGATCCTGCTCGGGAAGCTGGAAGTCAAGGAAAGTGTTCGAACGGGAGCACGCGGTGTCCTGTGGATGTCGATGGCGTTCGGCATCGCGGTGATCGCGCTGGTCGCCCTGACGATCGCGCTCGTGACGCTCATCGGCCGCCTCGCGGATGGAAATTATTGGGTAGGGGCCCTGGTCACCGGATTCATCGAGGTGGGCGTGGGTGTGTTCCTCATCCTCCGCGGGGTGCGCCGATTCGGTGAGCCTTCGTACACACTCGGCGAGTCGCGGGAGGAAATCCGGCAAACGGCGGCCTGGGTCGCCAAGGAACGGGCCAGCTAGTCGGCTTCCGCGGCGCGGGCGACGCGCGACAGTGTTTTTGCCCACGTGCTCTCGCCAGCTGCGTGGGCTTTTTGTATCTCCCCTAACGAGCTCCGTAGATCGCGCTCCAGCGCCGCCCGTGCCTGAGGCGCGAGCCTGGGCCAGGACGCGAGCGTCTCCCACAGCGGGGCGAGGGTGGAATCCAGTGCTCCGGGAAGACCCTCGGGCGTCTCGAGCCTCGCGCCGATGGCCTCGGTCATCAGCGGCCCCCGCACGGCCCAGCCGAGCGCGATCCCTCTCGCGACGAGACGATCGAGATCGGCGGCGTGGATCGCTCCGTTGGCGATGAGATCGAACGCCTCACGCAGGAGCGCCGCCGTCAGACGATTAGCGACGAGGCCGGGCGCGTCGCCTGTCACGACCACCGGGTCGCGTCCGAGCGACCGTAACCCGGCGAGTACGCGCTCGAGGGATTCTCGCGGCAAGGCGGGGTCGGCATTCACCTCCACGACCGATACCGCGTACACCGGCTGCAACGGGTGCACGATCACCAGGCGTGCCGGGTCTCGCATTCCCGCGGACAGGAGTGTCCGCGTGAGCGAGGAGGTGCTCGACGCGAGGACAGCGGTCGGCGAAGCGAGACTTTCCACGCGCGCGAACAGCGACTGCTTCAGCTCCAGCGCCTCCGGCGTGGCGTCCTGGATCCACTCGGCCAGCGGCAACGCGGGCTCGAGATCGCGGCTCACGAGGAACGCACCCGGCTGCCCCCGTCCCACGCCTAACGCGCTCGCCTGGCGGAGCGCGGCGCGTGCGCGCGGCAGCGCGTCGGCGTCCGGATCGACGAGGGTGACGTCGGTGCCGTGCGCGGCGAACAGCGCCGCCCACCCGGCGCCGATCTCCCCGGCCCCGATCACCACCACGCGCTTCACTGCGGGTGATCCTCGAGCCACCGCGCGGCGGCCTCCGCGCCGCGCTTGACGAGCGCGTCGGAGAGCCAGGGGGCGAACACGGTGCGGGTGATGAGCGCCAGGACCTCCTCGGCCCGCACGCCGGTGGCGACGCGCGCCAGCGCGCCGGCGTCGGCATCCACCACGATGGCGCCCCGTCGGTCGTCGTCGCTTACCGACACGCCGATGCGCATCTCGCGCCAAGTCGCGAGCGATGGGTCGGCGGCGAGGATGACCGCCAGCGGGTCGTTCACGACGCAGCCATCGAGCCCCTCATAGCCTCGATGGAAATCCATGTAAAAGCCCAAGGCATCTCCCCAGAATCGTGCGTCATCGTCGGTGCCCCCGGCCTCGTGCAGCGCGCGCACGGCGTCTCCGGGAACGACGATGCGCCGGGTGACGTCGAGCGGAACGAGCCGGATGTCAAGACCGGCGGTCAACACGACCTCGACCGCTTCCGGATCGCCCCACCAGTTGAACTCGCTCCACCGTGTCTGCGTGCCGCGAACGCCAATCGTGCCTCCCATGATGAACACCGGCCCGAGGGCCGGCGCGACGTGATCGAACTCGCCGATGGCACGGGCAAGGTTCGTGAGCGGGCCGAGGCAGATGAGCGTGAGCCGATGGGTTGTGGCGGCGGCTTCGGCAATGGCCTGTGCCGCGTGATCGCGTTCGGGCCGTGCCGCGTCATCGGGAACCCAAAAGCCCAGTCCTTCGTCGCCGTGCGTCTCACGCGCGGGGTGCGCTGCCCGACGCAGCGGCGCCGCCGCGCCGGAGATCACGGGCGCGGTGATCCCCGCGCGACGGGCGACCTCGCGCGCGTTTCGTGTGGCGCGCGCGACGTCCGTGTTGCCGTGGCAGGTCGTGATGCCCACCAGCTCGAGCTCGGGAAGGCGGGCGGCCACCGCGAGCGCGACGGCATCGTCGATCCCCGGATCGGTATCGATCAGAACGGCTGACGGCATTCCGCGCCCTCGGTCATATTTCCTCGACGATGTCTCTCATGCTTTCCCTTGGGCTCGCGCTCGCCCTTCAGGGCACGACGCGCACCATCGCCATCGACGAACGGTTGGCCACGGACGCGAGCCTGCGCGTGGGCGACCGCGTGGTCGTGGCCAGCACACCGGGCGCATCCGGGGACACCGTGATCGTGGGCGCCATCGTCTCGCGTCGCGCGGACCCGAGCGAGATCGCGCGTGACGAGTATCGGGTGCGCCTCCATCTCGACCATCTCCAGGAGCTCATCGGCTACGGCGATCGCGTCGACCGATTTGGCGTGGCCACGCGCGACAGCAGCGGCGCCGAGCGCGCGAGGACGGCCATCAATGATGTCGCATTCGGCTTTCGAGCGCACCGGTCACGCGATGTCGCGATCGAGACATCGCAGACCTTTCGCGTCGTGAGCCGGTTCCACCGGGCGATCGGCGTCATCACCATCGTCGCGAGCGCGATCTTTCTTCTCTGCATCCTCCTCCTCAAGGTGGACGAGCGCCGCCGCGACGTGGCCGCGCTCCGCCTGCTCGGTCTTTCGCGGCGGACGGTGCTGGGCGCGGTGGTGCTGGAGGCGGCCTTCGTGGCGCTGGTCGGGAGCCTCGTGGGAACGGCCATTGGCGGGCTGGCCTCGGCCGCCGTGAACGCCTACTACCAGGCGCACTACCGCACCCCGCTGCGGTTCTCGATCGTGACGCTGGACATCGTCGTGCTGGCGACGGTGCTCTCGATCGTGCTTGGGATCGCCGCCGGCACGCTGGCGGCAGTGCGGCTCGTGCGCGCCCGGCCGCTCGCACTGATGGGGCGCTGACCGGTGCGCTTGCACCTCGCCCTCGCGTCGCTGACGCGGCACCGCGCCCGGACGGCGCTCGCCATCCTCGGCGTGGCCGTCGCCGCGGCGATGCTGCTCGACATGGTGATGCTGTCGAGCGGCATGCGCGAATCGTTCGGAACGCTCCTCGAGAGTCGTGGCTTCTCGATTCGATTGGCGCCCCGGGGAACGCTTCCCTTCGATACCGACGCGACGATCGGCGGCGCCTCGGAGATCGTCGCGGTCCTGACGCGGAACCCGGACATTACCGTCGTCAGCCCCGTGCTCGGCGCCAGCGTTCACGTCGTGGAAGGCGGCGATCGTACGACCGCGTTCGCGATTGGCGTGCACCCAGCGGTGCAGGGGGATTACGCGGTCGAGCGGGGCGCCGACGCGCTCGCCGGCGACACGTTCGTGGCGAACGAGGAATTCGTGACCGCGACCGGCGCCCGGGTGGGTGACACGTTGACGCTCGCGACGGGATACAGCCCGCAGCTGCGCGCGTACGGCGGGGAGCGTCGCGCCGTCTTCAGCGGTCTTGCGCGATTTCTCTATCTCTCGCGCGGGCAGCCGGCGATCGCGATGCCGCTCGCGACGCTGCAGGCGATGGGTGGCGCGGAGCGCCGCGATCGCGCGTCGCTGTTCATGGTGCGCGTTCGGGAGGGCGCGGCGCCCGAGACCGTTCAGCGGTGGATCGAGCAGGCGGTTCCCCGCGTCGACGCGATCTCCACTCGTGAGGCGCTCGCCCGTGTGGACGAGCGCCTGGCGTACTTTCGGCAGATGGCGCTCATCCTTGGCGGTGTGAGTCTCCTCGTGGGATTCCTGCTGGTGACGACGCTCGTGACCGTGTCCGTGAATCAGCGCATCGGCGAGATTGCCGTGCAGCGCGCGATGGGCATCTCACGGGCGCACGTGGTTCACCAGATCGTGGCCGAGAGTCTCGCCATCTCACTGCTCGGGGCGGGGGTAGGGCTCGCGCTCGGGCTCGTCACGGCGCGTTGGCTCAATGCCATTCTGGCCAGCTTTCCCGGCCTCCCCACGGCAATCGACTTCTTTCTCTTCCAGCCGCGCGCGGCGTGGACGGCGCTCGGGCTGCTGGTCGCGTCGGGGATTCTCGCCGGTGTTTATCCGTCGTGGCGAGCCGCGTCGCTCCCGGTCGCGCGAACGCTTCGCGAGGAGGCCGTCGCGTGAGCGCGCTCGTGCGCGTGGAAGGAGTGCGGCGCGACTACCGCGTGGGGGGAGAGGTCGTGCACGCCGTGCGCGGGGTCGATCTGGCGATCGATGCCGGCGAGTGGGTGGCGATCGTCGGCCCGTCCGGGTGCGGAAAGTCGACGCTGTTGAATCTGCTCGGCGCCATCGACACCCCGTCGGCGGGGCGCGTGTTCGTGAGAGAACGAGACGTCTCGTCCCTCGGCGATCGTGAGGCGACGAGGTTCCGGCTGCTCGATGTCGGCTTCGTCTTTCAGCGCTTCTACCTCATGCCGGCGCTCACGGCGCGCGAGAACATCGAGCTTCCGATGGCCGAGGCAGGAGTGCCCGGGGACGCGCGCCGCGCCCGCGCGATGGAGCTGCTCGCGTACGTCGGCGTGGCCGACCGAGCGCGACATTTCCCGGCCCAGCTGTCGGGGGGCGAGCAGCAGCGCGTGGCGATCGCCCGCGCGCTGGCGAACCGCCCCGCGCTGCTGCTCGCCGATGAGCCCACCGGGGAGCTGGACGCGCGGACGGGCGCGGAGATCATCGCGCTCCTTTCGCGGTTGAACCGCGAGGGCACGACGCTGGTGGTGGTGACGCATGATGAGGAGCTGGCCGCCAGCGCGCGGCGGGTGATCCACATGCGGGACGGCGTCATCGTCGACGATCCTCTGCGCGACGCCGGCCCGATGGTGCCGGTCCGGATGCGGCAGGGCGGGCGCGAGCGCACGGTGCGATGGCCGCTTCGCACGTTGATCGCCTGGCTGTTCGTCGGCCGCCAATGCGATGAGGTGCGGGCGGTGCTCTCGCGCGGTGAAACGGAGCGCGACGGCGCGCGAGCGGCGTGGGCGCCGGTGCACCTCTCGCCGGAGGAGCTGACGGCGATCGAGCGAAGCTTCCCCGCGGCGGAGCCGTCGCGGCTGCTCGATCCCCGGCGCGCACGGGCGTGGCTCGTGACATCGAACGGGAGTGCGCCGCTCCTGCCGGGCGACTCGCGCATCGTCGAGGCGGCGCGGGGGGCGACGTACCGGTGGTTCGACTACGGCGTGTGGGCGGACGTATGGGAGGCGGGGCAGGGCGACGCCGTCGTCCGGTTCGAGATGCCGCGCGATGGCGAGCGCGCACCCTGGAGCCCCGCTCCGTGATCGGCCTCCTCGCGCGGCGCCATCTCACGCATCGCCCGCTCCGCTCCGCCTTTCTGCTCGTCGGATACGGGCTCGGCGTCGGCGTGATGATCGTGCTGCTGGCGATCGGCGAGGCGTTGCTGGTGCAGGCGCGCGACGAGAAGCTCGTGGGTGGGGGAGAGATCACGGTGCTTCCCGAGGGGATCGATCTCGAGGTGATGAAGACGGGCGGGGTCGGCGGGTTGTTCTTCTCGATCGATCACGCGCGGTTCGTGTACCGGCAGCTGCTCGCCGCGCCGCGGCTCGCCGGCGCGGTGACGTCGGCTGCCCCGCAGATCGAGGGAAAGCTGCTCTACCTGCGAGCCGAGGGCCGCGAGTATGCGGTGCGTGCCTCGGGGGAAATCCCGTCACGCAGCAAGGCGGTCGGCGCCACGCCCGCGCTTCGCGCCGGCGTGTGGGAGGATGACGCGGGCGACCGTCGGTGGATCGCGCCGACCGCGCGCGAGCTCTACGCCGAGATCGATCGCTTTCACGTGCCGCCCCCGGACGTGGCGGACCGGGAGAGTTGGGGTGAGTGGCACTACTTCAACGTGCTCTCGCCGGACTCACGACGATGGTGGTTCATCTCGCTCATCGTCGGTGGGGACGTGACGGGCGACGACTGGGGGGGGCTGGTGAGCATGACGCGGCGCGAGCAAGGCGGGGCGACAACGCGCTTCACGCGGACGCACGATGCCTCACGAGTCGCGTTCTCGCTGTCGGGCCCCGATCTCCGGATGGGAGAATCGCAGGTGCGCCTGCTCGATGACGGACGGTATCGTGTGGTGGCCAGCGCGCGCGGGGAGGATGGAACACTGGCGACGGTCGATGTCGTGGTCACGCCGGCGCCGGGGGCGTACTTTCCCGGCGCCACGCTCGCCAGCGGGGAGTTCACTTCGGGGTATACCGTGCCCGCGCTTCGTGCCTCGGCCAGCGGAC
>DATBIU010000071.1:0-5577 GCA_036556765.1 Gemmatimonadaceae bacterium | reverse complement strand
ACCAGCGTCCCCACCGCCTGGTGCAGCGACTGGAGCGCCGGCGGCAGATGGGTCGTCACGAGCACCGCCGCCACCGTCAGCTGCACGACGATCACGCCGAGCAGCACTGCCGCCGAGCGGAGCATGATGCCGTCGCCGCGCTTCCGCGCGCCCATCACCATTCCGAGGACGTGCAGCGTGAGGAGAAACGCCATCACGCGGTGCACCCAGTGGATCGTCTGCGCGCCGCCCTCGGTGAGCACGCGGCCATTGCACAGGGGGAAGCCCTGGCAGGCCGGGGCCGCTCCCGGAACGTTGGCGGTGAAGCCGCCGAGGATCACGACGACGAACGTCACCACGGCGGCCGCGATCGCGGCGCGCGCGGCTCGCGGGGCGACACCACCGCGCTCGGCCACCATCGCCCCGAGTCCTCCCGCGCGCATGACGGTCACCGCGAGCACCGCGAGGAGCGCCATCGCCAGCGCGAGGTGGATGACGACGACCAACGGCGGAAGCTCGAGCCACACCGTGATGGCACCGAGGATCGCCGGGGCGAGCCAGAGGGCGGCGGCCAGCGACGCGGCGTGAAGCACTCCGCCGCGGCCGCCGATGCGTGGCTCGTGCCGGTGCAGGTACGCCGCGACGACGAGCGCCAGCGTCGCGATCAGCAACCCGGCGGCGATCCATCGGTGCGTGATCTCGATGATCAGCTCGGTGTTGTCGAGCGGCGGAAACCAGAGCCCGTTGCATTTGGGCCAGTGGTCGCCGCAGCCCATGCCCGAGTCGGTGATGCGCACGACCGCACCGAACACGATCTGCGCGTACGCGAAAAAGAGTGCCAGGTAGGCGAGACGGCGCGTCGTCGTCATCGGCACGTCATGATGCGTGGGCCCCATGCCCGGCGTGCCCGGGCATCGGCGCCGGCGGCTCCACCGTCGCGCGGCTTTCCCGCCATGTCGCCCACAGGACGAGCATCAGCGCGATCGCTGGCAGGACGGCCCACGCGATCTCCGCGCCGCGGCGCGGACGGGGTACATGGGCGTCCTCGTGATCGACGACGACGGCGGTGCCGAGAGCCGAGCGGAGGATGAAGCCCTGCGCCACGATGATGCACGCGACGCAAGCGACGAGAAGGACGATGGAAAGCACGGCGGTAATCTAACGCGACTCGCAGCCCTCGCGTGGGGATGATCGTCCTTCAGGAGGGGCCCGGGCCCTGGACCCCCGGCCCTGTCTCTCACTACTATCAGCCCCCATGCGCAACGAACTCCCGCGCCGGCTCGGCCTCTACAGCGCGATTGCGGTGCTCGTCGGCTCGACCATTGGGTCGGGCATCTTCCGCTCGCCAGCGGTCATCGCCGATCGGCTGCCCGGCCCGCTCCCGCTGCTCTCGGTGTGGGTGGCCGGTGGGCTCCTCGCCTTGTGCGGGGCGCTGACGCTGGCCGAGATCGCGGGCGCGTATCCGCGCACCGGGGGGCTGTTCGTCTTCATTCGGGAGGGCTGGGGACGACTGCCAGCTTTCCTGTTCGGCTGGGCGGAGCTGGTGCTCATCCGTGCCGCGTCGTTAGGTGCGATCTCCACGACATTCGCCGAGTACTTCTTCCGCGCCATTGGCCGCGAGCCGAGTGTGGCGCCGTACGACGATTGGGTGCACTACGTGGCGGCGGGGGCGATCATCGTCACGGCGGGCTTCAACTACGTCGGCGTGCGATGGGGAGCGCTGGTGCAGAACCTCACCACGATCGCGAAGTATGGCGGTCTGCTCTTCATCGTGCTGTTCGCGCTCGCGGTGGGGTTCCCCGAGGGGGCGAGTCATTTCACTCCCGCGGTTCCGCCGGGGAGCTTCACGATCTCCGCGTTCGGGCTCGCCCTCGTGTCCGTGCTGTGGGCGTTCGACGGCTGGGCGGATCTGAGCTTCGTCGCCGGCGAGGTGAAGGACCCCCGACGGAACGTGCCGCGCGCGCTCATCCTCGGCGTGACCTCGGTGATCGTCATCTACCTGCTCGCGAACGTCGCGTACCTCGCGATCTTCCCCGTCGAGCAGCTGCGCCAGTCGCCGCGGATCGCGGCCGACGTCGCCATGCAGCTCATCGGAACGGCCGGCGTCGTCTTCGTCGGCGTCGTCGTCATGCTGTCGACGTTCGGGACGCTGAACGGCACGCTGCTCACCTCCCCGCGCATCTTCTTCGCGATGGCGGACGATGGGCTGTTCTTCCGGAGGGTGGCGGCGGTGCATCCGCGCTACGAGACGCCCTACGTCGCGATCGCCATGACCGCCGCCCTCGGCGTCATCTTCGTGCTCTTCCGGACCTTCGAGCAGCTCGCCGACACCTTCGTGACCGCCATCGTTCCGTTTTATGCGTTGGCGGTGGCGGCGGTGTTCACGCTGCGCAAGCAGCCCGACTACGATCCACCGTTCCGCGCGCCGCTGTATCCGATCGTTCCGCTCCTCTTCGTGCTGGCGACGATCTTCATTCTCGTGAACGCGATCGCGGATCCAACGAGCCGGTGGCCCACGCTGGCGGTGCTGGGAGTCATCGTGCTGGGAGTCCCGGTCTATTACCTATCCGTGGGGCGGCGGGTCGGGGGCCAAGGGCCAGGGGCCACGGGGCGGGTCTAGGGGGCAAGGCAGCGAAGAGTCATCTGATGATCGAACGGCGGCGCGAACGCGCCGCCGTTCGCCGTTCCACACCCCTGGCCCCTGGCCGATGGCCCACGCATCTTCAGGCTCCCCATCCCCGACGCATGGCGATTCTTTCCTCCCCGCAGCTCCTCACCCGCGTTTCGTGGCTCGCACTCGCTCTTCTTCTTTCCCTCGCTGCATGTGAAGAGGCGGCCGCACCTGAAGGCCGCGCGGGCGCCCTCACGGTCGCGGCGTACATCGACGACGATGCATCCGGCTCGCTGACCACTGGCGACACGCCGATCTCGGGCTTCGAGATCGCGTTGTTCGATGGCGGTGTCGAAGTCGCGAGCGCGCCCACGGGCGCTGATGGCCGCGTCACGTTCAGCGATCTCGAGCCGGGCAGCTATCGCGTGGAACCGGTGGGACAGGCGCCTCCCGGTGCGTCGCTCACATCGAATCCCGCGCCGTCGGCGGTGATCGATTTCCGCGGTCGCCCCGTCTCGATCGATTTCCGGTACACGATGTTCCCGGGTGTCGTGACCGGGCGCGTGTTCCGCGACGAGAACGGCAACGCGACGTTCGAGCAGGGAACCGATGTCCCCGGGCCCGGTCTGTGGGTGTTCCTCCGCGCCGACACGGGTGCCATCGGTGCCAAGCTCGACTCGGTGCGCACGGACTCGCTCGGCGCCTATCGATTCGGTCTCGTCGCGCCGGGGGATTACTATCTCGAGTTCGAGCGGTTAGGCGCGATCAACTACGGCGCGAGCGGCTCGACGCGGCAGGTCACCGTCGTCGGAGCCGCCACCGCCACGCTGAACGTGCTCTACACCGGCTCGATCTTCGTCACGATCGCCGAGGCGCGGGCAACGCCCGCTGACACGACGGTGGCGGTGATCGGAGACATCACCGTTCCCGCGGGTGTGTTCAACGGCGCGAATCCGGGTGCGAACTCCGAGATCTGGGTTCAGGACTCGACCGGCGGAATCGCCGTCTTCCCAGTGCCGACCGCCGACTCGGCGATCTACCGCCTCGGCGTGCGCATCGAAGCCGTCGGGCCGATCACGCTCTTCAGCGGACAGAAGCAGATCGGTCGCACCGGGGCGGCGCCGACGATTCGCGTGCGAACCGGCGGCGCGTCGGTGGCACCGAAGCCGAACACGGTTCCCGAGGCGCGGGCGCTCACCGAGGAGGGCAAGCTCATCGTCGTCTCGCGGCTGACGGTCGCGGCAGTCGGCGGCGGCACGAGCAACGCGTTCAACGTGACGACGCTTTCCGATGCGGGGGACACGCTCGTCGTCCGCGTCAACGGCCTGGCCACCGGTCTCACGCGAGCCAGCTTCACCATCGGTGAGCGGTACAACGTCACGGGCATTCTTACGCAGTTCAACGGGGTGGCGCAGGTGAAGCCGCGGTTCGCGACCGACGTTGCGCGGGCCGACACGCCCGTGGCGCGGGTGATCATCAACGAATTCATGGCCAACCCGGCCGTCGCCTCGGATGCCAACGGCGAGTACATCGAGCTGCACAACTGGGGGACGGCTGACGCGAATCTCCAGAACTGGACGGTTCAGGACAACGCCGCGACCGACACGGTCGACATCTCGCTCGTGATTCCCGCCGGCGGGTACGTGCTGCTCGCGATCAACGGCGATCCCGCGCTCAATGGTGGGCTGAATGAAGACTTCGTCTATCAGCGACTCGCTCTGGCGCAGGCGGGCGACCGAATCGTGCTGAAGGATCCAACTGGCGCGGTGGTCGACTCGGTCAACTACGGGTCGGCCCATTCGGGCAATGGGACCGCGTGGGGAGTGCTCGACCCGTCGGCGGAGAATCTCGACGTCGCCGGCGGCAATTGGCAGGCACAAACGTCGACGTTCGGGCCCGGGGCCACGCCCGATCGCGGAACGCCCGGCAGCCAGAACGACAACTACATCACTCCCACACCGCCATCTCCGCTCGTGCGCCGTGACGACAACCTCGCGCCCCTGAGACTGAAGCAACGATGAGAGCCTCTGACTTCGTTCCATTGCTCGCGCTGGGACTGTTCCTGGTGGCGTGCGCAGAAGACCCAGCCCCGCCGTTCGATGTCGAGGGATCCGGCCGCCTCACGGGCCGCCTCTTCTTCGACGCCGACAACAACGGGCAATTCACCCCGTTAGGTGGCGACACGCTGCTGCGCAACGTCGAGGTCGAGGTCCGGGAACGGGGGTCCTCGGTGGTGATCGACGAAACGACGACCGACGCGAACGGCGCCTTCGAGCTCGACGCGGTGCCGCCGGGCACGCACGACGTCTTCCTCGTGCCGGATCCCAACGTGACGGGGACGCTGGTGTTCTGCGTCAATCCGGTGCGAGCGTCGGTCTATCGCGACGAGACGGCCTTCATCTCCGCCCCCGCCAAGCGCGGGTGCGTCGTCCGCATCAACGTCGCCGAGGCCGATACGCTCAACGCGCCGGTGACGGTCGCGGGAATCGTGACGGCCGCGCAGGGCACGTATCGCAGCGACAACGTCTACATCCAGGACCCCACCGGCGGCATTCTCGCGTTCGGTATTCCAGGGTCGGCCGCGCTCGTCCTGGGGGACAGCGTCGAGATCAGCGGCGTGCTGGCGCAGTTCAATGGGGAGCTCCAGATCAACAGTCCGATCGTCGCGCCGAACCGCGGCGCGGCAACGGTTCCGGATCCCGCGGAGCGGACGACGGGCGCGATCGCGGCCGCGGTGGCGGCGGGCGGCGCGAAGACACCCGACGTCGGCCGCCTGCTCGTCATCCGCGACGTGCATGTCGGCGCGTTCACGAGTGGCGGCGGTCGCAACGCGGTCGCCGATGACGGCTCCGGCGCCATCGAGGTCCGTCTCGACGGCAACGTCATCAACGCCATTCCCACGACTCGCTTCAATCAGACCTCGTGCTACGACATCATCGGCGTTCTCGGATTCTTCAACGGCGCGCCCCAGCTCAAGCCGCGGATTC
>DATBIU010000070.1:0-4236 GCA_036556765.1 Gemmatimonadaceae bacterium | reverse complement strand
GACGGGTGCGAGTGCTCGACCTGCGCGCGCTTCTCCCGCGCCTACATCCGCCACCTCTTCGCCAGCGACGAGGTGCTTGGGCTGCGTCTCCTGTCGCTGCATAATGTACATTTCCTGACCGCGATCATGCGCCGCGCGCGGCGCGCGATTCTCGAAGGAGATTTTCCGGCGTGGAGCCGCGACTGGCTTCAGCGCTATCACTCCCGACCCGCTCCCGTCACATGAACCCCACGCTCGCGATCCTGCTCATTGGGGCGCCACAGGAAGGAGGCGCGAATCCCATCGGCCTCCTGCTCCCGTGGATCCTCGTCTTCGGCATCTTCTACTTCATCTGGTTTCGCCCGCAGCAGCGCGAGCGCGCCAAGCACGACGAGCTGCTGCGGAATCTCAAGAAGGGGGACGAGGTGGTCACCGCGGGCGGCATCGTCGGTGAGGTGATCCACATCAAGGAAGCGATGAAGGAGGGGCAGCCGGTGAAGGCCATGGACGACCGCATCACGATCAAGACGGGCGAGTCGCGCATCGTCATCGAGCGCGGCCGTATCGCGCGCGTCGTCGCGCCGAAAGCCGAGCCCGCCGCCTCGTGAGCCTCCTCGACATCTACGTACTCGGCGCCCCGATCCTGCGAGAGGAGACGCGTCCGGTCACGGATGTCGGGCCGGAGTTTCAGAAGCTGGTGGACGACATGTTCGAGACGATGTACGCCGCGAAGGGAATCGGTCTCGCCGCCCCCCAGGTCGGGCGCACCGAGCGGGTCACCGTCGTCGACGTCGAAGGCGCGCGGCATGTCCTCGTCAACCCGGAGATCGTGCGGCGCGAGGGATCCCAGACGGGCGAGGAGGGGTGTCTCTCGATCCCCGACATCTACGCCGACGTCGAGCGCGCGATGCGTGTCGTCGTCAAGGCACAGGATCGCGAGGGGAAGCCGATCGAGCTCGACGCGACCGAGCTGCTCGCGCGCTGCATTCAACACGAGATCGACCACCTGCACGGCAAGCTCTTCATCGATTACCTCGGGCTGCTCAAGCGCCGCGCCGCGCTCAAGAAGTGGGAGAAGCTCCGCGGCGGCGACAAATCGCTGACGCGCTCCGTGGCGGCGCTCGAGGTCGCGCAGCACCACCATCGCGACGAGGAGCTGTAGCGTGCGCGTGCTCTTCTGGGGGACATCCGCATTCGCCAGTCCCTCGTTACGGGCGCTCGTGGGTGAGGGATTCGACGTCTGCGCCGTCATCACGCAGCCGGACCGGCCGCGTGGGCGGTCGCGCTCGACGCTCGTCCCGTCGCCGATCAAGGAGATCGCGCTGGCCGAGAGCATTCCCGTGTTGCAGCCGGAGAAGCCGCGCGGAGATGCGTTCCTCGATGAGCTGCGCGCACTCGAGCCCGAGCTGTCCGTCGTCGTCTCGTACGGGCACATCCTGTCGAAGGAGATCATCGACCTCCCGACGCTCGGCACGTTCAACGTTCACGCGTCGCTGCTTCCCAAGCTCCGAGGGGCCGCGCCGATTCAGGCCGCCATCCGCGAGGGGTTCATCGAGACAGGCGTCACGATCATGCGGATGGTACCGGCCCTCGATGCCGGCCCGATCGTCCTCCAGGCGCGCACACCGATCGCCGAGGACGAGACGGCGGGCGAGCTGGAGCTGCGGCTGTCGGAGCTGGGGGCGCTGGCGCTCATCGAGGCGCTCACGCTCATCTCGCTGGGAGAGGCCACGGAGCGCGACCAGAACGACGAGCAGGCCACCCACGCGCCGAAGATCGAGCGCGACATGGCGCGCATTTCCTGGGACGAGGGGAACGGCGTCGTGGCCCGCCACATTCGCGCATACGACCCCAAGCCGGGCGCGTTCACCATGCGCGACGGAGAGGAGCTGAAGCTCTTCGGCGCCATCGCCACCGAGGAGGCGGGGGACGAGGGATCGACGAAGGCCGGTGAGGTCCTCGCGGTCGACCGCACCGGGATGCTCGTCGCTTGCGGGGACGGGGCGGTGCGCGTCCTTCAAGTGCAGGCCCCCGGGAAACGCCGGATCTCGGCGCAGGAATTCGCGCGCGGGCGGGGCGTCGCCGTCGGGGACGTTCTGGGGGAATAGCCGCCGGGCTATAGGCTGGGGCACGTCCGCTCTAATATCTTGTAGCGTATGGCGTTCACTGGAACCGGGTCGGTTACTGAGGCGCGGCGTGCCGCGGCCGAGATTCTCGCCGACATGCGGCATGGCGAGATGCTCGACCCTGCCTTCGAGCTGCGCGCCGCGCCGCTCGACGCGCGCGATCGCCGATGGACGCAGGAGCTCGTTTACGGGATGCTCCGCCGCCGCGCCATGCTGGACGCCCTCCTCTCCGAGCGCGTACGTCTGGGCCTCGTCAGGCTCGACCCGGACCTGGGTGATCTTCTCCGACTCGGCGCGTATCAGCTGCTGCACATGCGGAGCGTGCCCGCCTACGCGGCGATCGCGCAAACCGTCGAGCTCACCAAGGAGCGCCACGGCCTGGGGGCCAGCAAGCTCGCCAATGCGGTGCTCCGCCGCCTCGACCGGGAGCGTGACGCGCTCGACGTGGCGGTCCCGACCGATCCGGTCGATGCCCTCGCGCTGCGCTACTCACACCCTCGCTGGCTGGTCGCGCGCTGGGTGGGGCGATGGGGGGCCGACGAGACGGAGCGGCTACTGGCGGCGAACAACGCCGAGGCGCCGCTGGTGGTGCGACCGTACAACATGGTGCGCGAGCAGCTCGAGGCGACGCTCGAGGGCGCCGGCGTCGACGTCACCGATGCGCCGCTCGCTCGCGACTCCCTCGCGATCAAGATCCCGGTCTCACTGACGGAGCTGGGCGCCTATCGACAGGGGCTGTTCTTCGTGCAGGATCCGGCGGCGACGCTGGTGACGCAGTACGCCTCGTTCCCTCCCGGGGCCGAGGTCGCCGACCTGTGCGCCGCCCCGGGAGGCAAGGCGCTCGAGCTCGCCCGAACCGCATCGGTGGTCGTTGGCGGCGACCGCTCGGTGCAGCGGATTCAGCGCATGATCTCGAACGCGCGCCGCGTGGACGCGCGTAACCTGGTGGCGGTGGTCGCCGACGCGCGCGCCCCGGCGATTCGTCCGGTGGATGCGGTGCTGCTCGATGTGCCGTGCACCGGGACGGGCACCTTCCGCCGTCATCCCGATGCGCGCTGGCGTCTCAAGGTGTCGGACATCGCCGTGCTCGCCGCGACGCAGCGCAGCATGCTCCGCGCGGCGGCGGCGGTCGTGAAGCCCGGCGGTCTCCTGCTGTACAGCACCTGCACGCTCGAGCCGGAGGAGAACGACGCGCAGATCGAGGCGTTTCTGCGGGAGTGTCCCGAGTGGACGCTCGAGCCGCCCCCGGAGGGAACCGTGCCTGCTCCGGTGCTCGACGCCGGGCGCCTGCGCGTGCTCCCGCAGCGTCACGGCGTGGACGGCGCCTTCGCCGCGCGGCTGAGGAGGGCTCGAGGGTGAAATGGCGCGGTGGGGCGCGTCGCGCGCTTCCGTTCGTGATCGCCGGGACGGCAGGCTTCGTGTTCGCCTACCTCATCGTCGCGTTCTTCGTCTTTCCGGCGACGATCATCCCGAGCGACCGCAAGGTCCCGAACGTCGTCGGCATGACCCACGCCGAGGCGACACGGCGCCTGACGACGGATGGATTCCGCTCCTCGACCGGCGAGCAGCGCTTCCACGCCAGTGCGCCGAGCGGCACCGTGCTCGAGCAGGAGCCACCGGCGGGCGCAGTCGAGGCCAAGGGCGCCGAGATCGTGCTGCACGTGAGCTCGGGACAGCGGCGCGGGGAGGTGCCTAACGTCGTGGGCATGACGCGCCAGCAGGCGGAGCTGGCAATCGAGAACGCGGGGCTCGACGTCGGCGACGTCGAGGAGGTGCGCGCCACCACGCCGCGCGGCACGGTCACCGCCTCGATTCCCGTCGCGGGGACCCGCGTGACGGTGCCGTCGTCGGTGACGCTGACGGTGAGCATCGGCCCCGCCTCGGTGGACATGCCCGATGTCGTGGGGGAGAGCTACTCGCGCGCGCGCACCGTGCTCGAGCAGCTGGGCCTCCGCATCGGCGACGTGAACGTGGACTCGGCGAGCCTCGCGCCGGGAAATACGGTCATCGCGCAGACGCCGGCAGCGGGTCGTGCCGTTGGCGCGGGCGCTCGCGTCGCGCTCACGGTGTCGGGGCGCCCATGAGCGTGAGGATCGCGCCATCGATTCTCAGCGCCGACTTCGCGCGGCTC
>DATBIU010000069.1:0-15856 GCA_036556765.1 Gemmatimonadaceae bacterium | reverse complement strand
TGCTGCGCGGCGACGAGCCAGCGATGCGCCGGCTCAAGGCGGCGGGCGCCAAGGAGCCGCACGCGCGGGCCCGCTCCGATTTCGGGGGGCGGATATCCGCTCTCGCTCCGAGCGTAACGACCATCCAGCCGATGGTGCGTGTCCCGAACGTGCGCGAGACGATCGAGTGGTATCGCGCGGTCGGCTTCGAGCTCGAAGGAGCCCACGAGATCGACACCGACGCAGCCTGGGCGGGAATGTCGTTCGGCGGGGCGTACTTGATGTTCGTGCCGCGGGGCACGGCGAAGGCCGACCACGAAGTGAGCTTCTGGCTCATGACGACTCGCATCGATGATCTCTACGATGCGCTCAAGCGCCGGCAGCTGGAGCGGGCACAGACGGTGATGGCGGGGGCGACACCCGCGTTTCCCGAGGCGCGCTTCACGAGCGACATTCACGACACCTTCTACGGGCAGCGCGAGTTCTCGATCGTCGACCTCAACGGGTACGAGCTGAACTTCGCGCAGCCGCTGAAGCAGTAGCGATCAGGGTGCCGCGAGCGCGGGGCGCTGCCCTGCATCCGCCACCGGTCGCCGCTCGCCGACCTGTTGCCGCCACATCGCGTAGTACAGCCCCGTGAGGTCGAGCAGCTCTTCGTGTCGCCCGGTCTCGATGACTCGCCCGCGCTCGAGGACGTAGATCCGGTCGGCGTGCATCACCGTCGAGAGACGGTGAGCGATGAGCACGGTGACGACGTTGGAGGTTGCCGCGACGGACCGCATCGTCCGGCTGATCTCCTCCTCCGTGAGGGAATCGAGCGATGACGTCGCCTCGTCGAACACGAGCAGGTGCGGCTGCCGGAGCAGCGCCCGCGCGATGGCGAGGCGCTGTTTCTCTCCGCCGGAGATCTTCATGCCGCCTTCCCCGATCACGGTATCGAGGCCGCGATCGGCGCGCCGCAGGAGCCCGTCGGCGGCCGCCTGGTGCAGCACCGCGAGACACTCGGCGTCGCTCGCTCCGGGATGCGCGAACAGCAGGTTCTCGCGAATCGATCCGGAGAACAGTTGCGTCTCCTGGGTCACCAGCCCGATGCGCTCGCGCAGCCGATCGAGGCTCACGCGCGTGCTCTCGACCCCGTTGTACAGGATGCGCCCCGCCTTCGGCGTGTACAGTCCCACCAGCAGCTTGACGAGCGTGCTCTTCCCCGCGCCGGAGGGCCCGACGAACGCCACGGTCTCGCCGCGCTGCACGCGGAAGCTCACATCGCTCAACGCCGGCGTCGACGCCGTCTGGTGCGTGAAGCTCACGCGATCGAACTCGAGCACGCGCAGGTCATCGACCGACACGGGCGACGTTGGCTTTGGATCGGGGGGCGTCTGGAGGATCTTCTCGTAGTTGGCGAGCGATGCCTCCGTCTCACGATAGATGTTGATGACGTTCCCCATCTCCTGGAGCGGACCGAAGATGAAGAACGAGTAGATGAGCAGCGAGAAGAACTGACCGACCGTGATCGCCTGCGTGTAGATCAGATAGAGCATCAGCAGCAGGATCATCGTGCGAACGAAGTTCACCGACGTTCCCTGCACGAAGCTCAGACTGCGGATGTACCGCACCTTGCGCAGCTCGAGCTTGAGAATCTTCTCGGTCGTCGCGGTCAGCCGTGCGACTTCCTGGTCGGCGAGTCCGAGGCTCTTCACCAGCTCGATGTTCCGCAGCGATTCCGTCGTCGCGCCGGCGAGCGCCGTCGTCTCGGCCACGATCTGCTTCTGGAGCACCTTGATCTTCCTGCTCAGCACGGAGCTGAGGCCGCCGAGGATCGGGATGGTGGCCAGATACGCCGGGGCGATCGACCAGTGCGCGTTGAACGCGTAGATCATCACGAACACCACGCCGACGAGCGTGGTGAACATGATGTTCACGAACGCCGCGATGAATCGCTCGACGTCGGAGCGGACCTTCTGGAGCTTGCCGAGCGTCTCGCCGCTCCGCTGATCCTCGAACACCTGGAACGGGAGCGAGAGCGAGTGGCGGATGCCGTCCGAGTAGAGATCGACGCCGACGCGCTGCGTCACGACGTTGACGAAGTAATCCTGGAAGTTCTTCGCCACCCGGGAGACGAACGCGACACCCACCGCGGCCGCCAGCAGCAGACCGACGCCGCGGAAGAACTCGCGCGTGGTGTGCTCTCGGAACTTCGTCGCGTAGTCGTCGATGATGTGCCGGAAGATCAGCGGATCCAGCAGCGAGAAGATCTGGTTGATCGCTGCCAGGACGAGCGCGAGGGCGACGATGCCCCAATACCGGCGGAGGTAGCTGAACAGGAGTGGCATGGCGTGTAGGCTATTGGACGTGGATCACAAACGCAAAACACCTGGCGTTGGTTCGTTGGCACGCCCTCTGCCCGGCATCGGAGCAGATCCTCCAACAACGGACCGCCCGATATGCGCTCACACCTTTGCACTCGCACGCGCCTGACAAGCGCCCTCCTGATCACCACCCTGTTCGCCGCGGGGTGCTCCAGCCTCAGCCGCACGGAGAAAGGCGCCATTATCGGTGCTGGCGCCGGCGGCGCGATCGGAGGCGTCATCGGCAACCAGACGGGCTCCACCGCGCGCGGCGCGATCATCGGCGCAGCGGTCGGCGGAGTCGTTGGCGCGATCATCGGTAACCAGATGGACAAGCAGGCTGACGAGCTGGCGCAGAACATCCCGGGGGCGACGGTGGCTCGCGTGGGCGAGGGCATCGCCGTGACGTTCGCATCCGGATTGCTCTACGACTTCGATTCCGACCGCATCCGGGCCGAAGCCGCGCAAAACCTGCGGAATCTCGCCGCGAGTCTCGACAAATATCCCAACACGGATCTGCTGATCGTCGGGCACACCGATTCGCAGGGCCCCGACTCGTACAACTGGGACCTGTCGGAGCGGCGCGCGCGGTCGGCGGCCGATTATCTGGCCACGCAAGGGGTCGTTCGCACCCGCCTGCGCACGGCCGGCCGCGGCGAGACCGAGCCCATCGCGACCAACGACACCGACACCGGGCAGCAGCAGAACCGTCGCGTCGAAGTGGCGATCTACGCCAGCGAAGCGTACCGGAACGACCTCAAGCGGCAGTACGCGCAGTAGCCGAAGGGGCGGGGCGCACCCCCTCCGATGGAGGTGCGCCCGTCCGTTCGCGGAACCATATTCGCATCGTACGTTTGAGCGAGCGGTCCGACGTCGGGCCATTCACAAGGAGGAGGCCGCCCGATGAGAGAGCGGTCGAGTACGGTCGCAAGCGGCAACATCTCGGATTACCCTGGCGCGCATCACCACGTGCCGCGTCCGGACGTCGCCGAACGCCTGTTCGCCGGCCCGGGCGAGATGCGCGCGCTCTGCCGCGCGCTCGACTGGTCCGCCACGCCCCTTGGCCCGGTGGCTGCATGGCCCCTGAGCCTTCGCACGACGGTCGCCACGCTGCTCGCCTCGCGCCACCCGATGTTCCTCTTCTGGGGCCCGGACCTCGTTCAGTTCTACAATGATGCCTATCGCCCGAGCCTCGCCGAAGGTGGGCGTCACCCACGCGCGCTCGGCATGCGGGGAGCCGAGTTCTGGACCGAGATCTGGGACATCATCGGGCCACAGATCGCGCAGGTTCTCGCCGGAGGCGAAGCGACGTGGCACGAGGACCACCTCGTGCCTATCGAGCGCAATGGCCGAATCGAGGAAGTCTACTGGACATATAGCTACGGTCCGGCGTTCGGCGACGATGGCGCGGTCGCCGGCGTCCTCGTCGTCTGTCAGGAGACGACGGCGCGAGTGCTCACGGAGCGCCGCCTTCAAACGTTGAACCGCGAGCTCGAGGTCGAACGATCGCGGCTCGCATACACCTTTCAGCAGGCGCCGGCATTCCTCGCCATCCTCCGCGGAGTTCCGCTCACGTTCGAGCTCGTCAACGAGGCGTACTACCAGCTGGTCGGGCATCGGGAGCTGGTGGGGCGGCCACTGTTCGACGCATTACCGGAAGCGCGCGGCCAGGGGTTCGAGGCGCTGCTGGACCGCGTGGTCGCGACCGGAGAGCCATTCGTCGGCCGGGAGATGCCCATCATGCTCTCGCGCGGAGCCGGCACGCCCGTGGAAGAGCGAATCCTCGATTTCGTCTACTTCCCGCTCGTCGAAGCCGACGGCACCCGATCGGGTGTCATCGCGCACGGCGTGGAGGTCACCGATCACGTCCGGGCGCGCCGCGACGTCGAGCGTCTGCTCATCGAGAGCGAGCGTGCCCGGCGCGAGGCGGAAGAGGCGCGCGCAGAAGCGGATGCCGCGAACCGCGCCAAGGGTGAGTTCCTCGCCGTAATGTCGCACGAGCTGCGCACGCCGCTCAACGCGATCGGCGGCTACGCCGAGCTGATGGAGATGGGAGTCCGCGGCCCGATCAACGAGCAGCAGCGCGCCGACCTCCATCGCATTCAGCAGAGCCAGAAGCATCTACTGGGGCTCATCAACCAGGTGCTCAACTACACGCGCGTCGAAACCGGCGCGGTTCACTACGTTCTGGATGACGTGCCGGTCGCCGAGGCGCTGGCGGCGGCCGAGGTGCTCGTCGCCCCCCAGGTGCGCGCGAAGAGGCTGACGTACGTGCTCGGCGGATGCGATCGCGACATCCACGCGCGCGCCGATCGGGAGAAACTGCAGCAGATTCTGCTCAACCTGCTCGCGAACGCGATCAAGTTTACCGATTCCGGCGGAGAGGTGCGGGTCACGTGCGCGACGCGCGACGGCGTCGTGACGGTCACCGTCACGGACACGGGAGTGGGCATCCCGGCCGACAAGCTCGCAGACGTGTTCGAGCCGTTCGTCCAGGTGGACCAGCGCTTTGCACGGCAACACGAGGGAGTAGGGCTCGGGCTGGCCATCAGCCGCGATCTCGCGCGAGGCATGGGGGGAGACCTAACGGCGAAAAGCACGCTGGGCGAGGGGAGCACGTTCATTCTGACCCTCCCCGCCGCATGACGGCGAGCCTGGCGATCGGAGGCGTCTCGAGCCCGGCCTAGGTCCTTCCTCGGGCGTTCAGGCGCGGGCGTCTGGTCCGTTCCCTGCACCTGAGGCCAGCATGCCGCTCATGCCCGATTGTCCGCTCGCGGCCGTCCTGGCCGACCGGCTTCGTGGTGCCCGCGAGGATCTCACAGCTCGGTGGCTCGAGCGAATTGTCGCGCGCGTGTCGATCGATCCGAACCGCGTGTTTCCCACGCAGGACCTGCTCGATCACGTTCCGCTCCTCATCGACGGCATCGCCGCGTTCCTCGAGAACCCGGCCGACGACATCTCGGCGGACGTCCCCGTCGTCGCCAAGGCCCGCGAGCTCGGTGAGCTCCGGTACCACCAGGGCTTCGACGCCTATCAGATCTTCAAGGAGTACGAGCTGCTGGGGAGCGTGCTCTTCAGCTACCTCGCGCGCCTGGTCGATGACATCGACGAGCCCTGCACGCGCAGCGAGCTGCTGAATTGCGGGCAGCGATTGTTCCGTGCCGTCACGCTCATTCAGCAAGTGACCACGATGCACTTCCTGAGCAAGACGAACGAACAGGTGCGCGAACGGGAGGAGCGGTTGCGGGGATTCAACCGGATGGTATCGCACGAGCTCAAGAACCGGCTGGGCGCCATCAAGGGCGCACACGTGCTCCTGAATGAATCGTGGATCGACGAGACGGAGCGCGTTCGCTTTCTGCGCATGATCGGCGAGAACGTCGAGGGCATCGACGCGATGCTGGGCAACCTCCTGGTGCTTTCACGGCTCGAGGACCGCGTGTGGAAGCACCATCATGTCCGTCTGCCGCAGGCGGTCGCGGAAGTCGTGAGGCAGCTGCGCGAGATGTCGCGGGCGCGAGGCGTGCTGATCACCGTCGCCGAGGATCTGCCCGACGTGGAGGTCGATGCCGCGGTGGTCGAGCTGTGCCTGACGAACTACATCTCCAACGCGATCAAGTACGCCGATCCGGAGAAGGTGAAGCGATGGATCGAGGTCGCGGGGACGGTCGAGACCCGCGGTGATGAGCGAGGGGAGTCGCTGGTCGTCGTCGTGCGCGACAACGGGCTCGGCGTTCCCGCCGAAGCGCGCGACAAGCTCTTCCAGCGCTTCTTCCGCGCGCACGACGAGACGGTGACCGGCGTCGAAGGAACGGGCCTCGGTCTCAGCATCGTGCGCGAAACGGTCGAGTCGATTGGAGGGCGGGCGTGGGCAGATCTGAGCACAGCGGGGCAGTCGACCTTCGCCTTCGCCATCCCCATCCGAAGGCGGTCGGAACGACCCGGCGCGTCCGCGAGCGTCCGTCAGAGCGCAGCATCGGTCGAGGGTGGCCGCGTTTAGCCCGCGCGCATTAGTCCCTGTGTCGGTAGGTGATGCGCCCCCTGGTCAGGTCGTAGGGTGACACTTCGACCGTTACGCGATCGCCGGCGAGAATCCGCACCTTGAACTTGCGGATCTTCCCCGCCGTCGTCGCCAACAACCGGTGGCCGTTCTCCAGGTCGACGCGAAACGTGGCATTGGGCAGGACGTCGGACACGACGCCTTCCAGCTCGATGGTGTCCTGCTTCATCGTCCCTCCGTGAAAATGAGGAATGAGGGCTGAGGAGTGAGGAATTCAATCAGCGTGCGCTTCCCCAATCGAAAATCCCCCACTGCTCACTCCGCATTCGTCATCGCCTTAAGCTATTCCGAGCTCTAATCCACCGCAAAAGGCAGCGGAATTCCCGCTAGATGCGTATCTCTAGGTTGGCGCCCCTGCAGGCGCCCCCGGACCGTCCACAGGAGAATGTCGCAATGCCCGCGCTGCTGTCCCGTTCGCTGCGCTCAGGCCTGATCGCCCTTGCCCTGGCGACCACGCTCGACGCGCAAACGGCATCCCGCCCGCTCACGACCCCGAGCGCGCACTTCGGCCATGAGATCGGCGCTGACTACGTACTGCCTGACTACACGCAGTTCGTGGCGTATTGGGAGAGGCTGGCACGCGAGTCCGACCGGATGGCGCTCGACACCATCGGCGTCACCGCCGAGGGCCGCCCTCAGCTCATGGCGATCGTCACCTCGCCCGCGAATCACCAGCGTCTCGAGCGCTACAAGGAGATCGCTCGGCGGCTGGCGCTCGCCGAAGGCGTGAGCGACGAGGAAGCACGCCGGCTGGCGGCCGAGGGAAAGGCCGTCGTCTGGATCGACGGTGGGCTGCACGCCACGGAGGTTCTCGGTGCGCAACAGCTCCTCGAGACCGTGTGGCAACTGGTGAGCGGCACCGATCCGGAGACCTTGCGATTCCTCGACGACGTCATCGTGCTCGGCGTCCACGCGAACCCGGATGGCATGGAGCTCGTCTCCGACTGGTACATGCGCGTTCCCGACAGGACCAGGCGCTCGACGTCCGGGATTCCGCGACTCTACCAGAAGTACATCGGGCACGACAACAACCGTGACTTCTACATGGTCACGCAGCCCGAGTCGCAGAACATGGCGCGTGTGCTGTTCCGGGAGTGGTTTCCGCAGATCATGTACAACCATCACCAGACCGGTCCCTCGGGAACGGTGCTGTTCGCGCCCCCATTCCGCGATCCCTTCAACTACTTCTACGATCCGCTCGTCGTCACCGGCATCGACCTTGTCGGTGCCTCGATGCACAACCGCTTCGTGGTCGAGGGGAAGCCAGGCGCGACGACGCGTCGCGGAGCCAACTACTCCACCTGGTGGAACGGCGGCCTGCGGACGACGGTGTACTTCCACAACATGATCGGGCTGCTCACCGAGACGATCGGGAATCCCACGCCGATCGAGATTCCATTCCTCCCGCAGCGACAGCTCGCCAGCAGCGATCTCGTGGCGCCCGTGCCACCGGGTCCATGGAAGTTCCGGCAGTCGGTCGACTACTCCGTCACCGCCAACAAGGCTGTGCTCGACGTCGCCTCCCGGCACCGCGAGCAGTTCCTCTACAACATATACAAGATGGGGAGGAACTCCATCGAGCGCGGCAGCCGCGATCACTGGACGGTGACGCCGTCGGATCTGGAGCGCGTGCGCGTCGCGGCGACGCGTGGGCAAGGCGGAGGAACCGATGCGGCGACGCGGCCCGACGCGCAGCGGGGCGGTGGCATCGGCGCGCGCGGGCTCCCCATGCAGTACTGGACGACGCTGCGCGCACCGGACGAGCGCGACCCGCGGGGCTACATCCTTCCCGCCGACCAGCCGGATTTTCCCACGGCCACGAAGTTCGTCAATGCGCTGATTCAGGTCGGGGTGACGGTGCACCGCGCCACCGCTCCGTTCACCGTGGGCGGAAAGAGCTATCCCGCCGGTTCCTACGTCGTGAAGACGGCGCAGGCGTTCCGCCCCCACGTCCTCGACATGTTCGAGCCGCAGGACCATCCCAACGACTTTCAGTACCCGGGCGGTCCGCCGATCCCCCCATACGACAACGCGGGGTGGACGCTGGCATATCAGATGGGCATCAGGTTCGACCGGATCCTCGACGGCTTCGACGGGCCGTTCGCGCCCATCGATGGGCTGGCAACCGTCGCCGCCGGACGCGTCACGGGCGTGCCTAACGCCTCGGCGTACGTGATCGACCATCGCGTGAATGATGCGGCGCTCGTCGTCAACCGCCTGCTCAAGGCTGGCCACGAGGTGTCGTGGCTGCCCGACGGGCGCTTTCTCGTCACCTCTCGGTCCGGCACGCGCCCGCTGCTCCAGCAGCTCGCGACACAGACGGGCGTGAGCTTCGAGGGCGTGCGCACGCGAGCCCCAGCCGGCGCTCAGCGGCTGCGTCAGCCTCGTGTCGCGCTCTGGGACACCTACGGCGGCTCGATGCCGTCGGGATGGGTGCGGTGGCTTCTCGAGCGGTACGAGTTTCCGCACGAGGTCGTCTTCGCGCCGCAGCTCGACACCGGCGCCCTTCGCGCGAAGTACGACGTGATCATCTTCGTGGATGGCGCGATTCCCGAGCGGGATGGCGCCCAGCAAGGCGGCTTCGGTGGCGGATCGCTCGACACCGCCACGGTGCCCGCCGAGTGGCGTGCGCGCATGGGCCGCGTGTCGGTGGCGAAGACGGTGCCGCAGCTGCGCCGCTTCCTCGAGGAGGGGGGCACGGTTCTCACCATCGGCAGCTCGACGAGCCTCGCCAAGCACCTCGGTCTCCCGATCACGAGCGCACTCGTCGAGCAGCGCGAGGGCCGAGAACAGGCGCTTCCGCGGGAGAAGTACTACGTGCCCGGCTCGGTGCTTCAGGTGCGTGTGGACAGCACGCTGCCGATCGCGCACGGGATGCCATCGCGGGTGGACGTTTTCTTCGACGACAGCCCCGCGTTCCGGTTAGGCAGCGATGCCGCCGCTCGCGGCATCCGCCGCATCGCGTGGTTCGACACCGACGCTCCGCTGCGAAGCGGCTGGGCGTGGGGGCAGCAGTATCTCGAGGACGCGACGGCGATGGCGCAGGTGCAGGTGGGCCGGGGCACGCTCTACCTGTTCGGCCCCGAGATCACCTTCCGCGCGCAGCCGCACGGCACGTTCAAGCTCCTGTTCAACGGGATCCTGTTGGGAGGCGGTCGGTGAGAGTGGGTGCCGTGGCCGGCGCGGTCGCAGTCCTGTTCGCGGGCTGCGACGGCGAGACCATCGCACCGGCCAACGGCACGCTCGAGGTGACTATCTCCGGGCTGCCCACCGGCGCCGCGGCCGCGGTCACGGTCACCGGCCCCGGCAGCTATTCCCGCGACGTGACGGCGACCACCACCATTCCCGATCTCGAGCTGGGCACGTACACGGTCGCGGCTGCCGATGTGACGGCTGGCGACAGTCGCTGGGCCCCCACGCCCACCACTCAGAATCGGGAGCTGACGGCGGCCAGCCGGACCGCGGTCGCCAGCGTCGCGTACGCCGTCGCGACCGCCCGCCTGGCGGTGAACATCACCGGGCTGCCTAACGGCGTCAACGCCGGCGTCACCGTCACCGGCCCGGGCGGCTACACCAATGCGCTCACGTCGTCCACCGCCATCAATCTGCTCGCGCCGGGCGCGTACACGATCACCGCATCGGACGTCGTCTCCGGCGGCACGACCTATCGCCCCGCCCCCACGACGCAGACCGTGCAGCTCCCCGCCTCGACGACCCAGGTGGCGGCGACTGTTGTCTATTCCGTGGGCACGGGAAGCCTCACCGTCAACATCAACGGGCTCGGGTCGGGCGTGAGCGGCGCAGTGCTGGTGACCGGCCCCTCGGGCTACAATCAGCAGGTGACGGCGACGCAGACACTGTCACCCGTTCCTCCCGGGACGTACACGATCACGGCGTCGACGGTCGCCGGCAACCTGGTCACGAACACGCCTTCGCCGACGACGCAGAACGTCACGGTGACGGCAGGCGCCACGGCGACCGGAACGGTGACGTACGCGGCGTCACCACTGGTGCTGGCCCTGCAGCTGGTGACGGAGGGCCTCGAGAGTCCGGTGTATCTCACCGCGCCGGCCAACGATGGCCGGCTGTTCATCGTCGAGCAGCGTGGCCGGATTCGTGTCTACAAGAACGGAGCGCTCCTCGCGACCCCATTCCTCGACATCACCTCGATCGTGCAGTACGGCGGCGAAGAAGGCCTGCTGAGCGTCGCCTTCGATCCGGCCTACGCGACCAATGGGCGGTTCTTCGTCTACTACAACGACAAGAGCGGCAACATCGCCGTCGCGCGGTACACCGCCACGCCCACCGCCGACGTCGCCGACGCGAACTCACGGCAGTCGGTCATCTCGATCGCGCACCCGGGCCAGTCGAACCACAACGGCGGACTCGCGATGTTCGGGCCGGATGGCATGCTCTACCTCGGGACGGGTGACGGTGGTGGCGGCGGAGATCCGTCCAACAACGCACAGAACATCAACTCGCTCCTGGGGAAGCTGCTCCGGCTGAACGTGACCACGCTGCCGTACACGATCCCGCCCAACAACCCGTTCGCCGGCGCGACGAATGGCGCCGATGAGATCTGGGCGATCGGGCTTCGCAATCCGTGGCGTTATGCGTTCGATCCGCCCGCGGGAACGCTCTACATCGCGGACGTCGGCCAAGGGCAGTACGAGGAGGTGAGCGCGGTGGCGGCCGCGACGGCCGGCGTCAACTATGGATGGCGCATCATGGAAGGCGCGCACTGCTACAACGCCGCCACCTGCAACATGGTGGGTCTCACGCCGCCGGTGCTCGAGTACGACCACAGCCAGGGCTGCTCGATCACCGGAGGCTTCGTGTACCGCGGCGCGGCGATTCCGGAGCTCACCGGTCACTACCTGTACTCTGATTACTGTACCGGCTTCCTTCGCAGCTTCCGCCTATCGAATGGTCAGGCTGCCGACCTGCGAACGTGGACAATTGGCACCATTGGGAATGTCTTCTCGTTCGGGGTCGACGCGGCGGGCGAGGTCTACATGCTGACGGCCTTCGGCCGCGTCCATCGAATCGTGAAGCAATGAGCCCCTGGATCCTCGTGGGCTGCGTCGCCATCGCCGCGTGCGGCAGCGAGCGCGGCGAGGGAGCGACGACGAGCGGCCGGCGCGGCCGCGACGATCGCGGGCCGATTCCGGTCGAGATCGCCGTCGCCGAGCTGAAGACGGCGGCCCGCTCCGTGAGCGTCGCAGGGACCGTCGAGCCGATCCGTACCGTTGGAATCAACAGCCAGATGGCGGGCGCGCTGCTGCGCGTCAACGTCCAGGAGGGGGACGCCGTCCGACCCGGACAGGTGCTCGCGATCATCGATAGCCGTGAGCTTCAGGCACAGCTCGCCTCCGCCGACGCCTCGCTCGAGGTCGCGCGCCGAGCCGCCGAGCGTGCAAGGCAGCTCCACGAGCAGCAGATCATGACCACCGCCGAGTACGAGCGCGACGAGGCTGCCTATCGATCCGCCCTCGCCACGCGCGATCAGCTGAGGACGCGGCTCGGGTACGCGACCATTCGCTCGCCGCTCTCGGGCGTCGTGCTCGAGAAGAGCGTCGAGGCGGGCGACATCGTGTCCGGTCAAACGCGGTTGTTCGCCGTCGCCGACATCTCGACGATGGTGGTGCGCGTTCCCATTTCCGAGCTCGACGTCGCCGGACTCGATGTGGGAGACCAGACCGATGTCACCCTCGACGCGCTTCCGGGCCGCGCGCTGCGCGGGACGATAAGGCGCATCTTTCCCGCGGCCGACACGCTGACCCGTCTCGTCCCGGTGGAGGTCGCGCTTACCGGTGCGGCCGCCCGCGACGTGCGCTCGGGCTTCCTCGCACGGGTGCTCTTCCGGCTCGACCCGCGAGAAGGCGTGCTCATGGTGCCCGCCGGTGCTCTCGTCGAGAACGCGCGCGGCTCGGCCGTCTACGTCGTGAGCGCATCGCTCGCGAGCCTTCGGCAGGTGCAGCGCGGCGGCACGTTTCAGGGGAACGTCGAGATCACCGGTGGCCTCGCGGCCGGCGACACCGTGGTCGTTGCCGGGAGCGCGACGCTTCGCGATGGCGCGGCGGTTCGCATCGTGAATCCGCCGCTTCGCGATGCGCCACCGACGCGCATTCCCGAGGGATCGGCGGCGACCACGCCCGCGAATGGAGGCGTTCGATGAGCGACCTGCAGAAGCGTGGGTGGCTGGCGAGCTGGTCGATCCGGCGGCCCATCGGCACCCTCATGGTCACGTCGGTCGTGCTCGTGCTCGGCACGATGTTCCTCGGTGATCTCCCTCTGGATCTCCTGCCGCGCATCGTCTATCCGCAAATCCGTGTCGGCGTCAACAATCCCGGCGTCGAGCCGGGAGTGCTCGAGGAAACGGTCGCCAAGCCGCTCGAAGCGGCGCTGGCGACGACCGAGAATCTCACCCGCATGGAGACCGAGGTGCAGGAAGGGCGCGTCGGCGTCAACCTGCACTTCCGTTACGGCACGAACATCGACTTCGCCCTCCAGGACGCGTCGACGAACCTTGATCGTGCGCGCTCGCAGCTGCCGGAAGAAGCCGATCCACCGACGATCGGCAAGTCCGATCCGTCGCAGATGGCGGTCTACGAGATCGCGTTCTCGTCGCCGCAGCGCGACCTCGTCTCGCTCCGCCGCTGGGTGGAGGACCGCCTGCGTCCGCAGCTCCTCACCGTCGAAGGGGTGGCGTCGGTGGACGTGTCGGGCGGGCTCGTCCGCGAAGTGCAGATCGTGCTCGACCAGGAGCGGCTGCGCTCGTACGGCGTGTCGGTGTCGGAGGTGATCTCGGCGCTCCGTGCGGCGAATCAGGACGTGGCCGCGGGCCGCATCGGGTCGAGCGAGCACGAGCTGGTTGGCAAGACGATGGGGAAGTTCCAGAGCGTGGACGACATTCGAGCCGTACTGCTCGATGTCGGCGGTGGGCGCCGCGTGCCGTTGACCGACATGGCCACCATCACCGATACCCACCAGGAGCAGCGCTTGTGGGCGCGGCTCGACGGCGTGCCGGCGGTGAAGGTCTCGATTCGCAAGCAGCCCGACGGCAACACCGTCAACGTCGCCGATGGGGTCGATGCGAAGATCAGGTCCCTGGCGACCACCAGCTTCATTCCGCGCGACCTGGAGTACAGCGTCATCCAGAACCAGGCCGGGTTCATCCGGAACTCGTTGAACTCGGTTCGCGATGCCGCGCTCGTGGGCGCGCTGCTGGCGATGCTGATCGTGTTCCTGTTCCTCGCATCGCTGCGCAAGACCTTGATCATCGGCATCGCCATTCCGCTCGCGATACTCGCGACGTTCGTGCTCATGGGGTTGAGCGATCTCACGCTCAACATCATGTCGCTCGGCGGGCTCGCGCTTGGCGTCGGTCTGCTGGTCGACAATTCCATCGTGATGCTCGAGAACATCTTCCGAAAACGCGAGGAAGGGTTCACCGATCCGGTGGAGGCCGCGCACGCGGGGGCGGCGGAAGTGAGCAGCGCAGTGGTTGCGTCGACCACGACCAATCTCGCGGCGGTGCTGCCCTTCCTGCTCGTGAGCGGGCTCGCCGCGCTCATCTTCAAGGAGCTGATCCTCACCATCTCGTTCGCGATTCTGGCATCGCTCGTCGTCGCGCTCACGCTCGTGCCGATGCTCTCCGCGCAGCTCGCGAAGGTGCGTTTCACCAGCGGCCTGTCGCGGGCGCGTCCGCTCGTCGCGTTCGACCACGCGCTTGACCGGGTGCGAGGATCGTACCGGCGCACCGCGACCGTCACGCTCCGGAGACGGTGGCTCGTGATCGGCGGCGCCGTCCTCGCGTTCGGCGGCGCGGTTCTCCTGGCGCGCGGATTCGGAAGCGAGTTCCTGCCGCAGGTGGACGACGGAGGCGTCGGCGTCTCGGTGTGGCTCGCGCCGGGCAGCACGCCGGAGCAGACCAACGCCATCACGCTCGAGATCGAGCGCATGGTGAAGGACATGCCGTACGTGCAGCACGTCTTCTCGACGGCTGGCGGCTTCCTCTTCGGTGGGTCGACGGCGAATCGCTCCGGGCGTGGGTCGCTCGACATTCGCCTCGCGTCATCCGCCCAGCGCGACATCAGCGCCGACGAATGGGTGCGCACCCTTCAGGAAAAGATCGACGCGCGCGGCTTCCCCGGCGCCCGGGTGTTCGTGCGGCCCCCTCGCATTCGCGGGCTCCGGACGTCGAGCTCGGGAACCGACGTCGACATCACGGTGCAGGGCGATGACCTCGAGATGCTCCAGCGCATCGCGCGCGACATCGCGGTGCGTGTGCGCGGAATCCCCGGGTTGGAGAACATGGAGCCATCCACCGAGGAGGCGAGCCCGCTCCTGGTGATCCGGCTCGACCGCGACCGCGCCGCGCAGCTCGGCCTCACCGTCGCCGATGTGGGCCAAACGGTGCGCACCGCGCTCGACGGCACGATCGCGACGCGGTACACCGAGGGAAATCGCGAGTACGGCGTGCGCGTCATGCTGCCGCGAGAGCGCTTCACGAGCGCGGAGGACATGGGCGCGGTGGCGCTCTTCCCCGGTGGCGCGGGACGGGCTCCCATCTACCTCCGCGACATCGCCGACGTCAACACCATGCTCGGCCCCACCGAGATCCAGCGTGAGAACCAGAACCGGGTGTTGAGCTTCAACGGCGACGTCATCACCGAGATCGCGTCGGTGGGTGAGGTCAGCGATTCCATCCGCGCCCGCATCGCCGACCTCGAGCTGCCGGATGGCTACGGCGTGATCCTCGGAGGCGAGGAGGAGGCGATTCGAGAGAGCAACCAGCAGCTCACCATCGTGACGTTGCTGGCCGTGTTTCTCGTCTTCGTGGTGATGGCCCTTCAGTATGAGAGCCTGATCAACCCGCTGGTGATCATCGTCGCCATTCCGCTGTCGCTCATTGGCGTCGCGCTGGCGCTGTGGATCAGCGGAACGCCCCTCAGCGCACCGGTCCTGCTCGGGGTGATCCTGTTGGCCGGCATTGTGGTGAACAATGCCATCCTCATGGTGGAGTACGTCGAGGAGTATCGACGCGACCGAGGAACGCCCATGGAGCAGGCGGTGATCGACGCGGGCGCCGTCAGGCTCCGTCCGATCCTCATGACGACGTTGACCACCGTCTTCGGCATGCTCCCCCTCGCGCTCGGCGTGGGCGAAGGCTCCGAGCTCATGCAGCCGCTCGCGATCACCGTGGTGGGCGGCCTCTCGGTGTCGACGCTGCTCACCCTGTTCGTGGTGCCGAGCGTCTACGTCGTCATGCAGCGGGGGGGAGACCGGCTCAAGGCGTGGGTCACGGGGCGGCGCTCACATGAGGGTGTCGCGGTCGAGGCTCCGGCGGTCGGGGACTAGGCTTGTTCTCGCAACGAGCCGTGACAGCGGTAGCACAGAGGACACAGAGACGTAGCACAGAGACTCACAGAGAACTGCAACTGCGAAAGGCTTTTCCAAAAAGCACTCG
>DATBIU010000068.1:0-14218 GCA_036556765.1 Gemmatimonadaceae bacterium | reverse complement strand
CTCTCGCCGATGCGACCGCCGCCCTGCTCGGGTTCCGCGTGACGCTGATCGACACCGGCGGGACCGTGGTCGGCGATTCGCAGTTCGATGTCCCCGCGCTAGATCGGCTCGTGAATCACGCGACCCGGCCGGAGATCGTCGCCGCGCGAGAGGCCCAACAGGGGGAGGATTTGCGCGTCAGCGAGTCCGTCGGGGACGAGGAGCTGTACGTTGCCGTCCGTGCGCCCCTCGGATTCGCGCGCGTCGCGGTGTCCACCGTCGAGGTCGACCGCACGATCGCACGCGCCGGCCAATCGGTGCTGATCGCCGGCATGATCGGCGCGCTGGTCGCCGTCGCCCTGGCGCTGCTGTTCGCGCGCGCGGTGTCACGCCCAGTGGAAGAGCTGAGCGAGGTTGCGCGGGACATCGCATCGGGCGACCTGTCGAAGCGACCATCGCTCGCCGCTCCCGGTGAGGTGGGGGATCTCGCCGACGCCCTTCAACGGATGACCGAGCAGCTCTCGAGCCGCCTCGTCGCGCTCGAGGAAGAAGACGTTCTTCTGGGTGCGTTGATCGAGTCGCTCAACGAGGCGGTCGTGGCGGTGAACACGCGGCGTCAGGTCGTTCGCATCAACGAGGCCGCCCGCCGACTGTTGTCCATCCGTGCGGCAACGCCCTTTTCCGCGGATCTGTTGCCGCGCGAGCGTGAGCTGCGCGACGCGCTTGGTGCCGCGATGACCGGACGCACCGTCGATGCGGTGGAGTTCTCGCTTGGCGAACGAACGGTGGCGCTGACGTCGCGTCCGCTCGCGCGCGGCGGTGCGGTGCTCGCGGCGTTCGATCTCACTGAGGTTCGGCGACTCGAGACCATTCGGCGCGACTTCGTGGCCAACGTCTCACACGAGCTCAAGACCCCGCTCACGGTGATCGGAGGGTTTGCGGAGACGCTGGCCGAGGCTGGGGTCCCGTCCTCGGAGCGCGAGCGATTCGCCGCGACGATCGTGGCGAACGTGAAGCGCATGCAGCGGATCGTCGACGACTTGCTCGATCTGTCGCGCATCGAATCGGGGGGCTGGGTCCCCCAACCCACTAACGTCGACGTGGCGGCAGCGGCCGCGGAGGCGATTCTCCCCTGTCGTGAGCCGGCGCGCGAGAAAGGCGTGGCGCTCGAGATCGACGTCTCAGCCAATGCGGCCTCCGCGACCGCCGATCCCACAGCGGTTCGACAGATCATCGCCAATCTCGTGGAGAATTCGCTCCGCTATACGCCCGCGGAAGGACGCATCACGGTCTTTGCCGAGCGCGAGCGAACGGGTGTGTGGATTGGCGTGCGCGACACCGGCATCGGGATTCCCCTCGAGCATCTGCCGCGGATCTTCGAGCGATTCTATCGAGTGGATCCGGCGCGATCGCGGGAGGCGGGTGGCACGGGGCTCGGGTTGTCGATCGTACGGCATCTGGCCGAAGCGCACGGGGGTCGCGTGCGCGCCGACAGCACGCTCGGTCGAGGCACCGCGGTCGCGGCGTTTTTCCCCGACGCACGGAGCTGATGTCACGCTGGTCGTGACATGATCGTTGCGGGGACGTGCACGGTTCGAGACACGAACGCGAGACTGTTCGGGCGTGACGTGTAGCGCGTGGCCGCGGTCGCGGCCAGCATTCCCCGATCCGAGGAGCCAATGCTTCAAGCCTTCACTCGCCCCCCGTTCAGACCTGTGCTCGCGACCGCTTGCACGCCCGACACCCGGGTCATGTCGCTCCGCTTTCGCGCAGCCGCCATGGTCGTCGCTGCGGCACTCCTCGCGCGCACCGTCGATGCACAGCGCCCCGACTCCACTCAACGCGCCGACACGACGAGACCCGCCGAGCCCCAACCGACGGCCGAGGCCGCGAAGACCCCGCAGCTGGACTTCTCCGGCGTCATGTTCGCGAACTGGAGCTACCGCGTCGACCGCGGTGCGCGCGCGCAGAACCGGTTCGATCTCGAGCGCGCCTATCTCACGTTTCGGATGCCCGCGGGCGAGCGCGCGAGCGTGCGCATTACCGCCGATGTCGTTCAGAACACCGCGGCACCGGGCGATGCGTTCTATCGCGGGTGGGCGTTCCGCGCGAAGTACGCCTATCTCCAGTACGAGGCGCTCCGCGGCGGCACGGGCATCAGCGCCGCGGCGCGGCTCGGCATGCTTCAGACGGTCGTCATCGAGCACGTCGAGTCGTTCTGGCCGCGGTGGCTCTCCCGAAGTGCGGTGGAGCTCAACGGCTTCTTTCAGTCAGCCGATCTCGGCGTGGGCGCGCAGATCGGTTTGCCAGGTAAACGCGGCGAGATCTACGCAACCGTCACCAATGGCCCCGGATATACTTCGCGTGAGACCGATCGCTTCAAGGATGGGGCGATTCGGTTGACCCTCACTCCCTTCTCGCATCAATCCGGGCTCCTTCAGACCGTCGCGCTGTCGGCGTGGGGCTACAAGGGCGCGATCGCGTCGCGATTCGTGAGCGGCGGAGCGGGGCAAGTCGGCCCGGTCGGCGAGGGACTGCAGCGCGACCGGTGGGGCGTGTTCGCCGGTCTCAAGGATCGCCGACTCACGCTCGGCGCCGAGCTCGCCAAGCGCATCGATGAGGGGGAGGTGGGTAACAACACGCCCGCCAGCCCGCGGGTGGTCATCGACAGCACGAGCACGCTCGTATCCGCGTTCGCGGTCGTCCGGCCACTCGAGATCATCGCGCCCGAGCGACGGAGCCCACTGGCCGCGGTCGTCCGCTATGACCGCGCTCGGTTCAACGATGAGACCGGTCCCGCCCAGCGCCTCATCATCGCGGGCCTCATCTGGGAGGTGACCTCGCGCCTCTCAGTGGCGGCGGACTACCAGCAGCTCCTCCCGCGCGATGGAGCAGCCGGCACGGACACGAAGACCTGGTTCACGCACTTCGTGGTCAACTTCTGACCTGGGGTGCGTTGTGACGAAGACGTTACCAGCGCCCCGCCGAACGGCGTATGGCCCGGCCTACTTTTCGATGGTAGTTACCTCCTCTTCCGGAGCTCAAAAAGTGAAGCGAAACCTTCTGGTCGCGGTCGCACTGGGCCTGGCGGCCTGCGCGCCATCCGACCGTCAGAGCAGCGACACTGCCGCGGGCGCCGTGAGCAGCTCGTCCGGCGTGGCGCTCACCGGCGCGGGCGCGACGTTCCCGTATCCGATCTACTCGAAGTGGTTCAACGACTACGCCACGAAGACGGGCGTGAAGATCAACTATCAGTCGATCGGCTCGGGCGGCGGAATTCGCCAGCTCGCAGAAGGCACGGTCGACTTCGGTGCGACCGACAGTCCGATGAAGGACGAGGAGATGGCTGGCGCCCGAGGCGGTCCGATCCTGCACATCCCGACCGTATTGGGTGCGGTGGTGGCGACCTACAACGTTCCCGGGGTGACCCAGCCGCTCAAGCTGACGGGTGAAGTATTGGCCGACATCTTCCTCGGCCGCATCCGCCGCTGGAACGACGCCCGCCTCGCGGCGCTGAACCCGGACGCCGCGCTGCCTAACCAGGAGATCCTCGTCGTTCACCGCTCCGATGGCAGCGGCACGACGTTCATCTTCACCGACTATCTCAGCGCGGTCAGCCCCGCCTGGAAAAGCGGTCCGGGCACCGGCAAGGAAGTGCAGTGGCCGGCCGGGCTGGGTGCGAAGGGCAACGAGGGAGTCGCCGGGCAGGTCAAGCAGACACCCGGATCGATCGGGTACGTCGAGCTCGCGTACGCGAAGCAGAATCGCCTGCCCTTCGCGAGCATGCGCAACCCGGCCGGCGAATACGTGCTCCCGACGATCGAGTCAGTGACGGCGGCCGCGGCAGGTGTGACACAGCGTCTCCCCGAGAACACCGATTACCGGATTTCGATCGTCAACGCGCCCGGCAACGGTGCATACCCGATTTCCTCCTTTACCTGGATCATCCTCTACCAGAATCAGCCGGACACCGACAAGGGCCAGAAGCTCATCGACTTCCTGCGGTGGGCGCTTCGTGAGGGCGAGGCCTCGGCGGCGGCCCTCGACTACGCGCCGCTTCCAGCGGAGATGGTCGCGCGGCTCGAGCAGCGGCTTGGCACGGTGACGCTCGGACCGCGCGCGTGATGGTGCGGGACGCTCCGGAGGACACCGCCCTGGAACAAGGTATCGCGGCTCGACTCTCCGGAGCCGGCGTTGGCGACAGCGCGTATCGCATCGCGATCACCTTCTTTGCTGTCTGCATCCCGATCCTCCTCCTGCTCATCGCGTGGGAGGTTGGGGTGGCGGGGTGGCCCGCTTTTCGGGAGTTCGGTCCGGGTTTTCTCGCCTCGAGCACCTGGGATCCGGTGCGCGGCGTGTTCGGCGCGGCGCCGGCGATCTACGGCACCGTGGTCTCGTCCATTCTCGCGCTCCTCATCGCGACGCCACTGGCCCTGGGCGTCGCGCTTTTTCTGTCCGAGTTCGCCCCGTCCTGGCTGCGCCAGCCGGTCGCGTTTCTCGTCGACCTCCTGGCCGCGGTTCCCAGTGTCGTCTACGGGCTGTGGGGGATTTTCGTGCTGCTGCCAGTCCTGCGTGAGCACGTGATCCCGTTTTTCAGAGACACGCTCCACCTCGGCTCGACGCCGCTCTTCAGTGGCCCGGCGTACGGGCCGAGCATGTTCGCGGCGGGGATCATCCTGGCGATCATGGTGCTGCCATACATCTCGTCGGTGTCCCGCGAAGTGCTGTTGGCGGTGCCGCGGTCGCAGCGTGAGGCGGCGCTGGCGTTGGGCGCCACGCGATGGGAAGCGATTCGCGGCGCCGTCCTCCCGTACGCGAGGTCCGGCATCCTCGGTGGCGTGATTCTCGGGCTGGGCCGCGCGCTGGGCGAGACGATGGCGGTGACGATGCTCATCGGCAACACGCACCAGATCAGCTCATCGCTGCTCGCGCCGAGCTACACGATGGCGTCGTTGATCGCCAACGAGTTCGCCGAGGCGACCGGTGATCTGCACGTGTCGGCGCTGATGGCGGTGGGATTCACGCTGTTCTGCCTCACGCTGGTCGTGAATGCCCTCGCCCGGTGGCTGGTATGGCGGGTGACGCGCGGCGCCGGAGCGGTGCGATGAGCGCCACCCTCGCCCCACGCGGAGCGCATACGCCGCGGCCGAGCCAGCGCCAGCGCGCCTTCGCCGATCGAACGCGGCGGCGAGTGCATCGCCGCCGCTGGACCAACACCATCATGGTGGTCGTGCTGTCGGTCGCCGCCATCGTCGCCACGCTCCCACTCCTCTTCATTCTCGGTCACCTCGTGCGCGAAGGGGCGAGCGCGCTCTCGCTCGACTTCTTCACGCGCATGCCGATGCCGGTCGGCGAGGCGGGAGGCGGGCTCGCGAACGCCATCGTCGGTACCCTGATCCTGATTGGGATCGCGGCGGCCATCGGCCTGCCCGTGGGGGTGGGAGCGGGCCTCTATCTCGCCGAGTATCGGCGCTCGCCGCTCGCGACCGCGGTTCGCTTTCTCTCGGACGTGCTCAACGGCTTGCCGTCGATCGTGATGGGCATCTTCGCCTGGCAGTTTCTGGTGCGCCCGGTCGGGCATTTCTCGGCCGTCGCCGGCGGAGTGGCGCTGGCCGCGATGATGATTCCCATGGTGACGCGCACAACCGAGGAGATGGTCCGCCTCGTTCCCGTGGCGCTGCGCGAAGCGGCGCTGGCGTTAGGCTACCCGCGGTGGCGGACGTCGCTGACGGTCGTGCTTCGCACCGCGACGGCGGGGATCGTGACCGGGGCGCTGGTCGCCGTCGCGCGCATTGCCGGCGAAACCGCGCCCCTGCTCTTCACCGCGTTCGGGAATCAGTTCTGGTCGGTAAAGCTCAACGAGCCCATCGCGGCGCTGCCCCTTCAGATCTTCAACTATGCCGTCAGCCCCTATGACGAGTGGCACGCGCTCGCGTGGGCCGGATCGCTCGTCCTCATCGCGCTCGTCTTCATCATCAGTCTCGCCGCCCGCTTCGCGACCCGGTCGCGGTTTGGCGGGATGGGTGACTGACGAGACTCCGGTGTCCGCGCCGAAGGTAGTGGCGACGTCGCCCGCCGCGACACACGCACGAACCCGCGTCGACGCGCGCAACCTGCACGCCTTCTTCGGCGACGTGCATGCCATTCGGGATGTGTCCCTCGCATTCGAGGACCGCCAGGTGACCGCGATCATCGGACCGTCGGGCTGCGGCAAATCGACGTTTCTGCGGTGCCTCAACCGGATGCACGAGACGGTGCCCGCCGCGCGCGTGACGGGCACGGTGCTGCTCGATGGCACCGACATCTATGCCAAGGGGTCGAGTCCCATTCGCGTGCGCCGCCACATCGGCATGGTGTTCCAGCGACCCACCCCCTTTCCCACAATGTCCATCCGCGACAACGTCGCCGCCGGCCTGCGCGTTCTCGGCGACAAGCGGCCCTCGCGGAAAGAGACCGACGCGATCGTCGAGCGTGCACTTCGGCGCGCCGCGCTCTGGGACGAGGTCGCCGACCGGCTCGACACGAGTGCGCTTGGCCTTTCGGGCGGCCAGCAGCAGCGCTTGTGCATCGCGCGCGCCCTGGCGACCGAGCCCGGGGTGCTGCTGCTCGACGAGCCGACGTCCTCGCTCGACCCGATGAGCGCCCAGCGCGTCGAGGAGCTGATCTACGAGCTGCGTCAGGACATGACGGTCGTGATCGTCACGCACAACATGCAGCAGGCGGCGCGCGTCTCGGACACGACGGCGTTCTTCCTCAGTGGCGAGCTCGTCGAGGCCGCGCCGACGAAGGCGATGTTCACGGCGCCCTCCGATGCGCGAACCGAGGCGTACATCACCGGCAGGTTCGGATGAGGGTCGAACGAGGAACGAGGAACGAGGAAGCGCGGACCACGTCGCCGCGCCTGGAAGCGGGAACCGCCGCTTCCTCGCTCGGCGTTCCTCCTTCCTCATTGTCGCACCCAGGCCTCATCACCTCGCATGCGTTCTCCTTCTGGTACGGTGAGAAGCAGGCGCTCAAGGAGATCACGCTCACACTGGAGTCACGGTCGATCACCGCTCTCATCGGCCCCTCGGGGTGCGGCAAATCGACCTTCCTGCGGTCGATCAATCGCCTGAACGAGCTCATCCCGGGCGTCCGCACGAACGGCGAGATCCGGCTGGACGGTGAGAACATCTACGCCCCGGGCACCGATCTGGTCTCGTTGCGCCAGCGGGTCGGGATGGTCTTTCAGAGGTGGAACCCGTTTCCGAAATCGATCTACGACAACGTCGCCTATGGACCGCGCATCAACGACGGACCGCCGCGCGTGCAGCTCGACGAGATCGTCGAGAGCTCCCTCCGGCGTGCCGCGCTCTGGGACGAGGTGAAGGACCGGCTGCGCGAAAGCGCAGTGAGCCTGTCGGGGGGACAGCAGCAGCGGCTGTGCATCGCGAGGGCGCTCGCCAACGAGCCCCAGGTGCTGTTGCTCGACGAGCCGGCCAGCGCCCTCGACCCAACCGCCACGCAGCGGATCGAAGAGCTGCTCTATGACCTGAAGAACGAGCTGACCGTCGTCATCGTGACGCACAACCTGCAACAGGCCGCCCGCGTTTCCGATTATACTGCGTTCTTCTACCTCGGTGAGCTCATCGAGGCGGACGCGACCGATCGCATCTTCACCAGCCCGCGCGAGCCGCGGACCGAGGAATACATCACCGGGAGATTTGGATGAGTCCCGAGACTGGCTATCGCCACTTTCACGACCAGCTGGATGCGCTCAAGCAGCAGCTGATCGACATGTCCCAGCACTCCGAGCGTCTCGTCGAGCTGTCGGTGGAAGCGCTGCTCCAGCACGACGCCGACAAGGCGCAGGCCGTCATCACCGGCGACCACGTCGTCGATGGTTTCGAGATCGACATCGAGCAGGCCGCGATCGAGCTCCTCGCGCTCCAGCAGCCGCTCGCCCGCGACCTGCGCTACATCATCAGCGCGATCAAGGTGTCGGGAGATCTGGAGCGGGTTGGCGACCACGCCGTGAACATCGCCGAGTCTGCGCTGCGTCTCGCCGAGATGCAGTCGACGATGACGCCCCACCCGGAGATTCAGGACATGGCGCGGCGCGCGCGCGCCATGCTGCGCGATTCGCTGGACGCCTTCGTGCGCGCCGACGGAAAGCTCGGCCGAGCCGTGTGCCGCGCCGATGACATGGTCGATTCACTGCACGATTCGATCTTCCGTATCCTCCTCACCCACATGATGGAGGGGCCGCCGCGCGTCTCCGAGGCGCTCGAGCTCCTGCTCGTGAGCCGCAACCTGGAGCGTGTGGCCGACCTCGCCACGAACATCGGGGAAGACGCGGTCTACCTCGCGGAAGGAAAGCAGATCAAGCACCACTTCGAGGACCGGAGCACCACCCCTGCCGCCTGATCCCTCGTCCAGGTCGGGTCACCACGCCGCCCCGAAGCCGGGATCGAACGGCGGCGATGGCGACGCGCGCACCGAGCGCGTCGCCGCAATCGACATCGGCTCGAACTCCGTCCGGCAGATCGTCGCCGATGTCGCGCCCGATGGCGGCATACGGGTCGTCGACGAGATGCGCGCACACCCGCGGCTCGGGGCGGGGCTCGACGAGGCCGGCGAGCTGACGGAGACGTCGATGACCTCGGCCGCCGACGCCGTCAGCCACATGGTGACGCTGGCGCGCCAGATCGGCGCCGCGCGCATCGAAGCGGTCGCCACCAGCGCGGTGCGAGACGCCACGAACGCCGGCACCTTTCTCGAGATGGTGCGCCAGGCTACCGGCCTCCGCGTGCGTGTCCTCACCGGGCAGGAAGAGGCGTTGCTGGGCTTCCGCAGCGCGCTCGCCCATTTCGATCTCGGACGCGGACGAGCGGCGGTGATGGACATCGGCGGCGGCTCCCTCGAGCTCGCGCTGTCGGTCGATGGATTGCTCGAGCGCCTCGAGTCGTTTCCCTTCGGCGCCCTGCGCCTGACCGAGCGCTACCTCGGTGGCCGCGTGCGGCGAGGTCGAGTACGCAAGCTGCGAAAGCACGTTCGGGAGGAGCTGCGCGCGCGCCTTCGCGCCCGTCAATGGCGTGGAGCGCGACTCATCGGATCAGGCGGGACGTTCACGAGCCTGGCCGGCATGGTCCTGGCTCGGCAGGACATGACGACAGCGCAGAGCGTCCACGGCACGACCGTCCCCCGCAGCGAGCTCGAGCACATCCTCGAAGCGCTGCAGGACATGTCGCTCGACGAGCGTCGCGCGGTTCCCGGACTCAGCGTCGCCCGCGCCGACATCATCATCGCCGGCCTGGCGGTGGCGGCCGAGGTGATGGCCCGGCTCGATGCGCCGGATCTCCTGGTGTCGGCCTACGGAATTCGCGAAGGGCTGCTCCTCGAGACGGCGCGCGTCGCCCCCGCCGCGGCGACCTCGGGCGAGGCGCGCGCGCGCTCCGTTCAGCGATTGGCCGACGCCTGCCGGTTCGAGGAGCGACACTCGCGGCACGTGCAACAGCTCGCCCTCCAGATGTTCGACGCGTTCGGCGCGCGCCTCGGCGCCACGCCTGACGAGCGCGACCTGCTGTCGGATGCCGCGCTGCTGCACGACATCGGCTACCACATCAGTTACGACCGCCACCACAAGCACTCGTACTATCTCATCCTGCACGCGGAGCTTCTGGGCATGTCCCCGGTGGACCAGGTCGTGGTGGCGAATGTCGCTCGCTACCACCGCGGTACGCCTCCGAAGAAAAAGCACCGCGACTTCGGTGTGCTCGACAAGGCGCTGCGAACGCGGATCAAGCGCCTCGCGGGTATCCTGCGCGTCGCCGATGGGTTCGACCGGGGCCACATCGGCGCAGTCGAGCGCGTGAAGTGCCGGTGGATGGAGCGGGCGCTGCGTATCACACCGGTGCCGAGTGCCATCGCTCGATCGCTGCGACTCGAGCTCTGGGGCGCGAGTCGCAAGAGCGATCTGTTGTCGAAGGTGGCCGGCGTCCCAGTCGAGATCGTCGCGCCGGACGGAACGATCTCGAACTGGCGCGACGGCGACGAGCCCGATTAGCGGGGCGCCTCCGCCCGACGCTCGGCCCCCGTCCCGGCCCCGCCGGCGCGGGATTCACGCGGCGGGTCAGCGAGCGCCAAACCCCACGAGTCGCTCGTGAACGTCACCTGCGCGCTGATCTCCGGCGCATCGCTCGCGAATCGCTTCTCGTACGAGCCGTCCGCGTGCAGGTCCCACGCCTGACGGTTGTCCGCTAACGCGGTTTCCAGCAGGCGCCGCATCCGGAGTTGCAGCGCAGGGTCCTCGATCGGGACGACGGCCTCGACGCGTCGGTCGAAGTTGCGCGGCATCCAGTCGCTCGACCCGATGTAGCACTCGGGCGCCCCGTCGTTCTCGAACATCCAGGCGCGAGAATGCTCGAGGAATCGCCCGACCAGGCTCGTCACGCGGATGCGCTCGCTCACGCCGGGCACGCCGGGTCGCAGGCAGCAAATGCCTCGCACGATGAGGTCGACGTCGACCCCGGCGCGCGAGGCACGATAGAGCGTGCGAATGATCTCGGGATCGACGAGCGCGTTCATCTTCGCGATCAGCCGCGCCGGTCGTCCCTCACGCGCATGCGCCGCCTCCCGCTCGATGAGCTCGATGAATCGTGCGCGCAGATGCCCGGGCGCGACGAGCAGCTTGCGAAACAATCGCTGGCGCGAAAACCCGGTGAGAAAATTGAAGAGATCGCTGACATCGGCCCCGATCGACGGGTTGCTGGTGAGGAGACCGAGGTCGGTATAGATGCGCGCCGTCCGTGAGTTGTAGTTCCCCGAGCCAAGGTGAACGTACCGGCGAATCCCGTCCGGCTCGCGGCGCACGACGAGCGCGGTCTTCGCGTGGGTCTTGAGCCTCACCATGCCGTACACCACGTGCACCCCGGCGCGCTCGAGCGTTCTCGCCCACGCGATGTTGTTCGCCTCATCGAAGCGCGCCTTGAGCTCCATCACCACCACTACCTGCTTGCCACGCTGCGCCGCTTCCACCAGCGCGCGCACGATCGCGGTGTCGCCCGACGTCCGGTACAGCGTCAGCTTGATGGCGAGGACCTCGGGGTCCTCGGCGGCCTGTTCCAGAAAGCGCTCGACCGAGGTCGTGAACGAATCGTACGGGTGATGCAGCATCAGGTCCCGGTCGCGCACGGCGTCGAACACGGGCCGCCCATCGTCGCGCAGGGCCGCCGGCGTGACCGGAGCGAACGGCACATCACGCAGGCTCGGCATGTCGAGCTGCGACAGCGCCAACAGGTCTCCGAGCTCGAGCAGCGGACCAGTCTCCTGCACGTCGCGCTCCGACAGCATGCTCCCCTCGGGGGTATCGTCGCGAAGCTCCTCGAGCAACAGCGATCTCATCGTGTCCGGCATCCCGTGCTGCACCTCGATGCGGACGACCTCGCCGAAGCGCCGCTGGAAGACCTGCTCCTCGATCGTCGCGAGCAGGTCCTCCGGCTCCTCCGCATCGGCGAGGTCAATGTCGGAGTACCGATTCACTCGGAACGCGAACCAGCGAACGACATCCATCCCGGGAAAGAGCGCACCGAGGTTCGCGCCCACGACCTCCTCCAGTGGGATGAAGTGGCCGGCGCGTCCAAAGGAGACCCAGCGGGGCAGACTTTTCGGCACCTTCACCCGGGCGAAATGCACCGTGCCCGTCGCGGCATCGCGGATCTCGACCGCGAGCGATAGCGAGAGGTTCGAGATGTAGGGGAACGGGTGCGCGGGATCCACCGCCAGCGGCGTGAGGACGGGAAACACCTGCGACTCGAAGAACTGATCAACGACGGCCCACTCGGCCGGCGTGAGATCGCCCATCCCGACCAGGCGAACCCCCTGCTCCGCCAGCGCCGGCAGCACGACGTCGTACAGACAGGCGCGCTGGCGGTCGAGCAGCGATTTCACGACCACATCGATGGCGTCGAGCTGTTCCTGCGGCGTCATGCCGTCGGGGGTCATCTGCACGACCCCGGCGGCGACCTGCCGGCGAAGCCCCGCCACGCGCACCATGTAGAACTCGTCGAGATTCGTGCTGACGATCGACAGGAACTTCAGTCGCTCGAGCAGGGGAGTTCTCGGGTCCACCGCCTCGTGAAGCACGCGGTCGTTGAACGCCAGCCAGCTCAACTCGCGGTTGAGCAGGAGCCGCGAATCGAGCAGTGCTTGTTCGGGAACGACGCTGGAGGAGAGCAAGGCGGGCGAGAAGAGGGGTACTTCAACTTACGCCGAGGCCGGCTCTGGCGCCCCTCCGAATCCACCCCGGCAGGGAGGCCGAGAGGGAGTTGAGCCTCTCAGAGCACGACTAACCGCGTGAGGATGAGGATGGCCACTGCCCCAATGCCTGCCGCCGCCGGGATGGTCAGGACCCACGCCCACACGATGCGTCCCGCCACCCCCCAGCGAACGGCGGAGAGCCGGTGCGTGGCGCCGACGCCGACGATCGCGCCGGTAATCGTGTGCGTGGTGCTGACCGGGATTCCGAACCGCGTCGCGATGAGGATGCTGATCGCTCCCGCGGTCTCGGCGCAGAATCCGCCCACCGGTCGGAGCTTCGTGATGCGACTCCCCATGGTGTGCACGATCCGCCAGCCGCCGAACAGGGTGCCTAACGCGATGGCGGTGTAGGCGCCAATCTCGACCCAGAACGGAATCGTGTTCGCGTTCTCCAGGTGGAGATGGCGGAGAATCCCGGTCTGGTCGGCGAAGTAGGCCTGCGCCGACACCAGGAGACCGACGATGATGCCCATCGTCTTCTGCGCATCGTTGGCGCCGTGGGACAGCGAGAAGAACGCCGCCGACAGCAGCTGCGCCCGACGGAACACGCCGTCCACCTTGTGCGGCGACGTTCGCTGGAACAGCCAGTAGACGGCGACCATCAGGAAGTAGCCGAGCAGCATTCCGATCAGCGGGGAGAGCACGATGAACACGAGCGTCTTCGTCCAGCCCGAGGGGATGATCGCGGCGAAGCCTGCCTTCGCCACCGCGGCGCCGGCATACCCGCCGATGAGCGCGTGTGAAGAGCTCGACGGCAGGCCGTAGTACCAGGTGATCAGGTTCCAGATGATCGCGCCGAGGAGCCCGGCGAGAATGACATTCGGATCGACGACCGCGATGTCGATCATCCCGCTGCCGAGCGTCTTCGCGACGGCGGTCCCGACCGTGAACGCCGCCATGAAATTGAAGAACGCGGCCCAGATGACGGCGGCGATCGGGCTGAGGACCCGCGTGCCGACGACCGTCGCGATGGAGTTCGCGGAGTCGTGAAAGCCGTTGATGAAGTCGAAGACGAACGCGACCGCGACAATCGCGACGACGTACGTGATCACGTGCTAGGCGTTCTTGAGCGAGATGCTCTCGAGGACGTTCGCCACGTCCTCGCATTGATCCAGCGCGCGCTCCAGCGTGTCGTACAGCTCCTTCCACTTGATGACCTCGAGCGGATCGGGATCGTCGCCGTCGAAGAGGCTCCCCACGGCGAGGTGATAGATCGCATCGCCTTCCTCTTCGAGCGCCTTGATCTCGCGTGCCTTCTCGATCACGAGCGCGCTCTTCTTCATCCCGAACACGGCCTCCTCGATGCGCGCGGCGGCGCGCACGAGCACCGCCGCCAGCATCTGCGCCGGCTCTCGGGTCTCCCGGATGCGGAACATCGCCGCGCGGCGAGCCGTGCCGTCGAGGAGATCGACGACGTCGTCGAGGCGCGAGGCGAGCATGTGGATGTCCTCGCGGTCGAGCGGCGTGACGAAGGTCTTGTCGATGCGGGAAATGATGTCGTGCGTGAGGACGTCGGCTTCGTGCTCCACGTCCTTGATGTCGCTGACGTGCTTGTGCAGGTGCTCCGGCTCCTTGAAGAGGAGGTGGATGATCTTCGCCGCCGCCGTCACCCGCCTCGCGATCTCGCCGAACATGCTGAAGAATTCCTGGTCTCGCGGAATCAGTCGCACGCCATGCTCCGGTATGAGGATCTCCACTCCGGACCGCCATTGAGCAGCGGGGAGTATAGAGCGGATCGGGGGCCGTGCCAATGCCGATTGCGGAGTGCGGATTGCGGCTGGAGGTCGCCGGCGACCCGAGGTCGGCGATCCGCAATCAGAAGAACGCCTCCCGGATTCCGGTGACGATGAACTGCACCGCCACCGCCGCCAGCATGAGGCCCATGATCCGCATCGTGACGCGAATTCCCGTCTGGCCAAAGCGCGACATCACGCGGTCACCC
>DATBIU010000067.1:0-10242 GCA_036556765.1 Gemmatimonadaceae bacterium | reverse complement strand
TCGGTCGTATCCCGGGGCCGCTCCGGACGTGCGGCGATCGACGCCGACGCGCGGCTGCATGTAGAAAATGGGGCCGCGTGAAGTCAGCTTGATCGCTATCGCCACCGCGATGAACAGCGGGGCGAGCAGGATCATGGCGATCGTGGCGAGCGCGGCGTTCACGACGCGATCGAGCGTGACCCCCTGGTCGTGCACCCTCGCGTCGTGCGGGGCATCGGCGCGGCGTGCGTCCAGATCTTCCCGGACGACCTTCAGCACGCGCACATCGTCGGATGCTCGTACCTCCGTCGGTACGCCTGCCGGCCGTCGCACGCCCATTGGGACCTTGCTGGGGCGCGTTCGCGCCGTCGGTGAGGAGCCTGCTTCCACGGGTCCCCCGTTATCTCGAGAGTGAGACGAGACCTACCGCGACCGCACTCAGCGCCGTAACGACCTGCAGCACCGACCCGACCCCTCGACGTTTCCGCTCACCGATCACCAGCTCATCGCCGGCGCGCAAGTTGAGCTGATCGAGGGTTGTTCCCTGGGTCATCGCGGCATGGATCCGATCCGCACTCCACACCTCCCGCGCACCACGTCTCACACTCACGCGCCGCAGGTCGGCCGAGCTGTTCGGCCCGCCCGCGAGCATGATCACGTCGCTCACGAGCACATCCGAGCCCACGGCATAGAACCCCGGGCGAGTGACCTCGCCGAGGACGGCGAGACGGATCAACGAGGACGTCTGCACCACGGGCTCGCGGACGTATCGGGCGATCTCTTTGGAGAGGTACGCCTGCAGCTCCGAGCGGAGCACGCCAGCGAGAGAAATCTCGGACAGGTTGGGCAGGCTGATGGTGCGGCCGGCTCTCACGGCGAACGTATCGGTGAGGGCGGAATCGCCGCGCACCCTGAGCACGATTCGGTCACCTACCTGGAAGTCGCCATCCCGCAACCGCTCCCGGAGCTCCGTCGCCTCGAGGAGCTTTTGCTGCCGGGTTTCCTCGGCGCTAGCCGACGCCGCCTGCCGCTCCGCCTCGGCGGCAAGGGTCATTAGTTCTTCCCTGGACGCCTGCGTGCTCCGCGACGTCTGGGGAGAGGGGGCCTGAGCGACGGCCGGGCCGGCGGCGAACAAGAGCGCGATCCACGTCGCCCAGACGCGAGTCCGGACGCTACGGCGAGTGTTCGAGCGAGCGCTGTGAGGACTGGATAGCATGGCCCGCCCTCATGCACTCCCCGTGCTACCGAAAGGTGGGCGTGGACAGTTATGCTAACACCAACCGTTGCAGCGCTTTACCGTCGCAAGGAAATCGCGGCCCGCGCGATTGGAGCGCCATAGTGTAGCGGCGCACCCACAAGGTGTTCGCGTCCTCCCAACACTGCACCGGGGGTGAGCCCGTGTGGACCAGGCCGAGATCTGGTTCGGCGGTTGCGGGGAGGAGCGCGCGGCGTGCGGTGAATGCACGGATGCCGCGAGCAATCCATCGCTATTGTGGCACCTGCGCGTCATATTTTCGGAGCACGTCCGGAGACGCTCGCCGGAAACGCACGTGTATCAACACGTTACGGTAGCCCGCTTCCCCGCATGACTCCTGCATGACGCCCGGGAGCATCTTCGACGGGAATCATGCTGGCGCTGCCGACACTTCCAGAGATCATGACCGAGACTGATCGACTCTCTCGCCCACCATTGGCTCTTCTGGCCAACGATCAGGAGTGGTCTGCCCGTTCGCTCGAGAGCATTCTTGGTCCGCACGGGTATGCGGTGCTTCGAGCACATACGGGCCGTCAGGCTCTCGAGATGGCTCGGAGCTCGTTGCCGGACGTGGTCATCGTCGACGCGAGATTGCCCGACATCGACGGAATCGACGTGTGTCGCACGCTGCGGCAGGATCCGCGATTCAGCGCCACGACGCCCATCGTCATCACGTCGGCCGGCGAGGGGGCGAGAGCCCAGCGACTTGCGGCCTACCGGGCTGGCGCGTGGGAATATTGCACGCAGCCACTCGATGGCGAGGCACTCGTCGTCAAGCTCGACACCTTCATGCGCTGCAAGCGCGAGGTCGATCGAGTCAGAGCGGAGAGCCTGCTCGACGAGCGAACGGGCCTCTACAACATGCGCGGCCTGGCTCGCAGAGCTCAGGAGATCGGCAGCGACGCGTTTCGGCGCCACGACGCGCTCGCGTGCCTCGCGGTGGCACCCGACGCCGCAGACGGAAAGGACGACGAAATCGCCGCAGCGACCGCCGAGCGCATCACCGAGCAGGTGAGCCAGCTGTTCAAGGCGAAGGGGCGTGTGTCGGATGCGATCGGGCGACTCGGCACCCGCGAGTTCGCCATCATCGCGCCGGCTACCAACGCGGACGGCGCCCGCCGCCTGGTCGCCCGACTTCAGGGCGTTCTCCAGGAGACTTTGTCGTCGTATGGAAGCAGCACGCGGCCCCTGCGGATTCGTGCCGGCTATTGCGCGGTGCCCGATTTCGCCGCGGCGTCCGTCGATGCCGTGGAGATGCTCCTCCGCGCCGCGACGGCGCTTCACCACACGCGGCAGGGTCACGAGGATGCGCTCGTGACATCCTTCGACGAGCTGCCGGCGAGCGCCACGTCCTGACGGTCTCGGCTTCTCACTCTGCAAGCAATGAGGCCCCGGCGGATTTCCGCCGGGGCCTCATTGCCTCATGGAGGCGCAGTGGCTAGCTGTCGTTTCGCGCGCCGATGAGCATGGGATCATCCGCCTCGAGGGCGTAGCTATCGTCGTACGAGTAGTACTTGTAGATCGGCTCGCCACGAAAATCGTTCAGGACGGCGCCAAGCATCCGCACGGGAAGCCGGTCGACCAGCTCCAGCTTTGCGTGTGCCAGCCGACGGTCGGTTTGCCCGTTCTTGAGGACCAGAATCATGTTGCGGGTGACGATTCCAAGCGCGAGCGGATCGATTCCAGCGCCCAACGGCGAGCTGTCGAAGATGATCGCGTCGAAACGCGGCTCGACCGCGCTCATCAGCGTCTGCATTGCCTGCGACGAGAGCAGCTCCGGACCGCGTTGCCTCCGTGCCCCGCACGAAATGAGCGTCAGATTCTCGTGCGACGACGGCTGCATCACGTCGGTCGGCTCGATGGACCCCATGAGGCAGTCCACCAGCCCCGGTCGGCGCTGGCCCCCGAAGGCGGCGTGCAGTCGGCCGCGCCTGATGTCACCATCGATCAACAGCGTGCGGTAGCCAGCCTCGGCGAACGACAACGCGAGATTGGCGGAAACGAGCGACTTTCCGTCGCCTGGACACGGGCTGGTCACCGTCACGAGGAACGGTGAATGCGGCTCTGCCGCGTGCGTCAGCCCGAGCCGAATCGTCCGGAACGCTTCGACGACCGCCGCCGCCTTCTCGATCTGCGCGTCGCCATTCTTCACTTCCTTGATCGTCGGGACGGCGCCGAGAATGTCGAGACCGAGCTCGTGCGTGATCTGGTCGGGATAGCGAACCCGGGTATCGAGGCGGTCCAGCAGAATCGCCAGCGCGAGCCCGCCACCGATGCTCGCCATCACGGCCATCAGTATGAACTGCATCGAGCGATCCGCTTCCTGCCGTTGCGGCGCGATCGCCGCGTCGAGCGGCTGAACGTCTGCCACCGCGCTCGCTTCCGCCAGGCGCGCCTCTTCGTAGCGCGTTTGCAGCGAGGAATACAGTGCCTCGGCGACATCGACCTCGCGCCGCAAGCGCATCTCCTCGATGGTGCGCGTCGGGATAGACCGGAGCTCGCGGGACGCTGACTCGATTCGGCGGCCCAGCTCCGCTTCACGGCGGCGGAGCTCCTCGAGCAGCGCCGTCGTCAAGCCTGGCAACGTCTGTTGACGCAGTGTCGCAATGCTCTGCTGAAGCTCCTTCACCGCGTTGTGCTCGTCAGTCCAGATCTGCTGCGCCGTGCGAAGCTGCGCTTCCTTCGTGGACAGCTCTTCCAGTGCCGACCGCAGACCTTCGGCGCCGGCGACGACGTTGGGGATGGAATAGAACGCGTCGCGAGTGATCTGTCCGCTGCGCGCGTCGGCGACGATCCGCTCGAGTGCTTCGCGGTCGCGCTTCACCTCTTCGTGCTGCACTTTCTGGTTGAAGTAGCTATCGAAGACGGGATCGCGGAACTCCTGGACCCCCGCCGAGACCGGCGTGCCCTCGGACGGCTGAGTAATCGTGTTGACCTTGAAGCTCTCGAGTGCGATCTCGGCGTTCTTCAGCTGCACGCTCGCGTACTCCAGCTGCCCGCGAAGGATCTTCGCGAACTCGACCAGATTTCGCTTCTTCAGTCGATCGGCCGTCCTGAGAAACTCCTCGACCCACCGATTCAGAATTCTGGCGGTCAGCCTGGAGTCCCTTCCAACCAACGAGAGACGCAGGAAGTTGCCCGACTGCCCATCTCCGTTCCTGGGGATGCTGGCGCTCAGATTCTGGAGGAGCGCGAACGACGCCTCGCGGGGTGTGATTGCCGTGAACTTCACGGTTCCTCGGCCGCTCAGAAGTGAGCCGGGTGGAGCCCACGCGAAGCCGACCCGGCGGCCGATCGAGTCGCCCGCCGCTCCCTCCTCGATCACGTTCCCCTCACCGTCGGTGAGGGAGAACCGCCCGGCCTCCTGGTGCACGACGAGCTGATAGTCTCCCGGCCGGAATCCCTTGCCCGGCGAGAAGCCCTGGAACAGATCGCCATTGGCGGCATCGCGGGGAATGAGATACAGCCGAAGCTCGCTGACGACGGGATCGACGACCACGCCGCTCTTGAAGAGCTCGATCCACGACGAGGACGACAGGAGCTCGTCGGCGCGGATCGGACCGCGGTCCTGGCGGCCTGGACTGTCCGTCGAGATCCAGATCGTGGCGTTCACACGGAAGCTCGGCGGTATGAACCGCGTGCCGACCACCCCTGCGGCGGAGCCCAGTATGGCCACAGCGAGGACCAGCCACTTGTACCGGCGCAGGACCGAGATGTACCTCGCCCATGGAAACGCCGTCTGGGGCGGCACCGCACCCGCTCGGTCCTGGAACCCTCGCTGCGGGAGTACGGGTGGCGCGTACTGCCCGGAAACACTCTTCGGGGAAGTCTCGGTCGGGAGCTGACTGTGGGGCATGTGCGAGACGGCGGTGCTCCGGCGGCAGGGCGACGATCAGTGAATTCGGGCAACAGCCCAGTTGGCGCGGGGGGGCCATGCAAGTCTGGGCCCATGCATCGGCCTCCTAATTCCCGCCTTTTTCGCGCCTCCATCAGGCGGAAAAGCCTCCTTAGAGGGGCTCGAAGGCCCTAATGACTGTAGCACTTACGCTGCAGGTGTGTGGTTATCCCGAAACGATCCGGTGTTGCCTTCGGGCGACGCTTCGGTTGACAGGTGCAACAGTTGGTTGTATTTAGGTGCGTCTCGCCGTGGTCGTCTTACCGAAGAATCTCCGGGCGCCGGGATTGCATCGCACCGCGCGCGACCGCCCCTTGCTTGCCACTTTGCTCCCACACAGGAGAGCCGATGTCCTCTTCTCTCGCGCCGCAAACCGAATACGTCCAGCCGCCCGATGCGGCGCAGCGCGATCCTCTTTCAATTCCACCAGAGGTCAAGGCCAGCGTCTCGATTCTGGTCGTCGACGACGACCGGACGCTGCGTGAGGGGTGTGCGAGCGTCCTCCAGATCGACGGGTTCAACGTCGCATTCTCGGGGAGAGGGGACGAAGCGGTCGAGATGGTGAAGCGTCGCAAGTACGACATCATCCTCGTCGACCTGTACATGACGCCGGTGTCGGGGATGGACGTGCTGAAGGCGGCGCTCGCGGCTCACAAGGACACGATCGTGGTCGTCATGACGGGCAACCCGAGCGTGACGACGAGCATCGAGGCACTGCGCGCCGGCGCCTGGGACTACCTGCCAAAGCCATTCTCGGCGACTCACCTGCAGGTCCTGGTCGGCCGAGCCTCTCACGCGGTCATGGTCGCGCGCGAAACGCGTGATCTCCGTTTCCAGCTCCTCAAGCAGAACGGCAACAGCGACAAGATCGCGCTCCTCGGGGTGTCGCCGGCCTTCCGGAAGGCGGTCGACCTGGCGAGAAAGGTTGCCCCGACCGACGCGTCGGTGATGATCACCGGCGAGAGCGGGACGGGAAAGGAGCTCATCGCCCAGTTCATTCATCGCCACAGCCGTCGCGCGAGCCGCAAGCTCGTTCCCGTGAACTGCGCTGCGCTCCCCGAACCCCTCCTCGAGTCGGAGATGTTCGGCCACAAGAAGGGGGCGTTCACCGGTGCCGATCGCGACAAGCCGGGCCTGCTCGAGGTGGCGAATGGCGGGACCTTCTTCCTCGATGAGCTCACCGAGATGTCGCAGCCGCTTCAGGCGAAGCTGCTCCGCGTCATTCAGGACGGCGTCGTTCGCCGGGTGGGCAGCGAGAACCAGGATGCCGTGGTCGACGTGCGGTTCATCTCGGCGACGAATCGCGACCCGCAGGAAGCGGTGCAGCATTCCATCCTGCGCGAGGACCTGTTCTACCGCCTCCGCGTCGTTCCCATTCAGCTGCCCCCGCTGCGCAAGCGCGTCGAGGATATCCCGCTCCTCGCCAACCACTTCCTCGCGTATTACTGGGAGCGGCACCGTCAGACGGGCGACCTGGCGCCGAAGCTCACCGAGGCGGCGGTCGATTTTCTGCGGTCGAAGCCCTGGCGCGGCAACGTCCGCGAGCTCCAGAACGTGATCGAGCACGTGGCCGTGTTGGCCGAGCCGAATCAGCCGATTGAGCCATCGGACATACCCATTTATGATGAGCCGGCGGGCGAGGCACCCGCGGACGGCGCGATGCCATTTGGCATTCTCGATGACGCCTACCACCCGGCGAAAGACCGGCTGGTGGCGCACTTCGAGAAGGAGTATCTCTCTCGTCTCGTGTCTCGCGCCGGCGGCAACATGTCGAAGGCGGCCCGCCTCGCCAGCATCGACCGGACGACGCTGTATCGCCTGATGGAGAAGCACAACTTTCAGCGCAGCGAGCTTACTGGAATCGGGGAGTGAGCGTACGATCGGCACCACCGCCAAGTACCACGGGTCTCTTGATCGCCGGTGTGACTTCGCGTCATAGCGGGGAGGTCGTTGGCGGCGACTATACCCCGCCGCGCATCTCGGGCGAGCTCCATGAGCTCGCCGCGAGTGGGATTGGGCCGTGCCTTGCCGCGGCCCTCGAGCGCGCTACCCAGCGCGTTCGCGACGCGTGGGATCTGAACGAGGATGGGTCTACCGCTGACGAGCTTCGCTCGCGGATGGCGTTCCTCTGCAAGGCGATTCGTCACGCGGCCAACGGGCTGCCGCCTGATCTCAGCGAGCTTGCCGCGCCGACCCCGGGGCGGAAAATGGTCGAACGCCTCCGAAAGGCCTTTCTCGACGAGGTGTCCGCGGCCGAGGTGAGCGAAGCTTCCCAGATCGTTCACCTGCTGTGTGCACTCGAGCGGGTACAGGCCGAGATCGACCGCGACACCGCACAACGATTCGCCAACAAGCTGTCGGGGGCCGACGGGCTGGAGATGGTCGTCGAGGTCGCGCACGACCTGCGCTCCCCGCTCGCGTCCGTTCTCTTCCTCGCCGAGACGCTTCGCAACGGACAAAGCGGATCGATCAATCCCATCCAGGAGCGTCAGCTCGGCCTCGTCTACAGCGCCGCCTTTGGGCTGAGTGCGCTGGCCAGCGACGTGATCGAGCTGGTTCGTGGCGGCGAGCGTCTCATGGATCTGCACCCGATTCCGTTCTCGATTGGCGAGACACTGTCATCGGTCCGCGACATAGTGCTGCCGATCGCCGAGGAAAAGGGGCTCACCGTCCGGATCACGCGTCCCGATGCCGACGTCAGAGTTGGTCACCCGGCGGCGCTGAACCGCGTTCTCCTCAACCTCACGACCAACGCGCTCAAGTTCACGTCGGAGGGGCATGTCGAGGTGAGCTGCAAGGCGGTGACGAGGTCCCGGATCGAGTTCTCGGTGAGGGACACGGGACGCGGTATTCCCGCCGAGGTGCTGCCAACCTTGTTCGATGCATTCCGGCGGCGCGTGAAGCCCGGCCAGTTCACGTTCTCCAGCGCGGGACTCGGGCTGTCGATCTGTCGAAAGCTCGTGAGTCGCATGGGCGGCGAGCTTGGCGTCGACACGGCGCCCGGTCAGGGTACGCGATTCCACTTCGAGCTCGAGCTGCCGCTCTCCGCTCGCACCTGAGCTCCGGCTGCATGGGCCGATAGCTCGCGCGACTCCTCAGGAAACAGTTGACCTGTCATTGGCGTAGATGAGCGCATGAGGCCCGCGCTCTCTCCGCGTTCCGCGAGAACTGGTGGCTGGTGGCTCATGGTGGTGCTTGGAGCGCTGGCCGCCTGCGACCGTGCCAAATCGTTAGGTGACAGGGGATTCCGATCCCCGCGTGACGAATACGTGCGCGCGCTCGAGAAGGCCGAGCTCCACCGGACGGCTGTCGGGCGCGACTGGATCACCGCCGGCGACGCCGCCCTGGGCACCGCCACACCGGTGTCGGCCCCCCATCGGGAAGCGATCCATCTCCCCGCCTCGGAGCCTCGCGCCGTCGCATGGAGGCTTCCCCTGCGCCGCGGGGACCGCCTCATCATCTCCACCGACGTCGCGATGGATCCACTGGGCCGGCTATTCGTCGATCTGTTCTCGGTGCCGCGGGATTCGACGGAGACCTACGAGCGCGTCGCCAGCGCCCCGGAGCGCGGGAGCTCGATCGACGTGGAGATTCGGCGCGACGGCCAGTACGTGGTTCGGGCGCAACCCGAGCTGCTTCGCGGCGGCCGCATCGTCGTCACGATCACCACCGGCCCCACGCTCGCGTTCCCCGTGTCGGGGCGCGACGCGCGGATCGCGCGCAGCCTGTTCGGCGCACCGCGCGATGCGGGACGCCGCTCCCATCACGGTGTCGACCTGTTCGCTCCGCGGGGGACGCCGGTCGTCGCCGCTGCGCCAGGCGTCGTGAGGCGCGTGGGAGAGACGGAGCTCGGAGGAAAAGTCGTGTGGCTGCTCGACCCGCGTCGCGAGCAGTCGCTTTACTACGCGCACCTCGAGCGGCAGCTCGTGTACGCCGGAGAAACCGTCCAGGTCGGGGATACGCTCGGGTTCGTCGGCAACACCGGGAACGCGAGAGGGACGCCGCCGCACCTGCACTTCGGCATCTATCGACGAGGGCAGGGGCCGGTGGATCCGCTCCCCTTCATCGACACCCGTCGCAGCGCGCCAGTCCAGATCACGGCCGACACGTCGCTGTTCGGCGCACGGGTGAGAATCGCGAGCGCACGGGCCGTGATGCGGGCGTCGCCGCGCGCCAACGGTGATTCGACGCGCGCGATGCCCAGGAGCGCCGTGGGGACGGTGCTCGGCGCGGCCGGTAGTTGGCTTCGCATCAGGCTTCCCGGGGGAGAAGCGGGGTTCGTCACGGCGAGCGCCGTGCAGCGTATTGGCGCTCCGGTGACTGTCGTCTCGCGAGATCGCGGAGCGGTCATTCGCGAGCGCCCCATGCCGGCCGCGGTCGTCGTCGACAGCCTCGGCGCTCCGGCGCGCCTCACCGTCCTCGGCCGCTACGGACGCTGGCTCCTCGTCGCGACCGACTCCAAGCGTGAGGGGTGGATAGCGGAATAAAGGGCGCTAAGGGCGCTAAGGGCGATAAGGGCGCTGAGGGCGCTACCGCTTCCGGCGGCCGTTGCGCTGCTCGAAGACGACTTCGCCCTCGACGATCATGTACCGGATGAACCGCCGGCTCAGGTCCTTGAATTCGGGCATTCGGTCGCGAAACCGATCGTTGCTGACGACGCGGGCGCCGAGCTCGCGGGCGAACGACAGGATGAAGTAGTCGGCGTCGGTTCCGGCGGGCGCCTGCTTCAGCGCGCCATCGTCGACCATCTTCTCGTACGCCGCCGAGTCGTCGATCTGATGGCGGAGCGCCGCGTCGACGACGATGATCGGTTCCAGCCCCTTGGCGGCGAGCTTGTCGCGCATGAGGAGCAGGTTATCGAGCCGGGCCGACCCGCCCTCGGTCGAGTGGGCGACGTTGGAGCCGTCGATGATCGCGATCCGGGACTTTTTCGTCATGGGTCGGTGGTAATGCAGGGATGGTACCGTCGAGGTGCTCGAGGTGCTCGAGGTGCTCAAGGTGCTCGAGGTGCTCGAGGTGCTCGAGGTGCTCGAGGTGCTCGAGGTGCTCGAGGTGCTCGAGGTGCTCGAGGTGCTCGAGGTGCTCCAGGTGCTCAACGGGCCCCCCTCGAGTA
>DATBIU010000066.1:0-3001 GCA_036556765.1 Gemmatimonadaceae bacterium | reverse complement strand
GTCCCGGCTGGCTCTCCAAACTTCTCGAGTCGTCGCTCATGTTCCTCCCTCGCCCCGGACGCGTGCGCATGATGGGCGTCGTCATGGCAGGAATGACAAAGCGTCAGGCCGCCCCAAGCGTAGGCCTGTCACGCGAGGGTCGATGATCCCCATTCACACCATCGACACGACGACTTTGCCCTTCGCCCGCCCTGCTTCCACGTAGGCCATGGCCTCCCTGGTCGATGCGAAGGGGAAGACCCGATCCACGACCGGGCGAATGACTCCCGCATCGATGAGAGACGTGATCTCGGTCAACTGGCCGCCGTTCGCTCTCATGAAGAGAAACGAGTAGTGTGCCCGGCGGCGCCTGGCCTTCGCTCGAATCCCGTAGCTCAAGGCGCCCGTAATCAATCTCACGACCCATGACGCGCCGATGCTTCGCGCAAACGCGGCATCGGGTGGGCCTGAGATGGAAATGAGCTGTCCACCGGGTTTCAGCACGCGCAGAGATTTCTGGAGCGTCACCTTGCTCGCCGTTTCGGATCTTTGAATCGAGAAGGTTGACACCAGCGGCGTGGACCTGGACCAGGACTTCATCCTCCCGGGGCTCCGGATCTGGCATGTCGCCAGCTCGCACGCGATCGGCGCTTCCGTAGCGATCGAGGATGAATGCCTTCATCGAGGTTCCCTTTCGTCACCTTCACCGGAACTTGCGTTGCACAACAGATCGTTAGGCAGCGGCTGGCACCCCTGCAACCTGCCGCTCGAGTCCCTTCGGATCCGCGAAGAAGGCCGGCCCCGTGCCCTGGCTCATCTTGTCGGGAAAGATCTCCTCGTCGCCCGCGACGATGCCCGCGACAATCGCCCGCGCGGCGTCCGCCGGTGAGGCCTTCTCGAGCGGCAGCGCCTCGCCCATCTTGGTGTCAATCGGGCCGGGATACACACCAAACACCTGCGTGTGCTGCCCCCGCAGCATCGCGCGCGTGACCTGCGTGAGCGAGTGCGTCGCGGCCTTCGAGGCGCTGTACGCCGCGATGATCGGGAAGCTGACGAACGAGGCCACCGAGTTGAGGTTGGCGATGGCGCCGCCGCCATTCTTCGCGAGTACTGGCGCGAAGGCCTGCGTAACGGCGAAGGTGCCGAGGAAGTTCACTTCCATCTCCCGTCGCCCGCCCTCAATCCACTTCGGATCGGTGAAGTCGCCACCGAAGAAGCCAACGATGCCCGCGTTGTTGACCAGGAGGTCCACGTCCGCCGCGGTCGCGGCGGCGGCGGCGATCTGCGCGGCGTTCGTCACATCGAGCTGGAGCGGCACGACGCGTGAGCCGTGGCGCTCGACGAGCGGGTCGAGCGTCGAGATGTTGCGGGCGGCGGCGTACACCTTTTTCACGCCGGCTGCGACGAGCGCGTCCACGATGGCTTCGCCGATGCCACGGTTGGCGCCAGTGACGAGTGCGGTCTTGCCTGAGAGTGCGTAACCCATGTCGAGACTCCTGACCACCTCGCGATGCGCGAGATTGAAAGCGGTACGAGCCAACGAGAAGACGAACAGACCGGTCTGTCTATTCGACATGTCGTTGACAATAGACCGATCTGTCTGTATTGTCAAGGGGTGCCACAGAAAGCCAGGAAACGGGCGAAAACCTCCGCAATCGGCGTCCGTGACCGCCTCCTCGACGCCGCCGATCGCCTGTTCTACCGCGAGGGCGTGCGGGCCGTGGGTATCGACCGCGTCCTGGCGGAGGCCGATGCGGCGAAGGCGTCGCTCTATCAGCACTTCGGCTGCAAGGACCAGCTCGTGGCGTCGTACCTCGAGCGCCGAACCGTGGACGCCCGCGCGAACATCGAGGCGTACCTCGCCGACACGCCGCCGTCACAACGCGCGCTCAAGTTTTTCGACTGGGTGGTGGAGTGGGCGGAGTCGAAGGACTTCCGCGGGTGCCCGCTGCAGCATACGGTGAGCGAGCTCACCGATGTGGCGCACCCGGCGCGCGCCATTGCTCACGGTCAGCGAGCGTGGTTCACGGAGCGTTTCCGTGAGTGGACGATGGCGGCGGGCGTGAAGGACCCGCAAGCGACGGCCCGCGCTCTTATGGTGCTGTTCGACGGCGCCATCGCGGGGTCCGAGGTTGACGGACCGCAGCGGGCGAGCGACGCTCGGTGGATGGCCAAGAAGTTGTTGGCCGGCTGAAGAAGCGGGTGCCGCCCTGGATCCCTCCGCGCAGCGATCTCTTCGGCCCGCTCGAGTGAAGGTCCGTCGGCAGCCCTGGAGCGCCGGTCACCTCCGCAGCTGCTCGGCGAACCCGAGCCGATCCACCACCTGCCAGTGGCCCCGGATCCTGCCGTCCTTCACCTCGTAGAAGGTCTGCCCGGCGAACGCGAGCCGCCTGCCGGTCCGCGGGAAGCCGCGAAGATCTCCGTGGTGCGTCCCGGTCGCGCTCCACCGCACCGCGACCCGTTCGCCCGCGGCGACGACCTCGTCCACCGTGAACGCGAGGTCCGGAAACGCCCGGCGCGAGTACTCGACGCGCTCGCGGTAGGCGCCCTTGTCGAGCGTCCTGCCGTCCCATGCGTCCCCCGGATCCGAGTGGACGACGTACTCGGGCGCGACGAGGCGCGGGATCGCGTCGAGGTCGCCGCGGCTCCAGACGACATCGTAGAGCTCCCGGACGAGCTCCTCGTTCGGGCTCCGGGCGGCGCCGCTCTCGTCGCCGGCGCAGAGGAGCGCCATCTGCTCGAGTGCGAACACCCGGATGTCCTTTGGCCACCTGGCGACGAGCGCCTCGAACCGCGCCGCGTCCGCCTGGAAGAGCGCGCGCGTCGCCTCCTCGTAGTTCGGCCGGTCGCCGGCCATGCTCGTGAGGAAGCGACCGAGCGCGGCCTGGATCCGCCGCACGCGCTCGTTCCCGGGGCGCTCCTTGATCGCGTCCTCGACGAGCCGCCGCAAGGCGCCCGAGATCCCCGTGTCCTTTTGCTCGAGCCAGTCCCAGTGCCGGGGCAGGAGCGTCACCTCGCGGCT
>DATBIU010000065.1:0-4146 GCA_036556765.1 Gemmatimonadaceae bacterium | reverse complement strand
CGAGCACCTCGAGCACCTATTCTAGATCACTTTGAGGAATCGTCATGCTTGAAGACAAAGCCAAGGAGCTCGGGCGGCTCATCGGTCAGAGTCCCGAATACAAGGCCGTGAAGCGCGCCAACGATGAGCTGTCCAACGACCGCGAGGCCGTGGCGCTCCTGCGCGAGCTGGAGAAGCTTCGCGAGGACGCGCAGAGCATGATCGCGCGCGGCGAGCAACCGACCGAGGAGATGGAGCGCCAGCTCGACGAGCTGCTCGGCAAGGTGCAGGGGCACCGCGTGTATCAGGCCGTGGCCGTCGCCCAGGAGAATTTCGACAAGCTCATGATGCGCGCGAACGAATGGATCCTCGACGGGATCAAGAAGGGCGCGCAAAGTCCGATCATCACCCTGGGATGAGCGCGTCGCGCGGCCGGTTGATCGTGCTCGAAGGACAGGAGAGCGCGGGGAAGTCGACGCAGGCGCCGCGCCTCGTCCGATGGCTCGCTGACCGGGGCATCGATGCCATCCTGGTTCGCGAGCCCGGCGGAACCGACGCCGGGGAAAAGATTCGCGAATTGCTCCTGCACCTGCCCTATCAGCTGACGGCGGCCGCCGAGGCGCTCCTCTTCATGGCGTCACGCGCCGAGCTGGTCGATCGGGTGATCGAGCCGGCGTTGCGCGACGGGCGCACCGTGATCGTCGACCGCTTCTTCCTGTCGACCTACGCCTACCAGGTCGCAGGACGTGGCCTCGACGCAGGCCTCGTCGCGAGCGCGAATGCCCTGGCCACGCAAGGGCTGGTGCCCGATCTCACCGCTGTGCTCACCCTGTCGGCGTCGGAGCGGCGCGCCCGGCTCGAGCGCCGCGGCGGTCCCGACAAGATCGAGCGCGCCGGCGACCAGTTCCACTCGCGCGTCGACGCCGCATTCGAGAGATTCCTCGATCCGGCCTGGCAGGCGGCGCATCCCGAGGCGGGCCCAATCGTGGGCATCGATGGTGCGGGAACCGAAGACGAGGTGCTGAGTCGCATTGCGGCGGCCCTCGCCCACGCGTGGCCCGAAACTTTCGCGGCTGCCTCAGGGTCTAACCGATAGTGGTGCACCCTCCCTTATCGAGGTGTCGATGCGGTATCGCGCGTTCGTAGTGCTGGCCACGATGGCTGCCGCGCTCGTCACGGGCGGGTGGTTCCTCCAGCGCGGCCTCGAGGGCTCCACCAGCCCCGTGAACGGCGTGCGCCTCTTCGACCAGGTCGTGTCTCACGTCGCCGATCAGTACGTCGATTCCGTGTCGCGCGACAGCATCTACCAGGACGCGCTGCGCGGCATGCTGCGCGAGCTCGACGATCCGTACACGGTGTTTCTCTCCGGGGACCGGCTCGCCCGACTGAACGAGAACACCAGCGGGCGGTACGCGGGCCTCGGTGTCCAGATCGACGTGCGGGATGGCTGGATCACGGTCGTATCGCCGCTGCCGGATTCGCCCGCGGAGCGCGCGGGCATCCAGACCGGGGACCGCATCGTCGAGATGGAGGGCCGGTCGACTGAGGGGTGGTCGGACGACGAGGCGCAGCGTGAGCTGCGCGGGCCGAAGGGGTCCCGCGTCACGATCATGGTCGAGCGCCCAGGACTCGACGCGCGGCTTCCGTTCCGCCTGACGAGGGCCGAGATCCAGGTACACGCGGTGCGCCGCGCCGATCTCCTTCCGGGAGACGTCGGCTACCTCGACATCGATGTGTTCAGCGAGCAGACGGCGAGTGAGCTGGAGAAAGAGATCAACACCATGCGCAAGCGCGGAATGCGAGCGCTCATCCTCGACTTGCGTCGCAATCCCGGCGGGCTGCTCGAGCAGGGCGTCGCGGTCTCCGATCTGTTCCTGAATCGCGGACAGGAGATCGTGTCGATGCGCGGGCGCGCGTACGGTGCCACGCGTGATTTCGGCGACGAGGAGGCGCAGCCATGGCCGGACCTTCCCATCGTCGTGCTCGTGGACGAAGGGAGCGCCAGCGCCTCGGAGATCGTCGCCGGCGCGCTCCAGGATCACGATCGCGCCGTGATTCTTGGCCAGACGACCTTCGGGAAGGGAAGCGCGCAGTCGGTGTTCGCGATGCCCGATGGGGGCGCCCTCAAGCTGACGACGGCCCGCTGGTTCACGCCCGTTGGTCGCAGCATCCAGAAGCCTCGATCCTCGGCCGAGGATGACGAGACGGCGGAGGAGCCGGAGGAGGGTGCGCGCCCCCGTGTTGCCGGCGAGATCCCGCTGGCGGAGCGCGAGACGTATCGCACCGATGCCGGTCGCGTGATCTATGGTGGCGGGGGGATCACGCCCGATCTGTTCATCTCCGATGACCCGGCGGATCGGGAGCTCGAGCTCCAGCGCGCGCTCGGCGATCAGGTCGGCCGTTTTCGGGATGCGCTGACCGCGTATGCGCTCTCCCTCAAGACATCGCGATCGATCGCGTCGCGCGACTTCCGCGTGACGCCCGAGATGCGGGCCCAGTTCAGGGAGATGCTCGAGCGGCGCGGAATCACGATCGCGTCCGAGGAGTGGGAGGCGGCGGCCCCGTTCGTGACGCGACTCCTCACGTACGAGATCGCGCGCTACGTGTTCGGCGTGCAGGCCGAGCTTCGGCGCCGCCTCGAGGAGGATCGGGTGGTGCAGACCGCGCGCGAGCTGCTGGGTGGCGACGTGACGCAACGCACGGTGCTCGAGCGCGCATCGGCGAAGCGAGCGGCGAAGCAGGAGGATCTGCCCGGCCCGTCATGACCGGCGACCGGGTGTTCATCTTCGGCGCGGGCCGGGCCGGGCGCAGTCTCGCGCGCGCCCTCCGCGCGGGCGGCGTACAGGTCACCGGGCTCCACGGCCGACAGGCGAGCACCGCCGAAGGCATCTCGGCCGGGGCCGCTCCGAAGTCGTTAGGTGCGGCGACCTGCGTCCTGGTCACGGTGCGCGATGCCCAGCTCGAGGGCGCGCTCGCCACGCTGACGACGGCAGCGATCGGTCCGCGCGCAGTCGTCCTCCACGCGAGCGGGAGCGCCGATCCGGAGGGGCTCGCCCCGTTGCGGCGCGCCGGTCACCCGTGTGGCACCTTTCACCCGCTGGTTGCCCTCTCGGACCCGGAGCACGCGCCACAAACGCTTCGCGGTGCCTGGATCGGGATCGACGGCGATGAGGCGGCACGGCAGGTCTCGGAGCGGTTGGCGGCGGCCGTCGCCGCGCACGTTCTGTACATCCCGCCGGGTGAGAAGGCCCGCTATCACGCGGCAGCCGTCTTCGCCTCGAACTTCCCGACCATCCTCATGTGCCTGGCCGAGGAGCTGCTCCGAGAGGTCGGGATTGCGCCCGACGTGGCGCGCCGGGCGCTGCATCCTCTGTTCGCGTCGGCGGTCGAGAATCTGCGCGGCGGGGCGGGGGCGACGGCCCTCACCGGTCCCATCGTCCGCGGGGACGCCGACACGATCGCGCGTCACCTTCACGCGCTCCGGGCGCACCCGGACACGCTCGATGCCTATCGAGCGCTGTCGCGCGCGGCGTTGCGGTGGGTTCGCGAGAGTGGAACGACCGACGAGGGACGGCTGGACGAGATCGAGCGCCAGCTGGGCGCTACTGATCGATCACCCTCGTCCCCGACGGTGGCGTAAAGCGAAAGGCGGACGCGGGGACGGCGGGATTCAACGTCAGCTTCGTGATCGTGACCCGCCTGACGATCTCACTCGGCTCAGTCAGCTCGAACTGGCGGATCAGCGCATCGGCCGTGTCCACCCACACCACCGCTTTCGTGAAGGTGGCCTCCACGCCCGACTTCGGCACCAGCGACAGCACGCGCGCGGTGCGACCGTTCACCTTCTCCCGCCCGAGATCGGTGACGTCGAATCGAGATGCCGGCGTCTCGAGAAACTGTGCGGTGAGATCGGGAGACCCGCTCCCGTCCTTTGCGATCGGTGCGCGAATCACCTGGCCGGGTGTGCTGCTCGGCAGATAGAACCACACCCACGCGCCATCAGCGACGATGCGATCCCCCGCGGGGTCGCTGAACCGGACCGACACGTGATTCGGCCGGCGTTGCACCACCTCCCCCGCCGAGTTGACGGTCGCGCCGAGGAGGGGATTGGTGATCGTCTGTGTGAACGACGCGCGCAGCGTCTTCACGTTCTTGTATGCACGCACG
>DATBIU010000064.1:0-22885 GCA_036556765.1 Gemmatimonadaceae bacterium | reverse complement strand
ATCCGGTTTCCTCGTCATACCGTACGGCGATCACGCGGTCGACACCCTCGCGCACCTGCTCGATGTGCGTGATGAGGATGACCTGCTCGAAGCGTCCCTGGAGGCGGCGCAGCAAGTCGAGGACGTTGGCGCGGCGGCCCTCGTCGAGGGAGCCGAAGATTTCATCGAGAATCAGCAGCGAGAACGGCTGTCCCGCCCGCTCGGCGATCATCTGCGAGATGGCGAGCCGGAGCACGAGGTTGGCGAGGTCCTCCTCGCCCCCTGAGATCACCGGCTTCGGAAGCCCGTCCTCGAGGACGACGATGTTGTAGCTGTCATCGAGCTCCATCTCGCCGTAGCGTCCGTCGGTGAGGTCGCTGAGGAATCCGCTGGCGAGCTCCGACAGCTCCGGGCGCAGCTGGAAGTTGAGATCGGTGCGCAGATCGGTGAAGGCGCGGTCGAGCTCGTCGTGCAGGAGCTTTCGCTGCGTGAGCTCGCTCAGCATGCGCTGTCGCGAGGCCAGCTCGGCCGCGACCCCGTGCGCGCGCTCGAGCGCGATCTGCGCGCTCGCCTCCTCCCCCTGGGCTTGCACCAGTGCCAGGTCCGCGGTGTGGGCCTCGGCCGTCGCGCGCTCGTACTGGGCTCGCAGCGCCTCGTGCTCGGCCTCCTGAACGGTGGTCTCCGCTCGGCGTCCCTCGAGCGCCTTCAGTCGTTCCCGGATGGTCTCGAGCCGCTCGGTCGCGCCCGCCCGCTCACGCTCGAGCTGCGGAACGCGCTCGAGCTGAGCGCTCAGGCGGGCGGCCCGGGCATCGAGTGGCGTGAGGCGCTCGATCTCGCTCCGCAGCGTCTCGTGGCGAGCTGCGTCGTATCCAGGGGGAATGGTCGCCAGCTCCCCGCTCACCTGCGCGGCACGCTCGTTCTTCCCGGCGAGGTCGGACTCCACGTGCGCGAGCTCCTGGACGGCGAGCTGCACCTTCGTCAGGCGGCGCTCGAGCGTGGACACCTCCAGCGACATGGCGCGACGCTGCTCATCGAGCGCCTGCACGTCCTCGGGCATCTCCATCAGCTGCTCGAACCGCGCCTTGTAGTAGTTCCCGTCGACCCGCACGGTCTCGATCTGCTCATCGAGGAGGTCGAGCACGGCGCGATACGTATCGCCGAGTGGACGCGCGCAGGTCGGGCAGGCTCCCTCGGCGCCCAGGCTCACGATCCGGTCGCGCTGCTCCTTGAGCTCCGTGTACTGCTCACGGAGTGACTGACGCTTCGTCTCCGCCTCCTGCCGGTCGCGCACCCACTCGGTCCGTCGCGCTTCGAGCAACCCGTCCGTCGCTTCGAACTCGGCGCGCTTGGCGACGAGCGCGGCGTCGATCTCGGTCTCGAGCGTTGGAGCGTTCTCGAGCTTCGCGCGCCGATCACGCAACCGAACGAGGTCTTCGGCGATCGTCGCTTGCGTCTCGAGGAGCGCGCGTCGACGGCCCTCCTCGCGCGCGAGGACGTCGAGGCGCTGAAACTCGGACGCGAGCAACGGGAACGGCTCGAGCTCGATGCGCAGCCCCTCCAGCTCGGCGCGCGCGCTCGCCGCGTCGGCGAGGTCGCGCTCGAGACGCTGCACCTCCCGATGCTCGGACGCCTCCTCCTGTTCCGCGACGCGCAAGTCGGCGAGCAGCGCCTGATGGGCCTCGCGTGCACGCTGCGCGGCCTCCCACTTCGGGCGGACGGCCTCGAGCGACCCCTGTGTCGCATCGCGGCGACGCTGGGCGAACCGCGCGCGGTCCCGTGCCTGCTCCAGCCGTGTCTCGGTCTCCGCCACCTGTCGGGCGACCGTGTCGGGATCACCCATGCCCTGCCGCAACCCCGCCATCTCGGCGACGATCGCGCGCCGGCGATCGCGGGCGATCTCCTGCGCGGCTCGCAGCCGCTCGTAGCCGAGCACGCGCGACAGGAACTGCGCCCGCTCCGTCGGGCTCATCGCCGCCATGACGCTGAGCTCTTTCTGGCCGGTGAAGTAGGTGTTGAAGAACTCCTCTCGCGTCATGCCGAGTCGACGCGTGAGCACCTCGGTGACCCCGGTGATGGAGTCGGCGATCTTGTTGTGCGGGCCATCGAGGTACAGCTCGGCGTTCGTTAGGCCGCGAACGACGCGGTAGTTGTGGCCGCCGAGGTCGAAATCCAGCTCGACGCGCACCCCCGAGCGCGCGCCGGCTCGGTTGAAGCGAATGGAGTCGCGCGTGCCGCGAGCCGCGGGGTTCCCGTAGATCGCCCACGCGATCGCTTCGAGAATGGTCGTCTTGCCGGAGCCGTTCGGGCCGATGATGCCGGTCACGCCCGGACCGAACTCCACCCGGGTGTCCGCGTGCTGGCGGAAGTTCTGGAGAACGACCCGGTTGAGCTGCACCTATCCGCCGAGTGGCGACGGAGCGCCGGCGGCCGCCACGGTGGCGGCCGCGTCCGCTTCCTGCAGGTAGTACGTCCCCAGCTGGATGAGCGCGTCGCGGTCGACGCCCGGGGCGAGCGACCGCTTGCCGATGTACGACTCGACCGTCTCGCGCAGCGTGGGGCGGCGGCCGGGAGCCCCGTTCGCCGAGAGGCGCATCATCTCGGGACGCCGGGCGTCCAGGTGGAAATGAAGCGCGCGGCGCCGGTATTCCCGCAGCGCCTTCTGGTCCAGCTCCCGCGCGACGTGGCGGGGGACGTCGCGCACGACGAGGCGCACGATCTTCTCGTCGATCCCCTCCGCGCAGCGGTCGATCGTGTCGCGAATGGCGGCGTCGAGCTCGGGTGCCGTCAACCCGCGCGCCGGGACCGCCGGCAGATCGATGAGACGCCGCGACGCATCGAGCGCGTGAAAGGTGTGGATGCCGCGGTCGAGATCGTACTCGATGAACCCTTTGCCGGGCAGCCCGGTCTGTCGTTCCTCCACCAGCTCCCCCCACGGATTCGTGCTCGTGTAGTCGACGGAGCCGGAGTAATAGGCATTCGGCGCGATCTGGCGGTGCACGTGGTAGTGCCCCAGCGCCACGTAGCTCCACCTGGGCGCGCCAATGGCATCGAGCGGAATCTCCATCGCCGCACGATCGGCTCGCATGGCGGCCACGGGAAGCATCCCCTGCACCTCGCCGTGCAGCACGAGGACGTTGTGCCTAACGCCGGCCTCGGGCAGCAGGGCGGGATAGTCCCCGATGCTGTCGGGCACGGCCAGAATCGCCAGGTCGCGGTCCGGGAAGGTGAGGCGCCGCGGCTCGGCATCGACCACGTGAACGCCCAGCACGGTGAACAACCGGAGGATGCATCCCGTTTCCGTCGCGCGCGGCCGGTCGTGATTCCCCGCCACCATCACCACGATCGCGTGCGGCACGGCGCGCGTGAGCCGCGCCAGCTGGTTGAACGCGTGGATGATCGCCGGATTCATCGGCCGAACGGTGTGGAAGATGTCTCCGGCGAACAGGACGACGTCCGGCTCGAGCGCGATGATGCGGTCGATCGCGTTGCGGAACGCGTTCGCCACATCGGCTTCCCGCTGGTTGATTCCCGTCTGCGTCAGGCGATGGTACTGACGAAAACCGAGATGGAGGTCGGAGATGTGAACCAGGCGCACGCCATCCTCGGGGAAAATTCGGCTAACTGTAATGCTCTTAAGAGGATAGCGTGTGCGCTCACCGCTTGTCCATAGTGCGCTGCCGCTGGAGCAGCCGCATGTGCATCTTCACCGGCTGAAGCCCGCTTCCCGGGGGTTGGGCGATGTGCGAGCGCATCGACATTTCGGTCGAGGCGTCGGTGACCCACCCGCGGCCCCGGTCGAGCACCATGTACCCCGTTACGGTCCCCGTCATGGTCATCCGGGCGCCGCCGCGAATGGGGCTGGACGTGGAGTCACGCGTCAGCGTGCCCCGCATCGAGATGTGGGCGAGCTTGCCACGCCGGGTGAGGGAGTCGAGCCGAAAGAGCGCCTCGAGCGTTCCCGCGACCTGACCAGGCGCGGCGTCGGGAATGGGGATGCGCTGCTTCCACGTGCTCCCGACGGCGACCTGGTGGCGGGGGAACGTGGCCGGGAGCTGCGAGAACACCGATTGAAGGTCCCGCGGAATGTCTGGATCTGCTTCGACAACCGTGCCCGACCCTTCGCGCGAGAACCGCACACGAACCTCCTTCCCCTGGAGCGAGCGTCGCGCCTGGTCGCTGAACGCGGCGACGCGGGGATCGAGGGCGCCCATGTCGACGGCCACGGAATCGGTAATCGACCGGACGGTCGTCCCGTCGTTGTCGGATTCCACGACGATGGAGCGCGAGAGCATCAGCAGCGACGACCGCATGGTCATCGTCGTGTCCGCGTCGCCCACCTTGCCGACCGCCGAGAGCTCCATCTCCTGCTCGATCCGCAGGCGGAGCGTGTCACCCACCTTCGGCTTGATCTGGAGCACGACGTTTTGCGCGCGCGCGAGCGGGGCAACGGTGGCGAGGAGCGCGATCGAGGTGGCGAGGCGCCGTGCGAGTCCGATCATGCGCTAGACGCCGTAGGGGTCATCAGCGGGCAGCGCACGGAGCGGGGCGGGCGCCACCCCCGCCGCGGCCGGCTGCGCCGGGATGATCGTCCGCAGCCGCGACGCGAAGAAGCCCTTCACGTCCTTGGGGCGCGCCTGGAGCGTGGCATTCCGTGCCCGGATGAGATCGGGCTCATCGTAGAGCGCCACGAGGTCCTGTACCCACACGAGCGGGATGGTGGGATCGAGCTGTCGGAGCGTGCGCAACAGCGAGATCTCCAGCGTGCTGTCGACCGCCTGCGGAAACCGCTCGACGCCATCCCGCCCGCGCAGAACTGCCGGGCGCGGGAACTTGAGAAAGATCGGTTGCGTGAAGTGCGGATGGCGGACCATCAGATCTCCCTTGGCGAGCGTCGCCAGCTTGGTGCGCGTCGCCGGACTGAGCACGGCGTACCCGGGGGTCGCCAGCTCGTCGCCGTCCATGCGCCCGAACAGCGCCGTTCCGCTGTTGCCGACGACCCGGCGATGCACCTGCGAGCGAAATTGCTGCGCCCCGAACAGCACGAGCCCGAGGTACCGGCCTCGCTCGGCGATATCGAGGAGCATCTTCCGGACGTAGGTGTCGGGGCCCTCGGCCGGGGCGTACTTGTTCAGCTCGTCGACGAAGACGACGACGTGGCTGACGCCGAGATCGCGGCGCTCGAGATGCTCCCGCAGCTTGGAGACGATGCGCGCGAAAATGAGATCCTGCGCGTCCTCCTCGGTGGCTGCGACGTCGATGACATACACCGTGCGATCCTCGAAGGTCCCCCACGGCAGATCGCTCACCGAGCCGTCATCGGTGACGAGCCCGGCGCATCGGAGCGAGATGTTCGAGAGCCGATTGCGCACCTTGCGAATGGTCGCGATGTGGTGCGTCTTGTACCCCTCGCTCCCCTTCCCCTCGAGCATGAGGATGATGTCCCGAAACCAGCGATCGAGGTCGGCGAAGGACTGCACGCGGTAGACCTGCCCGGGGAGCATCTGCGCATCCTTGTACTCCCGGTCGAGCACCCGCTCCTTGATGAAATCGATCAGCGCATCGGCCTTGGCGTCCACGTCGTCGCGATTCAGCAGCACCTCGGCGAACTGCAGCACCTCGCGTAACCCCCAGGTGAGCGGGGTGACGTTGTGCATCAGCGCTTCGTTGGAGCGCAGCGTGTTCAGCGAGGTGAGATTCGCCTTGTAGGGGGCGAAGTAGCGCACGCGATCGAACGGCCGCGCCGGCACGCCAAGGCGGTCGTACATCGCGAGGTCGTTGGCGTCGAGATCGCCGGGCTGATCGAGATAGCAGAGATCGGGGCCCTTCACGTTGAAGCACACCGCGGCCACCGAGCCCTTGCTCTCGGGAAAGTGCGCGAACAGCGACGCGAGGATGAACTCGACCGCGCTCGTTTTCGTCGCCAGCCCCGAGACTCCGGTGATGTTGAGATGCGCCGCTTCGGGCCCGACGAGGAAGTCCGCATCGAGGTAGATCGGGGAGTCCATGCCCCCCGATCGGTAGAGGCCGATGGGAATGGCGGTGCGGCTCTCGGCGCGCGTGTACGTGTCCATGCGCAGCGCCAGCGTCACGTCCTCGTCCGTCGCGAGGAACACCACACCCATCGGAACGGGTTGCAGCGGCTCCTCCGGGATCTGGCGCAGGACCGCGGCCGTGTAGAGACGCACCTCCGGCCGCTCCGTCGGAGCGAGCGACGAGGAGCGCGGATCCCCATCGTGGCCGAGCACATCGTGCAGGGGCGACAGCAGGTCGGTGAAGCTGAAGCCTTCGACGACGACGCCGTACACCCGCGGGATGTGTCCCTCGACGGGGTGCGTGCCCTCCACCCGGACGATGGTGCCAATTCCGACCGGCGAATCGACCGCGGTCCAGAAATGGAACTCGTGAGGCGTGTTGGGCTTGCGCTCGGTGGCGACGACTCGTCCGAGCGGTGCGGTCGCGTCAGGCATTCAGCTCTCTCTCCCTCTTGGTTCTTCGGGGAATTCCGGGATTGCCTGACGCCGGCTGCGGTGCCCAAGCGGCCATGGACAGCTGAACTGCCGACTGACCCGAATAACAACACGAATTTCGCGAACTGCGTCCTTGAATGTCGAGCTCGGCTCCCCAGGAACAGCACCGTGTCGTTGGGCTTGCGTGCGGAGGTTTGCGCGGCGCCGGGAGCGATTCGGGCAATTCGTGTTTGTCATTCGGGTGATTCGGCAGTTCGGCGGTCCGTGGCCCCGTCGCCGCGATCGTTCCCGGCAATCCCCGATGAACCTCTTTTGCTGAAGGGCATGGACGTCAGGATATCGCACGCAGGAACTCCTCGCACTCTCTCACTGGGTACGCCATACGGTCCCATCGCGCATCGGGGAGCGCCAGTGGGGCACGCTCGGCCAGCACCCACCGCGAGACCTCGTCGGCGCGCGCCGCGGGGTCGGCGGTTTCGGCAACCTCGACCCGCACGATCCCCCACAGCGCGTCGTGTGCGACAGCGTCGCGGAGGCGAAGGTACCAGGAGTGCACCGGCGTGCGGTTGCGCGGAGCGATGCGGACCACCGGCGTGCGCTCGCCGCACGCCAGCGCGAAGAGCAGATCGAGCAGCGCGGGGGATGCATAGAGCTGGCGATGTGACTTCACCACGCCCACGGCGCAGCGGTGCGCGGCCACGAGGTCGCTTCCGGATATGCTTCCATCGACGAGCAGCGGCTGGCTCACCTCCTGGCACCACTGCTCGGCAAGGGTGCGCTCGGCGCGCTCGCGGTCGCGCTGCACGGCGTGCAGCGCCTGCTCGGTCACGTGGAAGGGATGACGCGACACGAGGCCGTCATCGTCCGGTCGGGAGGTGTCGACCACCGACATGGCGGCCAGCGCCGACCGCGTTTCGCCATCGAGGGTCGCGAGCGGCGCGTACAGCCGACCCTCGACGATCGGCGCGCGCCAGGTGGTGAGACGCCGGTTCGATCGCTGCCGTATGACGGCGGCGATGCGACCCCAGACGATCGGGACGCCTCGAATGCCCGTTGCGACGCGGCTCTCCTGAATGCCATCGAGAAAGGCCTCGAACGCGGGCCGAGCCGCGCCAGGCACCAGGCGCGCCGTGGTTGCATTCTCAACGACTTGCGCGTCTATGACCCGGGGTGCTTCATGGGCGCCCTCGAGCCGCTCGAGCGTTGGTACCGTGCTGGTGACGGTGGCGATGCCGGGCACGCGATGCGCGAGAACGCGCACCGCGTCGTGGAAGGATGCCACGGGTATGGAGGGGGGGTAGGACGTCCGCTGCCTCTGCTCCACTGCCACCGTCTCAGGTCCCGCCGATCGGCCGTGTCATCAGCGGCCGTGCTCTCGTCTTCACTCCGCGAGTTGATGCGCCCGCTCGTCATCAAGCGAATCGCCACGCTGGTGACCATCGTAACGGTGGTTACCGGGTGTGACAAGGCGAAAGGATTCATTGGCGGAGATCGCCCGGCGCCGCCGGAGATCGCGCCCGGGGAGGCCCTCAACCTCGCCGCGCGTCCCCATATCCTGTTCCAGATCTTTGGCGAGAAAGAGGATCCGCGCATGATCCCCATCGCCGCCATCGAGGACGGGCAGCTGAAGGGTATCGCGCTCTCGACCACCGGCTGGCGTCAGCTCGACGCGATGTACCTGCGCCGTGGCAAGAGCTACAAGCTCTACCAGGGTGGCCGCACCCGCGGGACGGTGACGGTGCGGCAGGGGATGTGGGAGCAACCCGAGAACCCGCTGTACACGCTCCCCGGATGCCAGGCGCTCACGCCGCTCGCGAGCGTCACCGTGACGGGCCTGACGAAGTCGTCCTATACCGTCGAAGCGCTCGCGTCGTCCTTCGAGCGTCCGGCCCCCCGGCCGCCGAAGCCGCTCTCGGACATCGAGCTGGCGAGGACCGGAAGGAACATCGCGGTCGAGGCGGGCGCTCCAGAGAACATCGACGCGAAGATGCTCGACGCGCTCGACTTCCGCGCGATCGCGATCAACACCGGCGCGACGGAGTCGCCGACCATCGTCGCATCGTACATCGACCCGACGGCGACCGATGCCGGCTCGGCCAACGCCAACACCGTGCACCTGTTCGTGATCGCCGATCGCGACGTGGACGGCTACACGCCCACCCTCTCGCACGTCGTCAACGGTCCGATCGCCAGCGCCGTGTATCGCCGCTTCTTCGATCACCTCGACCTCACCGGAGACGGCATGGACGAGATCGTCGCCGAGGAGTGGCGAATCGGCCAGGAAACCTCGCTGCTCGTGTTCGCGTGGTCGAACGGAAGGTGGAGGGAGATCTTCCGCGGACGGTCGAGCTGGTGTCTGGATGAGGTGAAGTAGCCGGGATCGCGGGATCGCGGGGTCGCGGACCGACCGTGAATCTCCGGGAGTGCCCTCGACACCCCGACCCCTCGATCCCGTGCCCCCGCCCTACAGCACCACCGCTACCGCGAGCCCATCCCCGACCGGGACGATCGTGCCGCGCACCCGTTCGTCGGTCGCTACGCGCCGGTTGAACTCCCGCACGCCGCGCGTTCCCTCATCCGCCGTCTCTGGATCCAGCACCCGGCCGCCCCACAGGGCGTTGTCGGCGATGAGTAATCCTCCCGGCCTCAGCAGACGCAGAGCCCAGTCGAAGTACGTTGGAAGGGGCTCCTTATCCGCATCGAGGAAAATCGCGTCGAAGCGCTCCCCGTCGAACGCCGGCAGGACGTCGAGGGCTCGCCCGACGCGCAATTCAATGCGCCGATCCAGACCGGCGCGCGCGAAATAGCCCCGCGCGAACTCTGCGTGCCGCTCGTCGTTCTCGATCGTGACGAGGCGCCCGGATGCAGGTAGCGCGCGCGCCATCCAGATGGCCGAGTAGCCACCGAGTGTCCCGACCTCGAGCACGTGCTCGGCCCTGATCGCGCAGAGGAGGATCTGCAGAAGGCGGCCGGTGACGGCGCCGATCGCGATCGGCGGCAACCCTTCACGGTCTGCCGCTTCGCGCAGCGCGGCGAGGACGTCATCGTCGCGGGCGAACAGCGACGCGATGTACTCGTCGACGCGATCGCTCACGGCCCAGGGCCCTTGGCGCCTAACCCCGCCCTACTCCACACCGATGTCCCATGCCTGCTCGAGGTCCTTGCGCGAATAGGCGCGGAACGCGGTGAGCGTCTGCGTTCGCTCGATCCCCGGAACCTTGACGAACTCCTCGGTGACGACCTGCGCGATGCGATCGTACTCGGGCACTTTCACGATCGCCACGAGGTCCCACTCGCCGGACACCGAGTAGACATCGGTGACGCCCTCGATCCCCGCCAGTCGCTGCGCGACCTGCGGGATGAGCTTCGGATCGGCCCGGATGAGCACGATCGTCGTGATCACTCGCCCTCCGGAAATGGCGGCACGTTGAGGAGCCAGAGACCGGCGATGCGGTCGCGCTCGTCCAGCTCGAGCAGTAGATCGCGCGCGAATCGAATGGCGCGCGCCGGACGCTTCACTCCCAGCTTGAAATGAATGGTGCGTTCCGCCTGGTCGGCCTCGGCGACGAGAGACGCGTCGACTTCGACGGCGGCGACCTCGGGCTGCGAATGACGCGACGGCACCACGATTGTCGCCGTCTGCGGCTCCGCCGGCGGGGTAAGCGTCGCCACCTTGCGCACGTCGGGCCACACGGCGACCTCGACACCATGGATCCGGCCCGCTTCGACGTCGAGGACGACCCACGACCCGTCGCTCCCCGCCAGCTCCACGGACCCGCTCATCCCCTTCCCCTTCGCGCCGTTCCGCAGCGTGGCCGTCAGAATATCGGTGTCCGGATCCCACCGGTAGTCGACGTCGGACAGTGCGCCGGCGGGCTCGATTTGCACGGCGATGTTCACGGGAGCACTCCGTTAGGGCCTTTCAGTATTCCGACCGCGCCGCCCAGGGGCGACGCCGAACGCGTGCCACACGTGGCGGCGTCTTGCGGGGCGAGGCTCGTGCGCGCCCCCCCGCGCCAAGATATCGGCGCCGGCGGGAGCCGCCAGAGCGGCATCAGGCACGCGTCTCACGCCACAAGTTGACGAGGCGCCGGGTGCCCTCGACGACGTCATCGATCGGAGCGGCGTACGACATGCGGACCCATCCCGGCGTCAGGAACGCCGACCCGGGGACGATCGCGACCTCGTGCTCCTCGAGCAACCGGCGCGCGAAGCGCGCGCCGTCATCACGCGAGGGATCGTCCTCGCCGACGCGCGCGAACAGATAGAACGCCCCCTCCGGCTCCACGATCTCGAGATCGGGCTCACCTCGCACCACGGCGACCACTGCGTCGCGCCGCCGCCGGAACTCCGCCACCATCGCCGAGACGGATGCACCCGCCGCCTCACGATTCGTCAGCGCGGCGAGCGCGGCGTGCTGCGACGGAGCGGCCGCGTTCGACGTCGTGTGCGACTGGAGCGCCGTCATCGCCGAGGCGAGCTCGCGGGGCGCGATCGTCCACCCGATTCGCCAGCCGGTCATCGCGTAGGCTTTCGCGACGCCATCGACGAGCACCAGACGCTCCAGCGATGGGGCGACCTCGAGCGCGGATGTGGCAGGCGTATTCCCATACGAGATCGCGCGGTAGATCTCGTCGCTGATCACCCACCAGCCACGGTCGAACGCGCACTCGATCAGCGCGGCGAGCTCATCGCGCGTGTACACCGCACCGGTGGGATTGCATGGCGAGTTCAACATCACGCCGCGGGTTCGATCGGTCGCGGCCGCCTCCAGCATGGACGGTGTGACCTTCAATCCTGCTGCGGCATCGCCGTAGACCGGGACGGCCGTCGCCCTGGCGAGCGCGACCATCTCGTAATAGCTGGTCCAGCTCGGCGTCGGAATGAGGACCTCGTCGCCCTCGCCGAACAGGCAGAAGCAGGCGTTGAACAACGACTGCTTGGATCCGGTGGAGACGACGACGTGTGCGGGCGCGACGTCGCCGCCCATCTCCGTGGCGCGGCGCGCGATGACCTCCCGGAGGGGAAGGATCCCCTCGGTCGCCGTATATCGCGTGGCCCCGGCGTCGATCGCGCGCTGCGCGGCGCGTCGGATGAATTCGGGCGTATCGAAATCGGGCTCGCCCGCGCCGAGGTCGATGACCGGGCGCCCGGCGGCGCGAAGGGCCTTGGCTCGCGCCGAAACCGCGATCGTCGCGGACTCACGGAGCTGGGCGATGTTGGTTGAGGGCGCGAAGGCGCGATGGGCGCGATGACCGGCGAGCAGCGACATGCGGCGGTGGAGAGGAGGGTGAGGACCGAGTATACTTTACATCCCAGGGCGCGGGCACGCCATTGACAACGGAGGCACCGGTGGAGCAGCACGGGCGAATCACGGAGCACGAGGAGCGCGAGACGGCGAGCGTGGGGCGCAGCCAGAATGTCGTGCACATTCTTCCGCACGACATGACGTCGGCCGCCGCCGTGCTCACCACGGTGCTCGACCGCCTCGATCGCGATGTCGCGGAGCTGCAGCTGGTCCTGCTCACCCCGGACCCCGACGCGGCCATCGCCCTCGCGCGCGCGGTCGCGTCGCTGCCGCAGTCGGCGGGCCTGCGAGTCATTCCTGCCTCGAGCCCGCCCCGTGCCGCGCGTCTTCTGCGCGCGCGCCCCGTGCACGGCGTCATCGGCGCGCCCGCGGACTTGCTCGAGCTCGTGCGCACGTCGGTGCTCAAGCTCGAGCACGTTCGGGGGCTCGTTCTGGCGTGGGTCGACGAGATCGTCGACGACGCAGCATCCAGGGAAGCGCTGGAGGCGGTACTCGCCGAGATCCCGAAGGACGCGGCGCGCACGATCATCGCGTCACGCCAGACGCCCGAGGTGGAACAGTTGGTGGAGCGGTACGCGCGCCGGGCGAGGCGTGTGGGCGACACAACCGGCGCGGCCACGGCGACACCGATTCGCTACCTGTCGACCTCCCCGTGGGGACGGCTCCCCACCCTTCAGCGGGTGCTCGACGAGCTGGATCCGGAGATCGCCGCCGTCTTCACACGCGCCGAGTCCACCGAGCGGGAAGTGCGTGAGCTTCTCGAGTCACTGGGGCATGCCGGTGACGAGGCCGGCGTCCGCGTCACTCGGGGTGCGCCGGTCATTGAGGCCGACACGCTGGTGCTGCTCGACCTTCCCACGCGCGAGGAGCTGCGTGCGGTGATGGGGGGTGCCACGCCGTCGGTCGTCGCCATTGTGCAGCCGCGCCAGCTCGACGCAGTGCGCGCGCTCGCTGGGGGGGCGCCGGTGACTCCGCTGCGTGCCTCGGGCGCGCCGACGCGCGCTCGCCAGCGTGTAGCCGCGCTGCGCTCGGAGCTGCGGGATGTGCTCGCCAACGGCATCCCGACCCATGAGCTGCTCGCGCTCGAGCCGCTGCTCGACGAATACGACGGCGTGGAGGTCGCCGCGGCGGCGCTTCGGCTGCTCGAGCGCGCGCGGGCCCGGGACGCGGTGCGTACCGTTACCCCGCCGCCGGCGGCCGCGACCGGACCGACCACGGGGTGGACGCGGATTTTCGTCGGGGCGGGCACGCGGGATCGCGTCGGGCCCGGCGACCTCGTCGGGGCGATTACCGGCGAGGCGGGGATCACGCGCGAGAGCATTGGGAAGATCGAGCTCCGGGAAAATCACGCGCTGGTGGAGATCGCCAGCGCGGATGCCGAGCGTGTCGCGACCGCCCTCACCGGCACAATGGTGCGCGGGAGGCGCGTGGTCGCGCGCGTCGACAAGGGACGCGAACCGCGAGGGGATCGAGGGGATCGAGCGGATCGGGGGGGACGAGGGGATCGAAGCCCGCGCGGCTTCCGTCCCGACCGGGGCGATCGCGGTCCGCGCGATCGCGGGGAGCGTCCCGATCGCGGCCCGCGCCGGGCTCGGGGCGACGTCGAGCGCCGGCGTCCGCCGGCAACCGATGCCGAGTAGCGCGATCGACCAATGCTCTACGGCGCACGTGGCGGTTGGATCGAGGTGATCGCTGGGGTGATGTTCAGCGGGAAGAGTGAGGAGCTCATTCGCCGCGTTCGTCGCGCGATGATCGCGCGAAAGAAGATCCAGGTGTTCAAGTCCCATCTCGACGAGCGATATCAGGGGCTGTACGCGGTCTCCAGCCACGATGGGCGCTCGGTGGAAGCGATCCCCATCGACTCGTCGATGCAGATCGCGCAGCAGCTCAACCCGCTCGCCGATGTGATCGCGATCGACGAGGCGCAGTTTCTGGATGCGGGGATCGTTCCGCTCGTTCGGTCGTTCGCCGTGCGCGGGCTGCGAGTGATCATCGCCGGTACCGACACCGATTTCCGCGGGGAGCCCTTCGGGGCCATGCCGCAGCTCATGGCCGACGCCGAGCTGGTCGACAAGCTGCACGCGATCTGCGTCGTCTGCGGAGGTCCGGCCAGCCGCAACCAGCGCATCATCGATGGCCGGCCCGCCGGGTACGACTCACCGACGATCATGGTTGGCGGGCGCGAGTCGTACGAAGCGCGCTGCCGCCACTGTCACCAGGTTCCGCGCGTCGACGAGGATCAGGTCGCCCTCCTGTGACACCGCCTGTTGACTGGCGCGTCCAGATCGTCCTAGCTTGGGCGCTCGTCCCTTGAACGCCCTGGAGACGCGAATGCTACTCGTCGGGCTCACCGGCAACATCGCCAGCGGGAAGTCGACCGTGGCGCAGCTTTTCGGACGATGGGGGGCGACGCTGATCGACGCCGACGTGCTCGCGCGCCAGGCGGTGGACGTCGGGATGCCGGCGTATCACGCCATCGTCGAGCGCTGGGGCGAGGGGGTGACGGCGCCCGACGGACCCATCGATCGGCGCGAGCTTCGGCAGCGCGTGTTCTCCGATAGCGAGCAGCTCGAGGCGCTCAACGCCATCGTGCATCCGGAGGTGCAGCGCCTTCGCGACGAGCTCGTCGACGAAGCGCGCCGGCGCGGCGACCGCATCGTCGTCTGCGACATCCCGCTGCTGTTCGAGCGGCGTCTCGCCGAGCAGTTCGATCGCATCGTGCTCGTCGACGCGCCGCGGCCGGTACGGATGGAGCGGCTCGTCCGCGACCGGGGACTCGAGACGACGGAAGCGATGAAGATGATCGCGTCGCAGATGCCGGCCGAGCTCAAGCGCGCGCGCGCCGATTATCTCATCGACAACACCGGCACGCCCGAGGAGCTCGCGGCTCGCGCACGCGAGGTGTGGGACGCATTGCAGAAGGATGCGATGCCGGCGGCTTCGTGAACGGCACAGACGTCAGCGTTCAGAATACAGAATTCAGAATTCAGAAACGGCCGCGAGAGCCGAGACTCTATCCCGTGGGTTGTCTCAATCCTGAGATCTGAAGTCTGAATTCTGAGCTCTGACGTCTCTGCCGTTCCCGATGCGTTGCTTGACTCCGCCACGCGACCGATCTAGACTTGGCGCCGTTTCCCTCTCCGGAGCGCATGCGTGGCCGAGCTGCCCAAGGACCTCCTCTACACCGAGGAGCACGAGTACGTAAAGGCCACTGACGACCCGGCTGTCGTGCAAATCGGCATCACCGACTACGCGCAGGGCGAGCTGGGCGATGTCGTCTACGTCGAGCTGCCCACCGTCGGCACCACGTTCGACCGTATGGATGTGTTCGGCACGATCGAGGCGGTGAAAGCGGTCTCCGAGCTCTTCTCTCCGTTGAGCGGCGAGGTGGTCGCCGTCAACACGCGCCTGGACAAGGAGCCGGCGCTCGTGAACACCGATCCGTATGGCGATGGCTGGATGATTCGCCTGCGGATCAAGAACGATGGAGAGCGGAGGCAGCTCCTCGACGCCGGCGCGTACGGGAAGCATATCGGACAGTAGAGCAGGAATGAGGACCGAGGAGTGAGGGAGGTTCCCTCACCCCTCGGTCCTCATTCCTCATTCCTTTCCAGCCACGACCTCCGCATACGCGTCCGTCGGCGGACACGAGCAGACCAGATTTCGGTCGCCGAAGGCGCTTTCCACGCGGGCCACTGACGGCCAGAACTTGAAGTCCCGCGTCCACGGCGCGGGGAACGCCGCGCGCTCGCGCGAGTAGGGCCGATCCCATTCGCTGGCGACCACGCGGTGCATCGTGTGCGGCGCGTTCTTGAGCGCGTTGTTCTGCCGGTCCATGATCCCGAGCTCGATCTCGCGAATCTCCTCCCGGATCGAGATCAACGCGTCACAGAACCGGTCGAGCTCTTCCTTCGATTCGCTCTCCGTCGGCTCCACCATCAAGGTGCCGGCCACCGGGAACGAGACCGTCGGGGCGTGGAAGCCATAGTCCATGAGCCGCTTCGCGATGTCTTCCACGTCAATGCCGGCCGACTGCTTGAGCGGGCGCGTGTCGAGGATGCACTCGTGCGCCACCGTCCCGTTACTCCCCTTGTACAGCACGGGGTAGTGACCCTCGAGCCGCTTCGCGATGTAGTTGGCATTGAGAATCGCCACCTTGGTCGCCTTGGCGAGCCCCTCCGCGCCCATCATGCGGATGTACATGTACGAGATGGGCAGGATGCTCGCGCTGCCCCACGGGGCGGCGCTCACCGCGCCGGCCGCCTTCGCTCCCCCCACGCGCACGATCGGATGACCGGGCAGGAACGGCACGAGATGCGTCGCGACACAGATCGGCCCCATCCCCGGACCGCCGCCGCCATGCGGAATGCAGAACGTCTTGTGCAGGTTGAGATGACAGACGTCGGCGCCGATGTCGCCAGGCCGCGCCACCCCCACCATCGCGTTCATGTTGGCGCCGTCGAGATAGACCTGCCCGCCGTGCGAGTGCACGATCTCGCAGATGCGCCGAATCGCCTCCTCGAACACGCCGTGCGTCGACGGATAGGTGACCATCAGCGCGGCCAGTCGCTGCGAGTGCTCCTTCGCCTTGCCCTCGAGATCGTCGAGGTCGATGTTGCCATCCTCATCGGTTTTCACGACGACGACCTTCATTCCCGCCATCACCGCGCTGGCCGGATTGGTTCCGTGCGCCGACTGCGGAATGAGGCACACGTCGCGATGCGTCTCGCCGCGGGCGTCGTGATAGGCGCGAATGACGAGCAGCCCAGCGTACTCGCCTTGCGACCCGGCGTTGGGCTGGAGGGACGTCGCCGCGAAACCGGTGATCTCCGCGAGATCCCGCTCCAGCTGCACGAACATCTCCCCATAGCCCTCGGCCTGCGCCGGCGGCGCGAAGGGGTGCAGTCCGCCGAGCTCCGGCCAGGTCACCGGGTACATCTCGGCCGCCGCGTTCAGCTTCATCGTGCACGAGCCGAGCGGGATCATCGAGTGCACGAGCGAGAGATCGCGCGACTCGAGCTTTCGCATGTAGCGCAGGAGCTCGGTCTCCGAGTGATGCGAGTTGAACACGGGATGCAACAGGTACGGCGTCGTGCGCGCGTGGGGCGCGTCGAACTTTTCGTCGACGGTCCCCACGAGCGTGGCGACGTCGACTCCGGCATCGGCACCGCCGTTGAACACGGCGAGCAGGTCGCGCACGTCGTCGAGGGTGTGCGTCTCGCCGAACGCGACCGTGATCGCACCGTCGCCGTGCACGCGCACGTTCATGTCGCGCGATGCGGCAAGGTCGGCGATCGCGCGCGCGTTTCGCGGGGCACCGGCACCGCACTCCACGCGGACGGTGTCGAAGAACGCCGCACCGCCTACCCGGAAGCCGACGCGCTGCACGCCGGCCGCGAAGAGCGTCGCGAGGCGATGCACGTTGCGCGCGATGCGGCGCAGCCCCTCCGGACCGTGATAGACCGCGTACATTCCGGCGATCACCGCCAGCAGGACTTGCGCGGTGCACACGTTGCTCGTCGCCTTTTCCCGACGGATGTGCTGCTCTCGCGTCTGGAGCGCCATGCGTAAGGCCGGCCGGCCTTCGGCGTCCCGCGACACACCGATGATCCGCCCCGGGATCTGTCGCTTGAACTCGTCACGCGTCGAGAGGTACGCGGCGTGAGGCCCTCCGTACCCGAGCGGCACGCCGAACCGCTGCGTGTTGCCGACGGCGATGTCCGCGCCCCATTCACCGGGTGGCGTCAACAGCGCCAGCGAGAGCAGATCGGCCGCGGCGACGACGAGCGCCTCCGCCTCGTGCGCGCGCGTGGCGAGGTCGCGGTAGTCGTGAATGGCGCCATCGGTCGCCGGGTACTGCACGAGCACGCCGAACACGTCCGGCCCGAGCCTCGCCGACCGGTGATCGCCGACGACCACGCTCACCCCGCGCACGCCAGCACGGGTACGCACGACGTCGATCGTCTGGGGATGGCATAGCTCGGAGACGAAGAAGGTCTCTTTCCCCGCCTTCCCTCGCACCGCGTAGGCGAGCGTCATGGCTTCCGCCGCCGCGGTGGCCTCGTCGAGCAAGGAGGCGTTGGCGATCTCGAGGCCGGTGAGGTCCACGACCACCGTCTGGAAGTTCAGCAGCGCTTCCAGCCGCCCCTGCGCGATCTCCGCCTGGTAGGGCGTGTAGGCGGTGTACCAGCCTGGATTCTCGAGGATGTTCCGCTGGATGGGCGGCGGCGTGATGGTCTCGTAATAGCCCGTGCCCAGAAAGCACCGGGCAACCCGGTTCCTGCGCGCCAGCAGTCGCAGTCCCGCGAGCGCCTCGTGCTCGGACTGCGCGGGCGGGAGGTCGAGCGCGCCTCGCAATCGAATGGCCGCGGGGACGGTGGCGTCGATCAGGTCATCGAGCGACCCGTAACCGAGCGCTCCCAGCATCTCTTTCGCTTCATCGTCTGTGGGCCCAATGTGGCGCGCAGCGAAGGAATCGGGCGCCAGGAGGGGCTTCGTGGCGGTTGCCATGGGTTTGAATTTACCTTGCCACGACTTCAATGGAATCCACGACCGGGCTCGCGCGGGCGAGCGCGACCAGCGCATCGAGCGCGACGGGAGGCACGAGGTTGCTCGTGTCTCCGGCCGCGGATGGCGCCACCAACATGGCGATCGATGAAGCGCTCCTCCGGCGGTCTCAGCGATGCGGCCAAACGCTGCTCAGGGTGTATGGCTGGGCAGAGCCGACGGTGTCGCTGGGGCGGAACCAGCCCGCGAGGGGGTGCTACGATCTCGGACGAGCGCGCGCGCGAGGAGTCGGCTTCGTGCGCCGCCCCACTGGCGGCCGAGCCATTCTGCACCATCGCGAGATCACGTACAGTGTCGCTGCGCCCATCTCGGTACTGGGATCACTGCGCGAATCGTATCGCGCGATCAATCGTCTGCTCCTGGAGGCATTGCGTTCGTTGGGCGTGGAGGCCGGAGAAGCGGAGTCGTCGAGCCGGGCCCCGGCTCCCAGTCTGGCGCCATGTTTCGATTTGCCCGTTGCGGGTGAGCTGGTGGTCGAAGGGCGGAAGCTGGTGGGAAGCGCCCAGGTGCGCGACGGGGATTTCCTGCTGCAGCACGGGTCCATTCTCGTGGACGATGATCAATATCTCCTGGCGGAGCTGCTCGCCTCCGGGGACGTGGCGCCGCCCGCCGCGACGCTGCGTACCCTCACCGGTCGAGCGGTGACGATAGAGGAGTTCGCAGGAGCATTGGGGCGCGCGGTCGGCGCTGTGGACGGGTCGGAGCCATGCCCCATGGAGCTCGATGATTCGCTGCTCGAGGATGTTCGTTCGCTCGTTCGCACCCGGTACGACGTCGCCGACTGGACGTGGCGCCGCTGACTCCGCCTCTCGGCTCGCCTTGACGTTCCATCGCGGCTGTATCCATCCTTGCCGCGCTTCCATCACCCCGACGACCATGCTCTCGCGCGCCCTCCCCCTTCTCGTTCTCGCCGTCCTCGCCGCGTGCCGCCAAGACGACCGCGACAGCGCCGACGCTGGCGGCACCCTGATCATCAGTGTCGGGGCCGAGCCCGATGCCCTGCTGCCGATCACCACTACGAGTCTGGCGGGAAACCAGGTGGCCGACATCATCTTCGAGCGCCTCGCCGAGCCGGGCGACTCGATGAATACGCGGGGCGACGCGGGCTTCGTCCCCGAGCTGGCCGAGAGCTGGACCTGGTCGCCCGATTCGCTCTCGATCGCGTTCAAGCTGCATCCAGACGCGAAGTGGCACGACGGCAGACCAGTGACGGCGCGCGACGTCGCCTTCAGCTTCGACATCCACAAGGATCCCGAGGTCGGCTCATCAGTCGCGCCGCTCTTGTCGCGCATCGACTCGGTAACGGCGAGCGATTCGCTCACCGCGGTCGTGTGGTATCGTCAGCGGTACCCCGAGCAGTTCCTCGATGCGGCATTTCAGGTGCGCATTCACCCGGAGCACTGGCTCGGCCAGGTAAAGCGATCCGAGTACACCACGTCGCCCGTGGTGCGCTCACCGGTGGGCAGCGGTCGCTTCAAGTTCGCGCGGTGGGAGCCCGGCACAGTGGTCGAGGTCGTGGCGAACACCGAGCACTATCGCGGGCGACCCAAGCTGGACCGGATACTCTGGACGATCGCGCCTGACTTCAACACCTCCGCCACCCGATTCTTCAGCGGCGAGGCCGACTACCTCGAGTACCTGCGGCCGGAGAACGTCGAGGAGATCAAGAAGCACCCTGACCTCACCATCACGCGCTACGGGTCGCTCGACTACGGGTTCGTCTGGTTCAACCTGCGTGATCCGCGCAACAACGCTCGCCCTCATCCCATCTTCGGCGACGCCCGCGTGCGCCGCGCGCTCTCGATGGCGGTCGATCGCGAGAAGGCCGTGCGGAGCGTGCTCGGCGACCTGGGATTCGTGTCGGTGGGCCCGCTTCCGCGGGCGCACCTTTTCGGGGACAGCCTCACTGCGATCGGATACGATCCGGAAGGGGCGAAGCGCCTGCTCGATTCACTGGGCTGGCGCGATGCGAATGGAGACGGGATTCGCGAGAAGGGAGGACGTCAACTGCGGTTCTCACTCGCGGCCCCCACGTCGAGTCAGTCGCGGCTGCAGTTCTCGGTCATCCTGCAGGCTATGCTTCGGGACGTTGGCGCACGGGTGGAGCTCGACCACATGGAGCTCCGCGCGTTCCAGGAGCTGCTGGCCCGCAAGCGGTGGGATGCGGCGATGCAGGCGTGGCGGACGGACCCCACGCCGTCGAGCATCATTCAGACCTGGGGGATCGCATCCATAAAGGATGGCGTGAACTTCGGCTCCTACGAGAGCTCCACCTTCGATGCCGCCATCGATAGCGCCACGTCGTCGATGGACTCGCGGCGCGCGCAGGAATACTACCACCGCGCCTACGAGACGATCATCGGCGACGCTCCGGCCATCTGGCTGTACGAGCCCCTGAACGCCGCCGGGCACCACAGTCGGATCAAGGTCGCGACGATGCGACCCGATGCGTGGTGGACGCGGATCCACGAATGGTACATCCCGCGGGCCGAGCGCATCCCGCGCGATAACATCGGGCTGCGCGCCGCCGCGCCGTAGTCGATGCGGGCCCTGGTCGCCCGCCGGCTGCTCCAGGCCGTCGTCATCGTCACGATCGCGGCGACGGTCACTTTTCTGCTGGTGCAGCTGGCACCGGGCGATCCGCTGGGCGACCTCGTCACGAACCCGCGGGTCCCCGCCGAGGTCCGCGAGCGCCTGCGCGAGCGGTGGTGTCTCGACCGCCCCATCCACGGCCAGTACGCCTGCTACCTGCGCAATCTCGCGCGCGGCGATCTTGGGTGGTCGTTCTCCCAGAGCCGTCCCGTCGCCCATGCGGTCGTCGACGCGCTGCCAAACACGCTGCTGCTGATGGGCGTCGCCCTCATCGGCGCCTTCGTGCTTGGCGTCGCGACTGGCGTGGTGCGCGCCGCGCGTCGCGGCTCGGGCGCCGATCGCGCCCTGGGTGCCGGCACGCTCTTCTTCTATTCCATGCCGGACTTCTGGCTCGCGACCATGGCAATGCTCGTGTTCGCGTACTGGGTTCCCATCTTCCCCACATCGGGCATGACGACGCCCGTGATCTACGATTATCTCTCCGTGGGCGGCAAGCTGCTCGATCGCCTTTGGCATCTCGTTCTCCCCGCGACGACGTTGGTGCTGCTGCTCGCCGCCATCATCGCGCGCTATCAGCGCGCCGCGTTCCTGGACGTGGCCACTCAGGACTTCGTGCGCACCGCGCGCGCCAAGGGGCTGACGGAGCGGGCCGTGCTGTGGCGACACGTCTTGCGGAACGCCCTGCTGCCGGTGATCACGCTCCTCGGGCTCGCCCTGCCGATGCTCGTCGGGGGAGCCGTGTTCATCGAGCGGGTGTTCGCGTGGCCCGGCATGGGCCAGCTGGTGGTTGGGGCGATCGCGGCGCGCGACCACTCCCTCGTCACGGCGATCGTCATTCTGGGAAGTGTCCTCGTGACGTTAGGCAGCCTGCTGGCCGATGTCCTGTACGCGGTCGCGGACCCGCGGCTCCGCCTGCACACGCGATGATCGCATGATGCTGGTCCGTTGGGCCCTGGCGATCGCGCTCGCGGCGACGGTCGCCGCGGCGGTGGGCCGGTTGTGGGCGCGCACGGGGGCCAGCGGCGGTCCATGGGGCACGGCGCTCGCCCGGCTCCGCAGGAACCGCGCGGGAACGGCGGCGCTGCACTTCCTGCTCTTCGTCGCGGCCGTCGCTCTGTTCGCTCGCTGGCTGGCCCCCTTCAACCCCAATGAGCAGCTCGATATCATCGGCCTCGCCTCCCGCCCGCCGAGTGCCGCGCATCCCTTCGGCACCGATATCTACAGCCGCGACGTCCTGAGCCGCCTCGTGTACGGCGCGCGGATCTCACTCTCGGTCGCGTGCCTCGCGATTCTCCTCTCCATCACCGTCGGCACCGCCTATGGCACAATCGCCGGATACGTTGGCGGCCGCACCGACGCCGTGATGATGCGCGTGATCGATGCGCTGCTGTCCATTCCGCGCATTCTCATGCTCCTCGCCATCTTTGCGCTTTGGGGCCGCGTGTCGCTCGGGGCGCTCGTGCTCATCCTCGGGCTCACCGGGTGGTTCGCGACCAGCCGGCTCGTGCGCGCGCAGGTGCTGTCCCTCAAGACGGAGGAGATGGTCGTCGCCGCCCGCGCCCTCGGCGCGCGCCACCGTCGCATCGTGTGGCGGCACATTCTCCCCGGGGTGACGTCGACCGTCGTCGTCGCCGCGACGCTCGGGATCGGGAACGTCATCATCCTCGAGGCCGGGTTGTCGTTTCTCGGCGTCGGTGTGCAACCCCCAACCGCGAGCTGGGGGAACATGATCTCCGACGGCGCGAGCAACGTCGCGGGATTGTGGTGGATGTCGCTCTTTCCTGGCTTCGCGATCGTGCTGACCGTGATGGCGTTCAACATCATCGGCGATGCCTTGCGGGATGCGCTCGATCCGAGGGAGATTCAGCCCGCATGACGGCCCCTGTCTCTCGGCCCCCGGCCCTGCTGACCGTACGGGATCTCAGAACGTACTTCCGCACCGACGCCGGTGTCGCGCGCGCGGTCGACGGAG
>DATBIU010000063.1:0-11264 GCA_036556765.1 Gemmatimonadaceae bacterium | reverse complement strand
CCCAGGCGTTCACTCGGGAGCGAATTGATCCCGCTCGCCTGGCTCTCGACACGATCGAGGACAAGCGCTCGCGCCAGCAATTCGTCGGTGCGGTCGGGTGGTCATCGCGCGTCTTCCGAACGAGCCTGACGAGTCGCACCTACGGTGGAAATGCGAAGTACACCGCCGTCACCGGTCGCGTCGCCCTCGATCACCGCGTTGGCGCGATCGCGGCGCTCGCGGAATGGCGCGGCACCGACTCCAGCTCGGTCGGCGAGGTCGCGGCTCGATTCTCTCCCGTCTCGTTCCTGTCCGTGGCCGCGGTGGCGTCGATGCGTCGGCAGCCAGACGGGAGCGAAACCGAGAACGTGATGAGCGCCCGCGGGGAGATCGGGCTTCGCCTTGGGCAGGTGTGGCTCACCGGCGGCGCCATCACGATCGACTCCGTCCACGTCGTACCCCCGATTGTCTTCGATTCCACATTCGTGGCCAGCGACGAGGGGCGATCGAGAGCGCTCTTCGGAGGAGCGCGCGGCCGGGTGTGGCGGGCGATACATGCGGACGTGTTCGCGTTCCGATGGGAGCGCCAGGGATCGTATCGGCCGCAAGTGCAGGTTCGATCGGAGATCTACCTTCGCACGCGGTGGCTAAGGAAGTTCCCGAGCGGACAGTTCGGCGCACTGATCTCCGTCCGACACGACTATCGTGACGGGATCTCGTTCCAGCGTTCCACGGGCCCCTCGGTCGCGCTGAGTAGCCACCAACTGAGCTCCCTGCTCGAGATCCGCCTCGTCGATGCCGTGCTCTTCTGGCGGCAGCGGTACACGATCGGGCAGCGCGTCACGGAGCTGGTCCCCGGTTATCCGCTTCCACGCCAGACGACGTTATACGGTGTGCGATGGGACTTCTGGAATTGACAAGGTCGTTGCGGCACCGTAACTTGCACGACTTGCCATGATCCGAAGCATGACGGGGTTCGGCGCCGCCGCGGGACCGGTGGGAGCTGCACGAGTGAGTGTCGAGCTTCGAACCGTCAACCATCGCTTTTTCAATCCCAGCATCAAGCTCCCCTCCGAGCTGTCGCGGTGGGAGGGTGAGGTGCGTGAGGCGCTGCGACGCGCGATCGCACGTGGGCACGTCACGCTCATGGCGCGCATCGAGCGGGAGTCCGCGGGTGAGATCGTTGTCGATGAACGGCGATTCTCCGACGCGGTCGCCACGCTGCGGCGCCTGCAGCGCGATCACGGTCTGGACGAGCCGGTGAGCGTCGCCACGGTACTGCGGATGCCCAACGTGCTGACTGGCGAGCGAAGCAGCGAGGTGGGTGGAACCGCGGACGAGCTGGTGGCGCTGGTTCGGCAGGCGATTGCGGCCTTGATGACGATGCGCGAGGCCGAGGGGGAGCGGTTGGGGACGGTGCTCGACGAGCGGATCGCGGTCGTCGAGCAGTCACTGGCGCGGATCGCCGCGCGCGCGCCGGAGCGGATCGTCGCCGAACGTGAGCGACTCCGTGCCGCCGTGGCGGAGCTCGCGGGGAACGCGACGCTGGACGAGCAGCGCCTGGCGCAGGAGATCGCGATTCTGGCCGACCGTCTGGATGTCGCGGAGGAGATCGACCGGTTTCGCTCGCACATCGCGGCATTCCGCGAGACCGTGCGGCGTGGCGACTCGGAACCGGTGGGCAAGCGCCTCGCGTTTCTGTTGCAGGAGATGGTCCGTGAGGCGAACACGACGGGCAGCAAGGCGCGAGACGTCGCGATGACGCACGACGTGGTGGCGGTGAAGGAGGAGCTGGAGCGTATCGCCGAGCAGGTCGAGAACATCGAGTGAATCCCTTTCCGCTGATCCTGTCGGCGCCGTCCGGTGGCGGAAAGACCACCATCGCGCGGCGCCTCCTGGAGCGGCGGTCGGATGTGGGATACTCGATCTCGTGTACCACGCGGCGCGCGCGACCGGGGGAAGCCGAAGGCCGTGATTACTTCTTTCTCACGCCGGACGAGTTTCGGGCGCGTCGAGAGCGACAGGAGTTCGCGGAGTGCGCGGAGGTGCACGGTCACTGGTATGGCACGCTGCGCAGCGAGATCGCTCGGGTGCTCGGGCAGGGCAAGCACGTCATCATGGACATCGACGTGCAGGGAGCGGCGCAGCTCGCGCGCGCCTACCCGCAGGCGGTGCTCGTGTTCGTGCTACCGCCGTCGGCCGATGTGCTACTCGAGCGGTTGCGGGCGAGAAAGACGGAAGATCGGGCGTCATTGGCGCGGCGCATGATGAATGCCCTGGAGGAGCTGCGACACGCCGAGGACTATCAGTACGTGGTCGTGAACGATGAGCTGAGCGCGGCCGTCCATCGCGTGTCGGCGGTGATCGACGCCGAGACGAGCCGCCGCGAGCGGGTGCACAATCTGGAGGAGCAGGTACGGTCGCTGACCGAGCGATTGCAGCAGGAAGTCGACAACCATTCAACCACGTGATCCCATGCAGGTATTCACGCCAGTCGAAGTCGCGCAGCACGCCGCCAACAAATACCTCGGCGTTCTCGTCGCCGCGAAGTACGCGCGGATCATCAACGAGTTCCCCCGGGATCGCTCGCGGCCCGGCGAGAAGAAGCTGACCACGCGCTCGCTCGAGGAGCTCACGGACGGCGCCATCGAGTACCGCGTGCTTCCGCGCCGCCGCGGCCAGTAACCAGCGCATGCGCCCCTACGCCGGCCGTCGAATCGTCCTCGGCGTCACGGGGGGAATCGCGAGCTACAAGACGGGGTGGCTCGCGCGCTTGTTGACGGCGGCCGGCGCTGAGGTGGATGTCGTCATGACGCGCGCCGCCACCGAGTTCGTGGGACCGGTGACGTTCGAGGCCCTCACGGGCCGACCGGTACACACCGACCTGTTCGAGCCCGGACGGGCCCTCGATCACATCGCCCTCGCCAAGGGCGCGCACGCCATCGTCGTCGCCCCGGCGACCGCCGACTTTCTCGCCCGCGTCGCGCACGGCTTCGCCGACGATCTCCTCACCGCGTGTCTCCTCGCGACCGAGGCGCCCGTCCTGCTGGTACCGGCGATGAACGACCGCATGTGGGCCAACCGGCAGACGCAGGAGAACGTGCAGCACCTGCGCGAGCTGGGACATCACGTCATCGAGCCGGACGAGGGCGCACTGGCGGCGGGAGAGGGAAGCGGCCCCGGTCGCATGCCGGAGCCCGAGTCGATTCTCGCCCACGTGGGCCGGCTCCTCGAGCCTAACGGCGCGCTGCAGGGACGACACGTCCTCGTCACCGCCGGCCCCACGCGCGAGCCGGTGGATCCGGTGCGGTTTCTGTCCAATCGCAGTACCGGCAAGATGGGCGTCGCGATCGCCGCTGCCGCCTGGCGCCGCGGGGCGCACGTGTCGCTCGTCGCCGGACCGCTCGAGGTCGCGGTGCCGCCGGGGATCGATGTGACCACCGTCGAAACGACGGCCGAGATGGCTACCGCGGTTCGGAGCGCCCTGCCCGCAGCGGATGCGCTCGTGATGGCGGCGGCCCCCGCGGACTTTGCGCCGGCCGAGCCCGCCCCCCGAAAGATCAAGAAGAGGGACAAGCCTGGCGCGATCGCGGTCGCCGCGACGCCCGATATTCTCAAGACCACGCGCGACGCCCGCGCTCCGCGTGCGGTGATCGTGGGCTTCGCGCTCGAGACCGATGATGCGCTGGCCGGTGGGCGCGAGAAGCTCACCGCGAAGGACCTCGACATCGTCGTCGTCAACGATGCGCGTGATCCGGACGCCGGCTTCGCCGTAGACACGAACCGTGTGACGATCGTGCATCGCGATGGGCGAACCGAACCGCTCGGCGTGATGCCGAAGACGGACGTCGCTGACGCGATCCTCGATCGCGTGGAGGCTCTGCTTCGTGAACGTTGAAGAGCTGTTTCGACGCTACCTGGAGCAGCGCCGCGAGATGGGGGAGTCGGAGCTGGTGCTCGACACGCTCACCGTGGACGAGGTGCTGCGCATCGTCGGCGCGCATGGCAAGCGAGCGGCGGCGCCGCGCTCATCCGCGGTGGGCGGGGACTGGCGGAAGGCATTGATCGAAGCCGATGCCGCCGTCCCCGCGCCGCGGCCAGCCGCGCCGCAGGCGGATGCCCCGCCTCGATCGGCAGCGCCCTTAGCGCCCTTAGCGCCCTTAGCGCCCTTAGCGCCCTTAGCTTCTTCACGTCTCTCCGACCTGGCGCCTCCAGGCCTCGTCGTCGGCGGAGGAGAAGCAGAGCTCTTCGGCGGCCCCATCGGACGAGCGGCGACGCTTGGCGAGATCGCGGAGATGGTGCGCACGTGCACGCGGTGCCCGCTGTACGCGACGGCGATCAACCCCGTCCCAGGGGAGGGAAGCCCCGCCGCGCAGCTCATGTGCATCGGTGAGGCGCCAGGCGCCACCGAGGACGAAACCGGGCGCCCCTTCGTCGGACAGGCCGGAAAACTCCTGACGGATATCCTCCGCGCCATTAACTTGAGCCGCGAGGAGGTGTTCATCGCGAACGTGATGAAGCACCGACCGCCGGGGAACCGAAATCCCACCCCCGACGAGATCACCGCGTGCAGTCCCTACCTGGTACGCCAGGTGGAGCTGATCCGGCCCAAGGTCATCCTCGCCCTCGGGACGTTCGCCGCGCAAACGCTGCTCGACACGAAGTTGGCGATCGGCAAGCTGCGCGGGGCCATGCACTGGTATCACGGCACGCCCCTCATCGCCACCTACCACCCGGCGGCGCTCCTTCGCAACCCTGGCTGGAAGAAACCCACCTGGGAAGATGTCAAGCTCGTCCGTCGAATTCTCGATTCAGTCGCCGCGTGACGCGTACCGCGATCGGCGTCCTCCCTGGTCGGAGGATGCCGAGCAGGCGGTGCTCGCGGCCATGCTCATCGACCAGGACGCGATCCTGCGGGCGACGGAGCACGTGGACGACACGATGTTCTATCGCGAGGGGCATCGCCGGATCTTCCGCGCGATGGTCGCGATCTCCGAGCGCGGCGACGTCGTCGACCCGCTCACGCTCTCCGACGAGCTGCAGCGGCGCGGCGAGCTCGAGCCGAGCGGCGGCAAGGACTACATCGGCTTTCTCGTCGACGCCGTGCCGACGGCGGCGAACGTCGAGTACCACGCCAAGATCGTTCGCGAGAAGGCGCTGCTGCGTCGCCTCATCGAGGCATCCACGGACATTGTCGCCGAGGCGTTCGACGCGCGACAGACGGCGGGCGAGCTGCTCGACCACGCCGAGTCGCGGATCTTCGAGATCAGCCAGCAGCGCGGGCGCGAAGGGTTCACGCGCATCAAAGAGCTGCTGTGGCCGACGATGGAGCGCATCGAGGCGCTTCAGCGCGGCGGCAAGTCGATCACGGGCGTTCCGAGCGGGTTCAATGATCTCGATGAGCTGACGTCGGGCTTCCAGCCGTCCGACCTGGTCGTGGTCGCCGCGCGGCCGTCGATGGGGAAGACCGCATTCATTCTCAACATCGCGCAACACGCGGCTATCGAGCACAACGTTCCGGTTGCGCTCTTCTCGCTCGAAATGAGTAAGGAGTCTCTTGTGCAGCGCATGCTCACGGGAGAAGCGCGCGTCGACGCGCAGAAGCTTCGCAAGGGAATGCTCCGCGACGATGACTTCCCGCGCCTTGCGCGCGCGGCGGGGATTCTGGCGCAGGCGCCGATCTTCATCGACGACAGCCCCGGGATCACGCTGCTCGAAATGCGCTCGGCCGCGCGCCGCCTGCGCGCGGACGCGAACATCGGGCTCGTCGTCGTGGACTACCTCCAGCTCATCCAGAGCGCGTCGGACGCCGAGAATCGCACGCAGGAGATCAGCCAGATCTCCCGGTCGCTCAAGGCCCTCGCGAAGGAGCTCGCCGTTCCCGTCGTCGCCCTGTCGCAGCTGTCGCGCGCGACCGAGCAGCGCACCGACAAGCGACCGCAGCTCTCCGACCTGCGCGAGTCGGGCGCCATCGAGCAGGATGCCGATCTCGTCATGTTCATCTACCGGCAGGAGATGTACGAAGGCCCCACCGACAAGGACGGCAACTCGCTCGAGGGGCGGGCCGAGGTGATCGTCGGCAAGCAGCGGAACGGGCCCACCGGGATCGTGAACCTGTTCTTCCACAAGGCGTACACCCGTTTCGAGAACTACAGCGCGCGCGCCCAGTCCCAGTGAGCGCGAAGGTCAAAACGGTCTACCGCTGCACGGAATGCGGCGCCGAGCACCCGAAGTGGGCGGGGCGATGCGACGCGTGCGGTGAGTGGAACACGCTCGTCGAGGAGGCCGCGGCCCGGCTTCCCGCGTCGAAGCCCGGCGCGGCCCGGCGCCAGGGAGGTGCCGCGGCGTTAGGCGCGGGCGGGAGCATCGTGGCCACGGCCCGGCTCCGCGACGTCCGTGGCACCGAGGAGCGCCGCCTTCGCACCGGCATCAACGAGTTCGACTTCGTCCTCGGGGGCGGGATCGTGCCCGGGTCGATGATCCTCGTCGGCGGGGAGCCCGGCATCGGCAAATCGACGCTGCTCCTGCAGGTCGCGGGGGCGATTCAGGCCGCGGGGCAGCGCGTGCTCTACGTGTCGGGCGAAGAATCCCCACTGCAGGTGAAGCTGCGCGCCGATCGCCTCGACCATACGGCCGCCGATGTCGAGCTGCTCACCGAAACGCTGCTCGAGACGGTGCTCGCGACGGCCGCCGGGATGGAGCCGGCGGTGATGATGATCGATTCGATCCAGACGATCTTCACCGCCGACCTCGAGGGGGCCCCGGGAAACGTGGGGCAGGTGCGCGAGTGCGCCGCGCGCCTCATGCGCTTCGCGAAGGAAAGCGGGACGGCCGTCTTCGTCGTGGGGCATGTGACGAAGGGCGGGGGCATCGCCGGGCCGAAGACGCTCGAGCACATCGTCGACACGGTGCTGTACTTCGAGGGAGAAGGCTCGCTCGATCACCGCGTGCTTCGGGCGACGAAGAATCGCTTCGGTGGCGTCGATGAGATCGGCGTCTTTCGCATGACGGATCGCGGTCTGGTGCCGATCGAGAATCCGTCCGAGCTCTTTCTTGGGGACCGCGACCACGTGGCGTCGGGGAGCGCGGTGACGGCGCTGATGGAGGGCACGCGACCGCTGCTGGTCGAGATTCAGGCCCTGGCCGCCAAAGCCGGGTTCGGAACGCCGCAGCGCGTGTCGACCGGCTTCGACAGCCGGCGCCTCGCCTTGCTCCTGGCCGTGCTCGACAAGCGTGCCGGGCTGTCGTTCGCCCAACTCGATGTCTTCGTCAACGTCGTTGGTGGCGTTCGGCTCCACGAGCCGGCGGGGGACCTGGCGGTCGCGGCCGCGCTCGCGTCGAGCCTCTACGACCGGGCCCTTCCGACGCATGCGCTGTTTCTCGGCGAGGTCGGTCTCGGCGGTGAGATCCGGCCGGTCTCCCAGGCAGAGCGGCGGCTGGCCGAAGCGGCGAAGATGGGGCTCACCACCGTGTACCTCGCCGAGCGAGGCGTCCCCAGGCGATTGCGCGACGTGAACGCCATCGGCGTGCGCACGGTGGGCGATGTCTTCCGTCACCTGTTCGAGCGATGACGGCCACCGCGGACGTCGGGGTGGTTCTCGTTGCGGCGGGGGCGTCGTCGCGGCTGGGCGGGAACGAGCTGAAGCAATTCCGGTGGATCGCGGGAAAGCCGATGCTGCTGCACTCGCTCCAGCTCTTCCACCAGCGCACCGACGTCGTGGTGGTGGTGTGCGTTCTTCCACGCCAATACGCCGGCGATCCTCCCCCGTGGATCTTTCAGAGCGACGTGGATCGGTTGCTCGTCTCGGTGGGGGGCAAGGAGCGAGGCGACTCGGTTCTGCACGGGCTGGAGGACCTGCCTGACGAGGTGCGCATCGTCGTCGTGCACGACGCGGCGCGACCCATGGTCTCCATGGACGTCGTCGACCACGTCATCGCCGAGGCGCGCGGCGGGCGTGGCGCGGTCGCCGCCCTTCCCATCACCGACACGCTGAAGGAGGTGGATGCGGACGGACGCGTGGTGCGGACCGTGGCGCGCGAAGGACTCTGGCGCGCGCAAACACCCCAGGCCTTCCCGCGAGCGATGATCGAGGAGGCGTACGCGGACGCCAGGCGCAAGCGCCTCGCTGCCACCGACTGCGCCGCGTTATGCGAGGCGCGGGGGTTCGAGGTGGTCGTGGTTCCGGGAAGCGAGCGGGCGGTGAAGGTGACGCAGGAGGCGGATTTCGCGCTCGTGGAAGCCTTCACGCGACCAGGAACGTGACCGGCCCGCGCGCCATCCCGTTCTGGTCGCCGGCCGAGATCGAGGCCGCGGTGGCCGACACGATCGTGCACCTCGAGGCCGGCGGCGTGCTCGCGTATCCCACGGAGACCGTCTACGGGTTTGGCGGCGCCGTCGATCACGCCGCTGTCGACGCCCTGGTGCGGCTCAAAGGGCGTCCTCCAGGGAAGCCATTTCTCGTTCTGATTTCATCGAGCGAGATGGTGGCGCGCCTCGATCTTCGCTTCACCGGCGACGCTGCGCGGCTCGCGGCGCGTCATTGGCCCGGGCCGTTGACGCTCGTGCTTCCCGGAGGAGAGCGCCGCGTTCCCGATCGGCTTCGCGGACCGGAAGGCGGCGTCGCCGTGCGCTGGACATCGCACCCCGGCATGGCACACCTCATCCAGCGATACGGTCGCCCGATCACGTCGACCAGCGCCAACCGTCCAGGCTCCCCGGCAGCCGTGGCGGCCTCCGAGATCGTGTCGCAGTGGACCGATGCCATGGCGCGCGGGGTTCTGCGCGTGTTGGATGGGGGCCGCCTCACCTCCTCACCGCCGTCCACCGTGGTAGATTGCACCGGCACTCGTCCCCGAGTGATACGCCCCGGCGCGATCGCCGCCGCGACGCTGCGGGAGAGCGTGCCCGATCTGATTGGAGATGCCTGAGCCGATGCGCGTGCTCTTCGTCTGCACCGGCAACACCTGCCGGAGCCCGATCGCGGAAGCGCTTGCCAGGCGATTCGCGTCCGAGCGTCATCTGTCGGAGCTGTCCGTGGGAAGCGCGGGGACCGCGGCCTGGGATGGGGCCCCCGCCTCCGATGGCGCGCTGCTCGTGGCCATGGAACGGTCGGTCGACCTCTCGGCGCATCGCGCGCGACTGCTCACGCGGGAGCTGGTGAGCGGCAGCGACCTCATCCTGGCGATGGGGCCCCATCACGTCGAGCGGATCGAGGCGCTGGGCGGCGGGGGGAGGACGCACCTGCTCTCGGCCTACGCCTCGCGAGGGCGGAGCGACCGCTCGATCACGGACCCGTTCGGCGGGGATCTCGAGGACTACCGTGCCGCGTTCGATGAGCTCGATCGCGAGGTGCAGCACGCCATCGAGCGAATCGCGACGGAGCGCACACCGGGCCGCTCGTGAGGCGCCCGCCGGGTCGTCTCGTCCTCGTCGGACACCCGGTGGCGCATTCGCTGTCTCCTGCGCTACAAAACGCCGCGCTGAGGCACGCCGAATTGCCGATCGTGTACGAGGCGGTCGACGTTTCTCCGCACGCATTCGAGGCAACGGTTCGCCGCCTGATCTCGGCGCGCGCCAGTGGCAACGTGACGCTCCCGCACAAGGAAGCCATGGCGCGTAGCTGCGGGCGCCTGGACCGCGTCGCCGAGCGGGTGCATGCGGTCAACACCTTCCGGGTCGCCGATGACGGGGTTCTCGAGGGCACGAACACCGATGTCGGTGGGTTCGATGCGCTGGCCCGAGAAGCCGGCGCGCTCCGCGCGGGGGCGCGCGTCGCCGTACTCGGGGCCGGTGGGTCGGCGGCGGCGGTGCTCGCCGCGATCGAGCGGTGGAGCGGCGCGACGGTGTCGCTCTCCAACCGAACGACGACACGAGCAAGAGCGTTGGCGGCGCGCTTTCCGGTCGTCGACGTGGTCACGGCGACCGCCGATGAGGCGGTGAAGGGCGCCGCCGTGGTGGTCAATGCGACGTCGCTCGGGCTTCGCGCCGACGATCCGCTGCCCGTCGCTATCGAACGCCTCGCCCCTGGCGCCGCCGTGCTCGATCTCGTCTACCGGGCCGGTGAAACGGCGTGGGTGAAGGCGGCGCGCACGCGGGGGCACGCTGCGGTCGATGGGCTGTGCATGCTGCTCGAGCAGGGAGCGCTCGCCTTCGAGTGGTGGTTCGACATTTCCGCGCCGCGCGACGTCATGCGCGCGGCGCTCACCGCCGCCGCCCGCGCGTGACCGCGTCACCCGCCGCGTGGCGTGCGTGGGCGCACGCCGCGCTCGATCTGCTGCTGCCGCGCACGTGTGTCGTCTGCGACCGCCTCAACGATCCATCGGACCACGGGCTCGCCTGCGCGCGGTGCTGGAACCGCGTGGTGACCCTCCCCGCGCCGCGGTGCGACCGCTGCGGTCATCCCCTCGGCCCGCGCCGGTGCACGTGGTGTGATCTGCTTCCCGCGTACGTGCGGTGCGGACGCTCGCTGTGCTGGATCGATCGAGGAAGCGGTGGCGCGCTCGTGCACGAGCTGAAGTACGGCGGATGGCACGCCCTCGCCGCGCCGATGGCGGCACGCATGGCTCGCATGCAGTGGCCCGATGACGTGATTCGGGAACGGACTGCGCTCGTAGCCGTTCCATTGGCAGGGGCCCGTGCGCGCGAGCGCGGATACAATCAGAGCGAGCGTCTGGCGCACGCGCTCGCTCATCGCTGGGGCGTTCCGGTATGGGATGACGTGCTGGTGCGATCGCGCGCGACGCAGACGCAAACGCGGTTGACACCCGAGGCGAGGCGCCACAACGTTTCCGGCGCATTTCGTGCGGTTGCCGGCACGCGCACGCGCTTGCGAGGCACGCACCTGGTGCTCGTCGACGATGTGGTGACGACGGGCGCCACGCTGGTGGAATGCGCGGCGGCGCTGCTGGACGGGGGCGCTCGTATCGTGAGCTTCGTAACCTTCGGCAGGGCGCCCGCCAGTGGCGACCGCCGCTAATTCGACGGGAGTTCGACTGACATGGCGATTCGAGTAGGGATCAACGGGTTCGGCCGCATCGGGCGGCAGGTGGTCCGCGCCGCGAAGCAGCGGGGTGCCGACCTCGACTTCATCGCGGTCAACGATCTCACCGATACGAAGACGCTGGCGCACCTCTTCAAGTACGATTCCGTGCACCGGACGTATGGGGGCGACGTGCGCGCCGGCGAGAAGTCGGTGATCATCGATGGCGACGAGATCGCCGTCCTGTCGGAGAAGGATCCGGCGAAGCTTCCGTGGAAGGACCTCGGCGTCGACATCGCGCTCGAA
>DATBIU010000062.1:0-6841 GCA_036556765.1 Gemmatimonadaceae bacterium | reverse complement strand
CCACCGATCAGCATTCGCAGGTGCAGCTCTTCATGGAGGGGCCGCTCGACAAGACGGTGACCTTCATCGCGGTCGGCGCGCGGTCCACCGACATCCAGATTCCGAAGCTCCACCCCGACATTCCCGAGCTCGCCTACTTGGGAGGACACTCCCTCGGCGAGCTGCTCGACATCGAGCGGCAGGCGACGGCGGGCGCGCTCGCCCGGCGTGGTCGGCCGAACATGACGATCACCTGTGAGACACTCGACGCCTGGCACGTCGGCTCGATGCTGATGATGCTCGCTATCGCGACCGTGATCGCGGGTGCGCTGTACGAGGTGAATCCGCTCGACCAGCCAGGCGTCGAGCTCGGGAAGCGATACACCTATGGGATGCTCGGGCGCGCCGACGCGAATGACGCGCGACAGGAATGGGAGGCGCTCCCCAAGCCCGACCCGCGCTCGGCAGTGTGAGCATCGCCCTTGCCGAACGGGTTCGACGCACCCAAAGTACGTCAGGCAAAGGACTTCTTCGGAGGATGGATGCACAGTCAAGCGACCCGGACCTCCCAGACCGTGGGGGGCGCCGTTCGCGTCGACAATGGTCACGTCACGGTGGCGCGCGAGCAGGATCTCGCGACCCCGGCGATGGATTCGCTGGTGCGAGAGGCGGTGTTCGGTCAGGGGCAGGCCCGCGATCACGCGCGGTGGCTCATCTGGGAGATCGGACAGGAAGTCGGCGTGCGGGCCGCGTCGATCAACGACCTCTACCTCGCCCGGGGGCGGGGGGACGCGCCCGGCGGATGGACCGTTCCGGCGATGAACGTGCGCGGCATGACGTACGACACCGCGCGGTCGATATTCCGCACGGCCATTCGGCTCAACGTGGGCGCGTTCATCCTGGAGATCGCGCGCTCGGAAATCGCGTACACCGATCAGCGCCCGGCGGAGTACGTCGCGGTGCTCCTCGGGGCCGCGCTCCGCGAGGGCTTTCGCGGTCCCGTCTTCATTCAGGGCGACCACTTCCAGGTCAACGCGAAGAAGTTCGCCGTCGACGCCAGCGGTGAGGTCGCCGCGGTGAAACAGCTCGCGTTCGAGGCGGTCACGGCGGGCTTCTACAACATCGACGTCGACACGTCGACCCTCGTCGACATCGCGAAGCCGTCACTCGATGAGCAGCAGCGGCTCAACTACGAGCAAGCGGTCGAGATCACGGCCTACATCCGTGAGATCGAGCCCGACGACGTCACGATCTCGGTGGGTGGTGAGATCGGGGAGGTTGGCGGCCACAACTCGAACGTCCACGAGCTGCGCGCGTTCATGGAGGGGTACAATCGCACCCTGCGTGAGCGCCTCGGCAAGAACGCGGTGGGGCTGTCCAAGATCAGCGTGCAGACCGGCACCTCGCATGGCGGCGTCGTGCTTCCCGATGGGAAGATCGCCGATGTGAAGCTCGATCTCGAGGCGCTCGAGGAGCTGTCGCACGTGTCGCAGCAGGAGTACGGGCTGGCCGGCGCGGTTCAGCATGGGGCCTCGACCTTGCCGGACGACGCGTTCAACGCCTTCCCGCGTGTCGGGGCGTGCGAGATTCATCTCGCCACGAATTTTCAGAATCTGCTGTACGACCACATGCCGTCCGAGATGCGCGGACGGATCTACAGCTGGCTCGACGAGAACGCGGCCGATGAGCGCAAGCCGACCGACTCGGCGGACCAGTTCTACTACAAGACGCGGAAGAAGGCGCTGGGGCCGTTCAAGCGCGATCTGTGGGATTTGCCCGAGACCGTTCGAGCCAAGCTGGGACGGGTGTACGACGAGAAGTTCGCGTTCCTGTTCGACAAGCTGGCGGTGGTGGGCACGGCCGACCTGGTCAAGAGATGGGTCTCGCCGGCCGTGCAGCATCGGCGGGCACCCGACGCCCTCACGCCAGCGGTAGTCGCTGCGCCGGATGACCCTGACGCCGGCGAATGACGGGGGGCCACGGGCCGTCCAGCGACTGGTTGCGTGCGCTACAGCGACTGGCGGCCCGCGTCGCCCACGAAATCAGGAACCCGCTCAACGCGGTGGCCGTGAACCTGGAGGTCGTGCGGGCGCGATGTGAGCGGGGGAGCGTGGAGGCTCCGGCGGTGCTGCCCTTCGCGACCGCCGCCGCCGGTGAGCTCGACCGGGTGTCCCGGCTGGTGGATGCCTTGCTCGCGGTCGCTCGGCCGGCGCGGAACGACCTCGCGACGCTGGCAGGACCCGTGATCACGTTGTACGATGCCCTTGCCACCGCGGAGGGCGGAAGCGTGGCGATGGACCTCAGCGAAGGGGCCACGGGTATCGGCATCGCCGCGGACGACGCCCGTGCCGCGCTGGCGGCTACGCTCGACGAGATGGTGGGACCGGGAGTCGCGATTCGAGTGCATATTGTCGCGGACGGCGAGCAGGTCGCCGCCCGCTTTTCGGGCCCGCGGGTCACACCGCAGCTTCCTGACGACGTACGGCTCCAGCCGGAGCCGTCCGGCCTGACGTTGTTCTTTCCTGCGCCCACGCGCAGCATCGACGAGACCGAATGACGACGAAGCAGCAAGCGAAGATCCTGATCGCCGACGACGAGCGCGCGATTACCGATGGCCTGAGCGCCATCCTCTCCGACGAGGGCTACACCGTCGAGGTGGCCGTCGACGGCCAGAAGGCTCTGGAGCGGCTGTCGAGCGACGCCTATGGCGTTGTCCTCGCCGATCTCAAGATGCCGAAGCTCGACGGGCTCGCGCTCTTGAAGGAGATGCAGCAGCGCGAGATCCACACCGAGTGCATCATCATCACCGGGCAGGCGACCGTCGACTCGGCGGTGCAGGCGATGCGCCAGGGGGCGTACGACTACATCGAGAAGCCGCTGAACAGTGAGAAGCTCACCCGGCTCAAGGCCCTCATCCCGAAAGCGGTCGACAAGTTCGTCGTCAAGCAGACCAACCGCGCCCTCACGAGCGAGCTCGCGAACCTCACGCACTACGGGGAGCTCACCGGGCAGTCGGAGCAGATGCGCTCCGTCTACCAGCTCATCGAGGCGGTGGCCCCCTCGAGCGCAAGCGTCATCATCCTCGGCGAGTCGGGCACCGGAAAGGAGCTGGTCGCGCGCGCGCTGCACGCCAAGAGCGACCGGGACAAGGGTCCGTTCTTCGCGCTCAACTGCGCCGCGCTGCCGAAGGACATTCTGGAGAACGAGCTGTTCGGTCACGAGAAGGGTGCGTTCACCGGGAGCACGAACGAGAAGCAGGGCGCGTTCGAGCTCGCGCACGGCGGAACGATCTTCCTCGACGAAGTGGCCGAGATGCCCACCGACATTCAGGTGAAGCTTCTGCGCGCGCTGGAGTCGCGACAGGTGCGCCGCCTGGGCGGAAAGAAGGAGATCAGCGTCGACATCCGCGTGGTCGCCGCGACCAACAAGGACCTCGAGAAGGCGTTGGCGGACGGCGAGCTCCGCGAGGATCTCTACTATCGCCTGGCGGTGGTGCCGATCTATCTCCCGCCACTCCGCGAGCGGGTGGGGGACATCAAGCTCCTCGCGAACGAGTTCCTCATCCGGTACTCGCGGCAGAACAACAAGAAGGTCACCGGCTTCGACGAGGCGGCCTGGGAGTGGATTCTCTCGTACAACTGGCCGGGCAACGTCCGGGAGCTCAAGAACGCGGTGGAGCGCGCGGTGATCATGTGCCGCGGAACGACGATCGGCGCGGCGGACATCGTGCCGCGGCACCTGCGGGCGAGCGGTGAGGTGCCCGCCGTGGTGAGCGTCCCGGTCGGCTCGTCCCTTGCTGACGCAAAGAAGCAGCTGGTCCTCCGCACGTTCGCGTCGACGGGAGGCGATCTGGAGCGGTCGGCGAAGCTCCTTGGGACATCTACCAGCGAGCTGCGGGGAGAGCTTTCCCGGCTGCTCAGCGCGAACGGGCATGACGGCGGAGCGCGCGCCGAGAAGCGTCCCGCTGCCGCCCCGGCCGGGAAGGCGAAAAAGGGAGAACCGAAGGCGAAGAAGCGCCGCTAGGAGAGCGCACACATGTCGAGATACGAGTACGACGAAGAGCCCTACGTGGTGATCGAGCGGACCAGCGGCAGCTTTGGATCGTTTCTGGTCGGGATCGCGGTGGGCGCTGGAGTCGCGCTGCTGCTGGCGCCGGACTCCGGCCTCGAGACGCGCCGGCGGCTGCGGCGGAGCGCGCGCAAGGTGAAGCGCGCGGCGCGGGAGAAGGCGGAGGAGCTGGCCGACAACGTCACCGACCGGTACGAGCACGCGCGCCGCACGGTGGAGGACAAGCTCGAGTCGGCGCGGGCCGCGCTCGAGTTGAAGCGTCGGCAAGCGGAGCGGGCGATCGTGGCCGGCCGTGAAGCGGCCCACCAGGCGCGCGAAGATCTCGAGCGCCGTATCGCCGAGACGAAGGCCGCGTACCAGGCCGGCGCCGACGTCGCCCGCGAATCGCGCCGGGGCCGGGGGCGCGTGGAAGCGGCCGTGGACGCGGACCTCGACGAGGATCTCGACGACGCCGAAGGCTGAGCGGCGGCCCGTGGGCCGCCGCCTCGCCTAACGCATGCCGCGCCGGTCGCTCCCGAAGCGCATCGCGTGGACGCTGCGCGATTACGCCAAGCGCGTCTGGGACAATGCGGGCGAGGACAACATCTTCTTCCTGGCGGGGGGCGTGTCCTTCAACCTCCTCCTCGCCGCCGTTCCCTTCGTCCTGCTCCTCTTCTCGGCGCTCGGCTACATCCTCGATCAGACGGCGGCCGACGCGACCTCGCGCGTGTGGATGTTCATCGAGCGCCTGCTGCCGCCGCACGCCGAGCGCGCCGACTCGCCGCTGCACAAGCTCATCAACGAGATCATCGCCACGCGTGGGACGGTCGGCCTGTTCGGCGCGATCGCGTTCGTGTGGTTCTCGACGCGCCTGTTCGGATCGCTGCGCACGGTGCTGGCCGAGATCTTCGACATCGAGCAGGAGCGCGGGATCGTTCAGGGGAAGATCTTCGACATCAAGATCACGGTGCTGGCCTCGCTGCTGTTCGCCGCCAACACGGTCCTGAGCGCGTACCTCGCGCTGGCGACCACGCGCGGAGTGAGCGCCCTGTCGCGATTTGGGCTGGCGCCGGATGTCATGGGAACGCTCGAGTTTTATGTGGGGTGGCTGCTCGCCTTCGCGGTGCTCGTGCTGATGTTTTTCTCGCTGTACAAGTTTCTTCCCGTGCGGCGGATTCGGTGGCAGGCGGCGCTTCTCGCGGCGGCGTTCACCAGCACGATGTTCGAGCTGGCGAAGTACGGGTTTACGGCGTTTCTGGAGTCGTTCAATCCGGGTAGCCTCTACACCGGGACCCTGTACGTCATCGTGATCATGGTGACGTGGGTCTACTATGCGGCGGTGATCTTCATCCTCGGGGGCGAGGTGGGGCAGGTGTACGAGCTTCGCCGCGTGAGGCGCCTTCAAAGAGAGACGTTCGAGGACTGAGTGTGGCGCGAAGGTTGCCTTTGGGCGGGGCGCACGCTCATGGAGGGTTTACTCGTGCGCACAATGGCTTTGGTGACACTGGCCGCGGCGGCGATCGCGCTGGCGGGCTGTCAGAAGACGGGCGAAGGTGAGTACGAAGTGGAGCGTCCGACGGTCGGTACGACCACGGACACCATTCGTACGCCCGATGTCGATGTGGGCTCGACGACGGATACGCTCGTCGTCAAGCGGCCGACCGTCGAGGTCAATCCGTAGCGTCGACGGGATCGGCATGGTTCGTTGGAAAACGGCCCGCTCCGAGAGCGGGCCGTTTTCCATCGAGCCGCTTACCGGTCACAGTCGGTGCGCGCATCTTCCCCGCATGCGCATCGACATGCGAAGCGACACCGTGACGAAGCCCACGCCCGCCATGCGCCGCGCGATCGCGGAGGCGGAGGTCGGCGACGACGTTCTCGACGGTGACCCGACGGTGCTCCGCCTGGAGCAGCGGGTCGCCGAGATGCTCGGCCAGGAGGCGGCGCTCTTCTTCCCGAGCGGGACGATGGCGAACCAGGCGGCCGTTTGGCTGCTCTCGCGGCCCGGAACCGAGATTCTGCTCGATGCCGGCGCGCACATTCTGCACTACGAGATGGCGGCCGCCGCGGCGCTCGCCGGCGTTCAGGTGCGGCCGGTGGCAGGCGCGCCGGTGATGGACGAGAGCGACCTCGCGTCAGCCATTCGGCGACCGTCCCCCCATGTGCCGCGCGCGTCCCTTGTGTGCCTGGAGAACACGCACAACGGGGCCGGGGGACGGGTGACGTCGCTCGTCGGCATGCGCGCGATCGCGGGCGTCGCACGCACGCACTCGCTGCCAGTGCACCTCGACGGCGCCCGTCTGTGGAACGCGGCCGCCGCGAGTGGCGATTCGCTGGCCGCGCTCGCGTCCGTCGCCGACACGACCATGGTGTCGTTCTCCAAGGGGCTTGGCTGCCCTGTCGGTGCCGCGCTGGCCGGGCCGCGCGACGTCATCAAGGAAGGATGGTCGGTCCGCAAACGATTCGGCGGCGGCATGCGGCAGTCGGGCATTCTCGCCGCGGCGGCCCTTCACGCGCTCGACGCGCATCTGCCGCGCATCGCCGACGATCATGCGACGGCCAAGGTGTACGCATCGATCGTCGACGGCGCTGCCGGCGCCCGCGTCGTCGCCCCCGATACGAACATCGTGATGCTCGACCTCCCGGGCTCGATCGATGCATTCGCCGTCGTAGCCGAGTGCGCGCGGCGGGATGTGCTGTTGACCCCGTGGTCCTCGACGCGCATTCGCGCCGTCACGCACCTCGACGTCGGCGAAAGCGCCGTGCGCACGGCGGGCGGCGTCGTTAGGGAGGTGTTGGAGCGAATGGAAGCTGG
>DATBIU010000061.1:0-10233 GCA_036556765.1 Gemmatimonadaceae bacterium | reverse complement strand
CGGTGTCGGTCGTCTGCTCATCGCGAGGGCGGAGGACGAAGCACGCGCCTGGCGGTGCGGCCGCATCATGGTGACCAGCGCCGAGCACCGGGCTGATGCCCATACCTTTTACGAGGCGCTGGGGTACCAGTACACGGGACGACGCTTTGCCAAGGGGATAGGACCATGAGAGCGGGATCAAGGGATCGAGGGAGTCGAGGGATCGCGGGCGCCAATTCAGTCATGCCGCCCGCGATCCCGCGATCCCTCGATCCCTTGATCCCGCTCCTCGCCCTCGCCCTCGCCCTCGCCGCTCCCCTCTCCGCCCAGTCCGCCGATCCGCGCCCGAACGAGTGCTGGGGGTTCGTGTTCGGGGCGTGGTCGCCCGCGCTCGACTGGGCGGCGGCAGGACACGCGGACCTCGCGGCGCGGGCGGCGCGCCCGCCGGCGCCCGAGGCATCATCCACAGGCGGCGCGCCGCGTCACGACGCGGCCTCCTTCACGCGATCAGGTGGGCCGGCGCTCGTGCTCTATCCCACCTGGTGGCCCGTCGGCGTCGGCATCACCCTCGACCGTCAGCCGGTTGCGGGCGACACGGTTCCCGGCGTCGCCCATGCGTTCGTCGCCGACGGGCGCAGCACCCCACCCGAGAGCCGCATTCTGGCGTGGCGAAGGCCCTGCACCGATCCGCCCGCGCGCTCGGCTAGTCCAGCTGCGCCTGACGAGCGTCGATCACCTCGGGCAGCGACCGCAGCCGTTCGACCACCGCCGCGTCGAGCCGCCCGTCCACGCTGATCGCGGCGATCGCCTCGCCGCCCGCCTCGAGCCGTGCCTGGTGATACTCGCCGATGTTGATGCCGGCGTTCCCGAGCAGGGTGCCCACACGACCGATGACGCCAGGGACGTCGCGATTGCGGAGAATCACGAGCGTGCCCTTCGGCACGATGTCGACGTGGTACTCCCCAATCCGCACGATCCGCGGATGCCCCCCGCCCAGGAGTGCGCCCGACACCCGCACCTCGCGCTCCCGCGTCGATGTGCGCAGCTCCACGAACTCCGCGAACGCGGGATGGGGACCGAGCCGGGTGCGCCGAACCTCCAGCCCCCGTGCTTTCGCGAGATGGCTGGCGTTCACGAAGTTCACGTTGGGTCGGCCGACGATCGCCGACAGCAGCCCAACGAGGGCCGACGCCGCCAATGGCCCCAGCGCTTCCTCATCCGCGCCGCCCGCGTACCGCACCTCCGCGACCTGCGGCGCGCCGTCCGCCATCGTCGACGCCAGCCTGCCTAACCGCTCGGCGAGCTCGAGCAGCGGACGGAGGCGCCGCATCTCCTCGCTCCCGACCGCGGGCGCGTTCACGGCCCGCGAGAAATCGCCGTCGGCGAGGGCGGCGCGCACCGCCTCCGCGATCTCGAGCGCCACGTTCTGCTGGGCCTCCTCGGTGGAGGCGCCGAGGTGTGGCGTGAGCACCACGTTGTCGAGGGTGCGGAGTGGGTGATCCTTGGGAAGCGGCTCTTGCTCGAAGACATCGAGCGCGGCGCCACCGATGCGCTTTTCCCGGAGCGCCTCCACGAGCGCCGATTCGTCGATCACGCCGCCGCGCGCGGCGTTCACCACCAGCGCGCCTCGCTTCATCTTCGCCAGGCGCTCGCGACCGATTAGACCCTGCGTGCTCTCGGTGAGCGGAACGTGCAGGGAGATGACATCGGCGCGCGCCAGCACGTCGTCGAGCGTGGTGAGCTGGGCATCGAGCGCACGAGCACGCTCATCCGTGAGATAGGGATCGTACACGATCACGCGCATCCCGAACGCGCGCGCGCGCTTGGCCACCTCTCCCCCAATCCGGCCGGCACCGACGAGCCCGAGCGTCTTCCCATACAGCTCGACACCGCCGAAGCTCTTGCGATCCCATGCGCCGTCGTGCATCGACCGGTCGGCGGCGGGTACCCGCCTCACGAGCGCGAGCAGCAGCGCGAAGGTGAGCTCGCAGGCCGAGATCGTGTTGCCCGAGGGCGCCGTCAACACCGCGATGCCCTTCTCCGTCGCGGCCTCGACATCGATCGTGTCGACCCCGACGCCGGCGCGCCCGATCACCTTGAGCCGCTCCGCCTTCGCGAGTGAATCGCGGGTGATCTTCGTCGCGCTGCGCACGAGGACGGCGTCGACATCGGCCATCGCCGCCGCCAGCGCGTCGCCCGAGAGGCCGGGCTTCGTGACGACCTCGAAACGCTCATCCCCGCGCAGCGGCGCGAGCCCATCGGCCGCGATGGCGTCCGCGACCAGAACCCTGAAGGCGTCGCTCACGGCGCCAACACCCGCTCGAGCTCGGCGAGCAGCACCTCGAGCTCGGCCACCGTATGATCGCCCATGTGCCCAATGCGAATCGTCGCATCCTTGAGCGCGCCGTAGCCAGAGGCGATGGTGAATCCGCGCTGCTTGAGGGCCGTCGTCACCGCCGAGCCCGTGTGGCCCGCCGGCATCGTCAGACAGGTCACCGTCGAGGAGCGGTAGCCCTCCGGCGCCAGGACGCGGATGTCGAGTCCGCGCGCTTTCATCTCATCGGCCCACGCCGAGGTCCGTCGCGCCATCGCCGCGTGCCGCTCCCAGCGGGCCTCGATGGTCTCCGCGCGAATGGCCTCGAGCTGCGCCGCGAGCGCATAGAACAGCGGCAGCGCCGGCGTATTCGGCGTTTGATTCTTCAGGATGTTCTTCTCGAACTCGAGGAAGTCGAAGTAGATCCCACGATCCTTCTTCGTCTTCGCGCGCTCGAGAAGCGACGGCCGAGCCACCCCGAGCGCGAGGCCTGGAGGGAGCGCGAGCGCCTTCTGCGAGCCGGTGAGGACGAAGTCCAGCTCCCACGCATCGGTCTCCACCGGAGACCCGGCGATCCCGGTCACGCTGTCGACGAGGAGCACGACATCGCCGCGCGCGTGAGTCACCTTCGCGAGCTCGGCGATGGGGTTGAGTACGCCCGTCGACGTCTCCGAATGGACCACGGTGACCGCGTCGTAATCGGCGCGCCTCAGCGCGTGCTCGAGCATTTCCGGCGAATGGCCCTCGCCAAGGGGCACCTCGAGCACGTCGGCTTCGAGCCCGCACGCGACCGCGATCCGATGAAAGCGCTCACTGAACGCGCCGTTCACGAGCGATAGCACCTTCTTGCGCGCCCCATTGCGGACGGCGGCCTCCATCAACCCCGTGGCCGAGGATGACGAGATGTACACCGGCCGAGTCGTGCGAAACACGTACTGCAGCCCGGGTGCTAGCGACGCGATGAGCTCCTCCATCGCTTTGCCGCGATGCCCGATCATGGGCCGCGTCTGCGCGGCGAGAATCTCGGGGCGAACTTCGGTGGGACCGGGAAGAAAAAACTTGCCGAATGCCATGATGAAGCGGGGTCAAGGGCCAAGGGTCAGGGGCCAGGGGGCGGGTGAGGGGTGACCCGTGCCCTCGGCCCCCGACCCTCGGCCCGCTCAACTACATCAAACTCCTGCCTAACTCGAAAACCGCACGCGCGTGTGGATCTCGCGGCGCGCTGCCCAAAGCGAGCACCAGCACCGGCGCCAACGAGGGGGCACGAATGACGTCGTCGGCCGCCTCGATCACGATCGGCCGCTCGACGACACCGGCGAACGCCACGAACCTGTCGGCGGGAGGACGTGCCTCCAGATCGGTCGCCCCATCGCCCACCAGCATGATGGGGCGTGGCAACTCGGGCAGCCATCGCTCCAGCACGACGCGCTTGCCACCCGCACGGGCGAGCGGGGACGTCTCATCGAAGCCCGCGTACGCTCCGGCCGCGTCGAAATGTACGTCGACGGCGGCCACCGCGCGCTCGCTGAGGCCGAGCGCGAGCGCCAGCGTCACTACCGCCTGCCGGATGCCGCCCGAGACCACGCGGACCTCAACCCCCTCCGACAGCAGCGCGGCGATCGTCTCGCGCGCGTCGGTCACCATCGTGCGCACGTAACGCTCGCCGAGCGCGGTGACCTGATCTCGCGTGGGCCGCACCAGCTCGAGGCGGCGGCCATACACGTCCTCGAGCAAGATCTCGCCCCGCATTGCGGCCTCGGTGAGGCGAGTAATCTCGTCGCGGTGCGCGTGGGCAAGCTCCTCGATGCCCTCGATCGCGGAAAGCGTCGAGTCGCAGTCGAAGATGACGCTGCCAAAGCGGGTGGGCATTCGCGCGGCAAGCTATTCGAGGTGGTCAGTGATCACAAGCTGTCGCCGCGTCACGCGTGAAGATTGGCTCCCCACGTGACGCGCGCGATCGTGTTTTCGTCCTCTCCATGCGCGCGCGCTCCCCCCACTCTCTCGAGTCGCACGCACGCATGACTTCACTTCGCGGTACGTTCCCCGCGCTTGCCGCCGTTCTGGTTGCCGCCGGGTGTGCTGAGCTCAAGATGGCCCCGGTCGAAGAGTATCCGGTGACCGCTCAGCGTGTGATCCTGATCTCGATCGACGGCGCACGTGCCGATGCTCTCCCGCACTTGCCCACCGTGCACGCGCTGACCGCGCGTGGCATGTGGACCGATGCGATGCAGACCGTCGTGCCGGCGCTCACGCTGCCCGCTCACCTCACCATGCTGAGCGGGCGGGACGTGACGCAGTACGGCATCACGCAGAACGTGATGGACGGAGGGATCGCGGCGGTCATGCGGATCAACGGCATGTCGCCGATCTTCGCGTGGGTGCACGGCGCTGGTCGCCGCTCGGCGGCCATCGCCGGCATGTCGTTGATTCCCGCGGCGCAGCGCGCCGAGGCGCAGGCATTCTTCGACGTGGATACGCTGGTCGCCACTGACGGTGATGCCCCGGCACTCGCGAGCGCGGCCATTGGGCTCCTTCGCGCCGACACATCCGTGGCCATCATGTTCATCCATTTCCCAGACGCCGACTTCGCCGGCCACAGCTACGGCTGGATCGGCGCGAACGGCGCGCACACCACCGCTTATCGCGCGGCGCTCGCGCGGGTGGACAGCGCGATCGCGACGCTCTGGCGCGAGATCGAATCATCGGTCGACGCCGGCCACACCGCGCTGATCGTGACCGCCGATCACGGGGGTGGGCACGGGAGTGGATGCAACACAGGCGAGCCGCCGACCCACACGCATTGCACGGCGCACCCGGGCGATCACCTCGTCCCATTCGTCCTGATAGCGCGCGACGCGGCAGCAGGCCGGCTGGGAGGAGAGCCGAGCATCACGCAGGTTGCCGCGACGGTGGGCGCGCTACTCGGCCTGGCGATTCCGGAGAGAGCCGGTCGCGCCCTCGACCTGCGGTGAGGCGGGGTCAAGGGTCAGGGGCCAAGGGCCAGGGGGTCGGTAAGGCGGCGCGGCTTCGCCGCTGCCGCCTCATCAGATGAGCGAGCGGCCGTAGGCCGCTCGCCTTACCACCCCCCTGGCCCTTGGCCCCTGGCCCCCGACCCTCTTTCCCACCACCGGGATCTCGAATCCCACACCCGGACACCCCGGCGCTGTCCGGAATCCGTCAAGTAACTGCCACATAACGAGTTGAGGCGGCGAAGCACCGGGCACGGTGCTTCCGTATGGGAAAGGCGCTCCGCATCCCGCTCGAGGCCCTCTCCCGCCCCTCGTGGACATCCCGCGCCCACCCAAAGCCAACACGCGCCGCTACCTGTACGTCGGAGGCGCGCTCGCTGGCCTCGTGCTCGTGACGGTGGCGCTCTCACAGCTCGATCGCGCCGTGCCGACCGTCGAGGCATCGACGCTGTGGACCGACACGGTCGCACGGGGTGAGATGCTGCGCGAGGTCCACGGGCCCGGGACGCTCGTACCCGAGCAAATCCGGTGGATCGCCGCGGTCACCGCCGGCCGCGTCGAGCGTAAGCACGTCGAGCCCGGGGCGAAGGTGTCGGCGGCGACGGTCCTCGTAGAGCTGTCGAACCCGGACGTCGAGCTTCAAGCACTCGAGGCGCAACGACAGCTCACCGAAGCCGAGGCGGCGCTCGTGAACCTGCGCGCCTCGCTGGAGACGCAGCGGCTGAATCAGCAAGGAGTGATCGCCACCATTCGCTCGGAGTATCTCGACGCCAAGCGCGCCGTCGAGGTTGGCGAGGGACTGGCCGCCAAGGAGCTGATCGCGCCGACGGACATGCAGCGCGCCAAGGACAAGCGGGAGGAGCTGGAAGCCCGCTACGGGATCGAGCAGGAACGGCTGCGAGTGCACACCGATGCGATGGCCGCCCAGCTCGACGTGCAGCGGTCGCAGATCGCGCGGCTTCGCGAGATCCTCGCGTTTCGCCGGCAGCAGGTCGCCTCGATGCGCGTCATCGCGGGAGCCAATGGCGTTCTTCAGGAGCTTCCGCTCGAGGTCGGGCAGTGGGCAATGTCGGGGACGACGCTGGCGAAAGTCGTCGAGCCGGGGCGGCTCAAGGCGGTCCTCAACATCCCCGAGACGCAAGCCAAGGACGTCGCGATCGGCCAGCGCGCCTCGATCGACACGCGCAACGGGATCATCCAGGGCCGCGTCACCCGCATCGATCCCGCCGCGCGGAACGGGACGGTGAGCGTCGACATCGCGCTCGACGGCACCCTGCCCGCGGGCGCGCGGCCCGACCTCACCGTCGACGGCACGGTCGAGATCGAGCGCCTGCCGAACGCGCTGTACGTCGGCCGTCCCGCCTACGCTCAGGCGAACACCGCGCTCGAGGTGTTCCGGATCGAGCCGGGCGGTCGCAGCGCCACGCGCGTTCGCGTGCAGTTCGGGCGGGGCTCCGTGAACGCCATCGAGATCATCGATGGCCTCCGCGAAGGCGATCGCGTCATCCTGTCGGACCTGAGCCAATACAGCGACCACCCACGCCTCAAGCTGAGCAACTGATCGATTCCTCGGCCCTGCCTTCCTCATTCCTCATTGAGTCTCAATGACCTCACTCGCCCAGGCCCCGCGCAGCTACTCGCCGTCGCCGAACGACGGCGCGTCCCCGCTCATCCGGCTCAACGACATCCGCAAGGTGTTCCTCACCGATGAGGTGGAGACGCATGCCCTCTCCGGAATTCACCTCGACATCCGGCGCGGCGAGTACGTCGCCATCGCCGGCCCGTCGGGGTGCGGCAAGACGACGCTGCTCTCGATCCTGGGGTTGCTCGACGCCCCGACCGATGGCGAGTACACGCTCGATGGCAAACCCGTCGCGAACCTGACGGCAGCCGAGCGGGCGCGGGTGAGGAACCGGCAGATCGGGTTCATCTTCCAGGCCTTCAACCTGATCGGCGACCTCACCGTCTACGAGAACGTCGAGCTGCCGCTCACCTATCGCGACATGTCCGCCGACGAGCGGAAGCGACGCGTGCAGGAGGCGCTGGAGCGCGTGGGAATGCTGCATCGGATGAAGCACTATCCGGCGCAGCTCTCCGGCGGCCAGCAGCAGCGCGTGGCGGTGGCGCGCGCGGTCGCCGGCTCACCGCTCCTCCTCCTCGCCGACGAGCCGACCGGGAACCTCGACTCGACGAATGGCGAGGCGGTGATGCGGCTCCTGCAGGAGCTGCATCGCGACGGTGCCACGATCGTGATGGTGACGCACGACCCTCGTTATGCGCGCCACGCCGACCGCACGGTGGCCTTGTTTGACGGGAGAGTGGTCGATGAAGAGAGTGGGCCACGGGCCCAGGGCCCAGGGCCAGAAGGCGGGTAGCGGGCCAGGAGCAACCGCCATCCCCTGACCCGCCCCGGTGGCCCCTGGCCCCTGGCCCTCGACCCTCTCTCCAGGCACACCATGACGTCGCTCTCACGCGACCTCCGCTACGCAGCGAGAACTCTCCTTCGCGACAAGGGCTTCACGCTCATCGCGGTCTCGTGTCTCGCCCTCGGTATCGGGATCAACAGCACGATCTACAGCGCGGTGCACGCCATCCTCGTGCGGCCCCTGCCCTACCACGATCCGGGGAAGATCGTGTCCGTCGGTGAGACGTATCCAAAGGAAGGGTGGGTCGATAGCGAGCTCTCGTTCCTCGACTATCTCGACATCCGCGCACAGACGAAGGACGCGTTCGAGGATGTCGCGATCTACAGCGACCGCTTCGTGAACTACGAGGAGATGGGCACCTCGAATGACGCCGCGCGCCAGGGAGCGGAGGGCATCGAGGCGGCCACGGTCTCCGCCCACATGTTCCCCATGCTCGGCATCCGTCCCGTCCTCGGCCGCCACTTCCGCGAGGAGGAGGATCGGCCGGGCGCGCCGCGCGTCGCAATGCTCGGCTACGAGCTGTGGAGAAGTCGCTACGCCCTCGATTCATCGATCGTGGGGCGCTCGGTGCGGCTCAACGGCGAGCCGACACAGATCATCGGCATCATGCCCGCGCGCTTCGGCTGGTTCGACGAAGAAGATCTCTTCGTCCCGCTCGCCCTCGATCCGGCCCGGGAGAACCGCGGCTCGCACTACCTCGAGGCGGTGGGACGGCTCAAACGCGGCGTGTCGATGGATCGCGCCAACGCGGCGCTCGCCGCCGTCGCCGCGCGCGTGGCCGAGGAAGCGCCAATGGTCCATGCGGGGCGCGGGTTCGGCGTGATCCCCATCCGGGAGCATCTCGTGCCCGGCGAGGTGAAGCTGGTCGTGTCCGTGATGATGGGGGCGGTCATGTTCGTGCTCCTGATCGCCTGCGCCAACGTCGCCAACCTCCTGTTGTCCCGCGCCACCGCCCGGCAAAAGGAGATCGCGATCCGAACCGCGTTAGGCGCACGCCGTGGCCGCATCGTCCGCCAGCTGTTGACGGAGAGCGTGCTGATCGGCGCGATCGGCGGCGCGCTCGGGATTCTGCTCGCCGTGTGGGGGAATGACCTCGTGATGTCGCAGATTCCCGAGGAGCTTCCCAACTGGATGGAGATCAAGGTCGACCGCGGTGTCGTCATCTTCACCGCCCTCATCGCCGTGGCGACGGGGCTGGTGTTCGGCGTCGTTCCCGCGATCGAGTCGTCACGGCCCAACCTGAACGAGACCCTCAAGGATGGTGGGCGAGGGACGAGCGTCGGTGGCCGTCGCGGCCGGCTGCGCAGCGGGTTGGTCGTGCTCGAGACGGCGCTCGCGCTCGTGCTGTTGATCGGCGCAACGCTGATGATGCGGAGCTTTCTGCACCTCAAGGATCGCCAGCCGGGCTTCGAGACCGCGAGTCAGCTGACGACGCGACTGTATCTCTCCAACGATCGCTTCCCCGACGTCGCCAGTCGCGTGGCGTTCTTCCGCGCGGCGATGGAGCGCATCGGGGCGATCCCCGGCGTCGAAGCGGTGGGCGCGATCAACTACCTCCCACTCTCCGGCAGCAACACCGGCTCGTCCTTCCAGGTGGAGGGTCAACCGACCGCACCGGGCCAGGCGCCCATGGCGAGCTGGCGTCCCATCACCCGGGACTATTTCCGGTCGCTCGGCATGCGTGAGCCGCGGGGGCGGGCGTTCACCGATGCCGAAGTGTTCGACAGCACCGCCCGCGTGGCGATCATCAACCAGGCGATGGCCGACCGCTTCTGGCCGAAGCAGGAGGCGTTAGGCAGGCGCTTCTCGTCCGGCCTCGGGCCAGACGCGGAATGGCTCACGGTGGTCGGGGTCGTCCCCACGGTGCAGCTCCGCGATCTGGACACGCCGCCGGAGAACCAGTTCTACCTGCCGTACGCGTACGCGGCGTGGCGGACCATGTCGGTGATCCTGCGGGTGCGAGGCGATCCGGCCGGGTACGCGCCGCTCCTCCGGCGCGCGGTGGCCGAGGTCGATCCGACCTTGCCGCTGTTCGAGGTGCAAACGATGAGCGACGTCGCACGGCTCTCGTACTGGGACAAGCGACTCTACGGGCTGCTGTTCGGCAGCTTCGCCGTCATCGCGCTCGTGCTGGCCGCCATCGGCGTGTACGGGGTGATGTCGTACGCCGTCAGCCAACGCACTCACGAAATCGGCGTCCGCGTCGCCCTCGGCGCCCAGCTGCGCGATGTCCTCGGCATGGTCGTGCGGCGGGGCGTCCTGCTGACGGTGCTTGGCCTGGCGATCGGTCTCGTCGGCGCCTTCGGCCTCACGCGCGTGCTCGCCGGTGTCCTGTTCGGCGTGAGCCCGACCGACCCGCTGAGCTACATCGGAATCTCGCTCGTGCTCTTCAGCGTCGCGCTGATCGCGTCGTACGTCCCCGCGCGCCGCGCGGCGAAGGTGGAGCCGGCGGTGGCGTTGAGGTACGAGTAGGGCGAGAGGGATCGAGGGATCGAGGGGTCGCGGGGTTGTAAGGGCGGCGCGGCTTCGCCGCCGCCGCCTCATC
>DATBIU010000060.1:0-7084 GCA_036556765.1 Gemmatimonadaceae bacterium | reverse complement strand
AGGCCATTCGGATCGGGGCGGAGGGTCTGCTCGCGCGCCGCACGCGGTTGCTCGTCAGCAGCGTTGGAGGCCAGGAGCTCATCAGCGACGAAGACGTGCAGCGTTTGCGGACGGCGCGACGGGACGATCTGCCCGGTCAGCCCCTGGTGTGGCAGGTGGCATTGCGCCACCTGGTCGCGCAGCTCACGGGGCGCCCGGAGATCGCCGCTCGCTGAGCCAGGCTGGAGCACCCTCCCCCGCGACGACGGCGGAGTCCAGCGCATCGAGGTAGTTCGCGCGCAGGACCCGCCATCCGTCTTCGGACATCATGAACATCACGAACCGCTCGGCCAGCCGTGGATGCGCTGCTCGGCGCGGAATCGAGAGCGCGTACACGATTGGCTCGCCGCGAATGGTGAGACTGTCCCCTGGCCGGCGTCCGACGATGCGCACCCTCGCCGTCCGATAGAACGCCGAGTCGCGCATGTTGCCGAGCGAGATCGAGTCGGGAAACGGGACGAACTCGAGTGATGCGCCGTGCGCGATCGACTCGTACTGGAAGGCGTAGTCGAGCTCGGCGGTCTCGAGCAGCGCGACGAGATCGGTCTCCTTGGGACGCACGTTCCGCGGTGGAATGGCTTGCTCGAGGCGCGACGCCAATCCCGGTTGTCGATAGTAGCGCTCGGCGAGCTGCATAACGAGCAGCGCCCGATATCCGGCCGGGTCGAGATCGGGGTCGCTGTGGCCGGTCTCGACGCCGGAGCGCAGGACGATCTGCCACCAGCTCGCCGGGGTAACGGCATCGGCGTGGCGCGACCGGGCGGTGTACGCGAGCACCATCCGATTGCGCGCGAAGCGGGCATACCAGGCGGCGTGCTCCGGCACGAGCAGCTGGGGAAAGATCTCGTGATCGGCCAGGGCGATGACGTCAGGGACGCGCCCGAGCTCGGTGATCTTTCGCGCCGTTTCGAGACTGCCCGCCTGTTCCTGCTCGAACCGCACGCCCTCGCGCGCGGCGAACGTGTCGAGCGCGGCACGGATGGGGCGAGCGAGGCTCCCGGCGTTGAACACGACCAGGGGTCCCTCGTCTCCGGCGGTCGTGTCGCCGTCACGCCTTTCGCCGGAAGAGCACGCCGCCGCGAGCAGGAGAACCGCTGGAATGATGCGCATGGAGATCGGGGCGCGGTGTGGTCGAGGTCGAGATGAAAACATAGCGCGCCAACCCTCCTCGAGCACCTCGAGCACCTCGAGCACTTCGAGCACCTATTGACCAAGCGCCCTCCCATATTTATATAACCTACAGGTTATGCTTTCACCCGCTCGGCTCGACCTCGCCTTCCACGCCCTCGCCGACCCCACCCGCCGGCGCATCGTCGAGCGCCTCGCGCGCGGTGACCACCCGGTAATGGAGCTCGCGCGAGAGTTCTCGATCTCGCAGCCGGCGGTCACGAAACACCTCGATGCCCTGGAGAGCGCAGGCATCATCGGGCGACGTCGCTCCGGGCGGCAGCGCATCTGCTACCTCCGCCCCAAGGCGCTCGAGAGCTCCATCGAATGGATCGCGCGCTGCCGCCGCTTCTGGAACCGACGGTTCGACGCGCTCGACACCCTGCTCGCAGAGTCCACATCAACCGAGGGTTGACCCATGGCCGCTACCGCCGCGCCCGGCACGACCGTCGTCGTGCGTCGCACCTTCAAGGCTCCCGTCGCGACCGTCTTTCGCGCCTGGAGCGACCCGTCGATGGCGAAGCGCTGGAGCTGGGGACCAGCGTTCGACACCGTGTCCATCGATCTGACCTGTCAGCCGGGCGGCACCTGGCGACAGCACGTGCACGATCGTAACACGGGCGAGAACTTCTTCTTCGAGGGCGTCTTCCGGGAGGTCGTGCCGAACAGAAAGCTCGTGCACACCTTCCGCTTCACCAGCGACCGCGGCTACGACGAGGCGCCGTCGTTAGTGACGATCGAATTCGCCGACCGCGGCGCGAGCACCGATGTCGTGCTGACCCACACTCAGCTCGCCGAGGCGAAGGCCCCGGACACGAACAAGGGGTGGACGGAGATCTTCGACGTGATGGAAGATCTGCTCAAGTGAGAGATGAGGAACGAGGAAGGGCAGGAGTGAGGAAATCGTATCGGACGGGTCTCTCCAATCGATTTCTTCACTCCTGCCCTTCCTCATTCCTCATTTCACGAATTTCGCAATCACCTGATCGCCCGCGCTCAGCGAGAGCGTGTCTCCGCTGATCGCATAACGATCCGCCCGCTCGAGTGCGCCGACGAAGCGCGCCTCCTGGCGCATTCGGTCATCCTCGATGCACGCCATCTTCGTGCTGATCATCTCGGAGAAGGCGATGCGATCGCCGTCGATCTGGTATCGGCCGCCCATCGAGTTACACCCGGTTGAGCCACCCACCCGATCGACGCCCTCGGTTCGGGAAAAGACCAGGTGCGGCTCGCGGGGACCATCGACCGCGAGCGATGGCTGACCTTCGAGCTCGACCAGACGCCAGCGCGGGCCGACGAGCGCTGTCGTCTCGCTCACCGATCCAGCGGCCGACGCCGTCTCATCGCCGGGTGCCGACGACTTCGCGCACGCGACCGCGAGTCCAAGCGCGAGCCACGCGATGCTCATTCTCATGGTTCGACCTCCTCATTCTTCAATTCCTCGTTCTCACCGTGGGCACGTCACGGTACCGGACTTCGGCCACCCAGCCCTCCACGCCGAACATCGTCTCCAGCATCTCCTTGGCGCTCGACTCCGCTCGCCCCGCCAGCCGCATCTGGTCGGCGGAGCGCGCGAGCTGCTCGCGCGCCAGCCGGAAGATTCGATCGCGATCCTCCGGCCTGAACGGATTCCACAACCCGCGCTGCTCATCGTAGGTGCGCAGGTCGGTGACCTCGACGGCAAGCATCGACGCGTGCGGCAGCGCGATCTCGATGCGGCGGGCCTGCTCGTCGATCTTCACCTCCGTCCCCGACTGAAGATCGATCCCCGCCAGCAGTCGCGCCGTCACCACCACCAGCGACTGCTTGGTCGAGCCGTACCAGGTATTGCGGTAGACGAGCACGTCACGAACGGTGGCCTCGGCCGACACGAGCTTCGCGACGCTCCGCACGCGATCGACGACGAGATCGTGCGTGACCGTCGTCGCGTTCTTCCTGCCGGCGATGAATGCCCCGATCGTCGAGCACTGCCCGAGGCCGATGGCCAGCACCAGCACCGTTGCCGCGATGGGGAGCAGCCAGGGGCGGAGACGGGGATTCATGGCCCGATCACGGATTGCGGATTACGGATTGCTGGTTTGAGCGACCGCGCCTTTCATGCGCAATCCGCCATCCGCAATCCGCAATCTTCGGATCACCGTATCGTGACGTACCTCTCCAGCCTCGCCACCTCGGCGCTATCGACGTACTTGCCGATCTCTCGGCGGAACCGCTCGATCGAGTTGTACGGGCGGTACTCGAGGAACTCGCGGCGCATGCGCGGGCCCACGCCGGGAATGAGCAGAATCTCGTCGCCGCTCGCGCTGTTCAGATCGAGGGGCTTCCACAGGCGCGTGTACAGGCTGTCGCGCTCGGTCTCGGTGAGATGGCTCGCGAGCGCGCGGTCGACCCCCAACATGTTGTCATACGGGCGCCCGCTGACGATCGCGCTGGCGGCGGCGGAATCCATCCCGGGAAGCGCCAGGAGCTGCTCGCGGGTAGCGGCGTTCGGATCGAGGAACCCGGCCTGCGTATCGGTGGATCCGGCCGACGCTGTGGTCTCGGCCGCCGCCGCGGGCGTGGTGTCGGCCATCTGCTCGGTGTCGCGGGAGGCGTCTCCGCAGGCGACGGTCGAACCAGCGAGGATCAGGGCGGTCGAAAGGAGCGAAATGCGCACGCGAGTCATCGGAGCTCCTGCGGTTGGGTTTGGGTTGACGACACTGCGCTCTGAGCGGAATCCAGCCCTATCATGATGGCATTGCTCCTGCCATTGTCAGGGCAGACGGCTACCCGAACGGAGACGGATATCGACATGCAAGATACGCTGCACGAGCCCCTGGCGCGTCGCCGCGCGGGGCTCCTTGGCCTTGCCATATGCGCCTTGAGCCTGGCGGCTGGCTGCCGAAATAACGACGGCGCCACGCGGGAAAGCCACCTCGGCGAGGTCGCGGAAACGTGGACTCCAGGCGGTCTTACGCGGGTCCGGAACATCCCCGTGGCCACCCTCCAGCAGGCCATCGAGGCTCGCGTTTCCACCGGGAAGCGGCCGAAGGGTCTCGACGAGGGGGATTGGGCGCGCGTCGTGAAGCTCTACGAGCACTACCAGAACGTCCCCCTGTGGCTCGAGGAGGATGCGGACAGCGAGCGCGCGGACCAGCTGGTGAATGCGTTGGCGACGGTGCACGAGCACGGCCTGGTGGGCAACGCTTATCCCCTGGAGGAGCTTCGAGCCGCGCTCGCGCCCATCGACAAGAACCGCCGTCCGCGTCCCGAGCAGCTGGCCGAGGCGGACGTCGTGCTGACGTCGATTTACGTGGCGTTGGGTGAGGACCTGCTCGTCGGGCAAATCGACCCCGGCAAGGTCTCTCCGGACTGGCGCATTCGGCAGTCGACGGCCGACGTCGACAGTCTGCTCGAGCGAACGCTCCGCGGAGATCCCCTCGATCGCGCCCTCGAGTTGATGCGCCCCCAGGACGAGCAATACACCGCCCTGCGCGAGGAACTGCGCCGATACCGCGAGATCGCCGCGTCCGGAGGGTGGAAGCGGGTCCCCGAGGGCCCCACGCTTCGCCCCGGCGATACGGCGCAGGTGGAGCGGCTGACGGCGCTCAGGGAGCGCCTTGCCGTCGAAAAGTTCATCGATCGCGGGAACATCGCGGCCGATTCGGCGGGTCGAGCCGTGTACGAGGGCGATCTCGCAGGGGCGGTCGCCAACTTTCAGCGCCGCCACGGCATCGTCGTCGACAGCATTCTTGGGCCCGGCACGCTCGCGTCGCTGAATCAGACCGCCGAGTACCGCGCCGGCCAGATCATGGCGAACCTCGAGCGGTACCGCTGGATGCCGCGGTCGCTGGGCGACCGGTACATCTACGTCAACGTCCCCGCCTTCCGTCTCGATGCGTTCGAGGATGGCCGGCCAGTTCTGTCGATGAGGGTGATCGTCGGCCAGGACTACGCCGACCAGGCAACTCCAGCCTTCGCCGACTCGATGTCGTACCTGGAGTTCGCGCCCTACTGGAACGTCCCGAAGTCGATCGCCGAAGAGGAGCTGTGGCCGAAGATCAACGCGGACCCAAGCTACCTGGAGCGTAACGACTACGAGATCGTCAACGATCGCGGTGGGCCGCGCATTCGCCAGCGTCCGGGCCCGAAGAACGCGCTCGGCACGGTGAAGTTCATCTTCCCCAACGATCTCAACATCTACCTGCACGACACGCCGGACCATTCACTGTTCGATCGTGACGTGCGCGCGTTCAGCCACGGATGCATTCGCGTGCAGAAGCCGCACGAGCTGGCGGAGTACGCGCTGTCGGGCATGCCCGGCTGGACGGAGACGCGGATTCAGCAGGCGGTTCGTGGCCCCAACCGTCAGGTGGTTCTCCGGAAGAAGATCCCCGTCTACATCGTGTATTTCACGGCGTACGTGCGGGAGGGCACGCTGTGGTTCGCGAACGATCTCTACGAGCGCGACAGCGAGCTGGTGAAGCTGGTCGAGCGGTCGGCGATTCCCTCGCCGCAGGAAGTGGCCTTGCTGGCGGAGCTGCGCAAGCTGGCGGATTGAAGAAGCCAGGGCGCTGGAAAGGCGCTGGAACAGCGCTGGAGAGGCGCTAGCGCTGTTCCAGCGCTCTCAGCGCTTCTTCGGCGCCTTCGGTTGTCGGCGCCTTCGGTTCTTCTCCAGCGCCCCGGTTTCTCCCATCTTCAACCCATGCCTGGCAAGGGAACCCTCGCGATTCTGACCGGCGGCGGCGACGTCCCCGGCCTCAATCCCGCGATCCGCGCGATCACCATCCGCGCCCTCCGAGAGAACTACCGCGTGGTCGGCATCCGCCGCGGGTGGGCCGGCCTCGTCGACTACAGTCGCGAGAAAGGAGCCGACAACAGCGAGAGCGTTCAGGAGCTGTCCGAGGCGATCGTGAATCGCGCCGGCCGCACCGGCGGCACCTTCCTTCACACCTCGCGCACGCGCCCCAGTCATTTGCCGCGCCAGCGAGTGCCCGCGCACCTCGGTGGATACGACGCCGACATCAACGATATCACCCCGGACGTGCTCAGGAACCTCGAGCACATCGGCGTCGACGTGCTGGTCCCCATCGGTGGGGATGACACGCTGAGCTACGGCAAGCGCCTCCACGACGAAGGCATGCACGTCGTCGCGATCCCCAAGACGATGGACAACGACGTCTACGGGACCGACTACTGCATCGGCTTCAGCACTTGCGTCACCCGCACCATCGAGCTCACGCACCGGCTGCGGACATCGGCCGGATCGCACGAGCGCTTTCTCGTCATCGAAGTCTTCGGCCGATACGCCGGCTTCACCGCGCTCCTCCCCACCATGGCCGGAGCGGCCGATCGGTGCCTCATTCCGGAGTACGCGGCCGACATCGAGCAGCTCACCGAGCTGCTGACGTACGACCGCAACCGGAACCCGAGCAAATACTCGGTGGTGCTCGTGTCCGAGGGAGCGCACCTCAAGTCCCACGAGGGCATGAGCTTCGAGAGCGAGGAGATGGACATGTTCGGGCACCGCAAGCTGGGCGGCACGGGCGACCGGATCGCGGCGGCGCTCAAGGAGTATTCCTCACGCTACAACAAGGGGCGCCGCATCGATGTCGTGAATCAACGACTCGGCTACCTCGTGCGCTCGGGCGATCCCGACGCGCTCGACTCGATCGTTCCGATGGCGTTCGGCAACCTCGCGCTCGATCTGATTCTCAAGAAGGAGTACGGGCGCCTGGTGAGCATTCACCGCGGCGTGTACGACAGCGTCCCGATTACCAGCGTCACGTCGGAGAAGAAGGTGGTCGATGTGAAGAAGTACTACAACACCGACCGTCTGCGGCCGATCTACGAGTTCGACCGTGCGCCGCTGTTCATCATGACGAGCGACTGATCGCGC
>DATBIU010000059.1:0-4530 GCA_036556765.1 Gemmatimonadaceae bacterium | reverse complement strand
CGCTGGCGAAGAGGTGGCGGATGTAGGCGCGGGAGAAGCGCGCGCAGGTCGAGCACTCGCACCCGTCGTCGAGCGGGCGGGGATCGGCGCGCAGCTCCGCGCGTCGCACGTTGAGCTTGCCGTCGGACGTGAACGCCGTGCCCTGGCGCCCATTTCGCGTGGGCGCCACGCAGTCGAAGAGGTCGACGCCGCGCGCCACGCCCTCGATGAGATCCTCGGGGAATCCCACTCCCATGAGATACCGAGGCCGATCCGCCGGCAGCGCCTCGTGCGCGACCTCGATCATGGCGTACATCTGAGGCTTGGGCTCGCCGACGGACAGCCCGCCGATGGCGTACCCGTGAAAGTCGCGGAGGCCCCGTATCGCCCGCGCGGCGGTGCGGCGCAGGTCGGGGTGAATGCCGCCTTGCAGGATCGGGAAGAGGGCCTGGGGCCAGGGGCCAGGGGCCAGGGGGCGGGTCGGGGGCCCGTCGTTGCTCCTCGTGCCGTCACTCGCCCCCTGGCCCATGGCCCCTGGCCCCTGTCCCGCTTCAACCGCGCCAACACATCGCTCCAGCCACCGCACGCTGCGCTCGCTCGCTTCACTCGCCAGCGAGTGCTCCGCCTGTCCGGGCACCACGTGGTCGAGCTGCATGATCACGTCGGCGCCGAGGGCTTGTTGAATGGCGATGACGCTCTCGGGGGAGAAGAAGCGGCGCGACCCGTCGAGGTGGCTGCGGAACTCCACGCCCTCCTCGCTCACCGTGCGCAGCGTCTCGAGCGAGAACACCTGGAACCCGCCGGAGTCGGTGAGAATGGGGCCGTCCCACTGCATGAAGCGATGCAACCCGCCCATCTGCCGCACGATCTCCTCCCCGGGGCGCAAATGGAGGTGATAGGTGTTGGCGAGGATCATCTGCATCCCAGCTTCGCGCAGCTCGCGCGGGTCGAGCGTCTTCACCGTCGCCTGTGTCCCCACGGCCATGAAGGTCGGCGTCTCGACCGGCCCGTGCGGGGTGACGAAAACGCCGGCGCGGGCGGCGCCGGCGGTCGCATCGATCGTGAACGAGAAGTGCTCGTCGCTCATCCGGTCCAGGTGACGCCCTCGACGGTGATCGTCCCGGCGGTGGGAGAGCAAGAGTAGCCGAGCTTGAGCGTCCCGGGGATGGTCTCGCCGGCGACGTTCGCCGGCGGATCCACCTTGAGCTGCGCGGCGAGGCCGCCGAAGATCTCGTCCATCCGCTCGTCGCCGGAGCTGTGCGCGATCATCGCGCGCCGCACCGCGCCGTCAGCCCCCACGTCGACGCGGATGTGCGCGACGCCGGTCACCATCTGCCTAACGCCGAGGAGGCGAGGGCACTCGGCGCGCACGATGTTGTGGCCGCGGTCACGCATGAGATCGGTCGACAGCCGCGGCTGATCGGTCGACGGCAGATAGTACTGCTGCGTCGTCGTGCACCCCATGACCGCGAGCGCGATGCTACAGCACCACCATCGCGTCGCCATACGAGTAGAAGCGGTACCCCTCATCGACTGCCTCCCGGTAGGCCCGCATCGTCAGCTCGTAACCGGCGAAGGCCGCGACGAGCATCACGAGGGTGGAGCGGGGAAGATGGAAATTCGTGATCAGTTTGTCCACGGCGCGAAAGCGGTATGGCGGGCGGATGAACAGGCGGGTTTCCCCCGCGTGCTCGGTAAAGGTTCCGTCATCACGCACCACGCTCTCGAGCGTTCGCGCACACGTCGTGCCGACGGCCCAGATCGCCCCACCCAACCGGCGGACATCGTTGAGCGTCGCTGCCGCCGCCGCCGGGAGGGAGAAGCGCTCCTCGTGCATGACGTGCTTCGCGGGATCATCCACCTCCACCGGCTTGAACGTCCCCGCGCCCACGTGGAGGACGACGTCCGCCCGCCGCACGCCCTTCCGGTCCAGCGCCGCGAGCAGCTCGGCGGTGAAGTGCAGACCGGCGGTGGGCGCGGCCACCGAGCCTGGGCTCTCCGCGTACACGGTTTGATAGCGCTCGACGTCCGCGGGCGCGTCGGCGCGCGCGATGTACGGAGGAAGCGGAACGTGGCCATGGCGCTCGATCGCCTCCATCACTGATCCGCTGGCCCGCGGCCGCACCACACGTGTTCGACGGTCGGTGATCTCGAGGATGTCGACGTCGAACCCCTCGGCGATGTGCACCGTGCGGCCCGGACGCACCTTTCCACCGGGGCTGACCATCGCTTCCCACGTCCCGTCGCCGATCTCGTGGAGAAGGAGGATCTCGGCGTCAGCCCCCGAGGCGCGTTTGCCGAGCAGCCGCGCGCGAAAGACTTTCGTCGTGTTGAGAACGAGCGCGTCGCCGGGCCGGATGAGCTCGACGAGATCGCGAAAGTGTCGATGCTCGATCGCGCCGTCCTCGCGCCGTACCACCATCAACCGGCTCTCGTCCCTCCGTGCGAGCGGCGTCTGCGCGATGCGATCGGCGGGCAGGACGAAGTCGTAGTCGCCCGTGCGTGTGCCGGTTGGCATTCAGGCATCCAGGTTGGTTGGCATTCGAGCATCCAAGTTCAAAGGGGGGGACGCGGATGCGGCGGATGCAGCGGATTCTGCGGATCGTTCCTCGCGCCGAGAGCTCTCCACGGGCGACCCAAAAGAACGCGTTCTTTTGTTGCTGTAGCGGAGGTTTCAATGCGCTAGGAGCAATCCCGGCAGCTTCCGCTGCATCCGCCGTATCCGCGTCCCCCCTTTGAACTTGGATGCCAGCCCCACGCGTCCTCAACTCACTCGTCGATGATGATCAAGTCGCTCGCACGCGCGATGCGCCGCTTCGCGACCAGATCCTCCGCCTCGACGGTCACTCGGTACGCGCCGCGCTCCAGGCCGCTGGCGTCGACGGTAAGATAGTCGAGCGCGACCGGACCCGCGGGGACATCGCGCTCGTAGCTGAGCGTCACGCGGCCGTCGCCTCGCGAGGAGCGCCCGACGGCGGCGCGCACCCCGCCGACGATCGCCGCGCCGAGCCGCGCGAGCGCGCCGGGACGGTCGCGCTGCTCGATCGTGATCGTGACGCGATAGCGGCTCACTCCGCTGTCGGCCGCCAGTCCATACGTCTCCCACAGGAGCGCCAGCGGCTCGCTCCGGCGAAGCACGCCGGTCATCGGAAGGATGCGAAACTCCGACCAGCGCGTCCCGGACGCTCCGGACTTTGGCTCGATCATGCGAGCGGTGAGCACGTCGCTCATCCCGAAACCCTCCGCGGCCACGAGCTCGAGCCGGCTCGTCGCGCGCGCGCCACGCAGCGCGTCTGGCTGGAGTGCCTCCACGCGATACAGGTAGATCCCCGGTGGCAGGCGCTTTCGCCACGCGCGGGTGCTGACCAGCTCGGTGCTGCCGACGTCGATCACTTCGCGAATCGAGTCGCGCGCCACACGCTCGGCCCGCCAATTGAAGATGTTGAGCCCGACCTGAAGCGCGACGCGCGCGAGATCGAGCCCGCGCACGAGCGAATCGGCGGGGATGTCGGCGATCACGAGGACGTCGGTGGAGTCGCCCGCGCCGCGAAAGCGCACCGCCTGAAGCGGGATGGTATCGATCGCGCGCTCGACGCCGAGGTTCGCCCACGAGACCGGAATGGTGTCGCGGAGCCCGCGGACGTAGCGCGCGTAGTCGGCATGCAGGTTCGCCACGCCGTAGCCGGGGATCATCCGGAAGATGAACGCGACGCCATCTCGATACCACCACAGCAGGCGGATGCGCATCTCCTGCGTGTAATCGGGGTCGGGAGGAAAGGAGATTACCGCCGGCGGAGGACCGTAGCGCACGAGCAGGTCGCCGCGATCGGTGTCCGCACCTCGCAGGTCGAGCTCCTCCACCGACCACCGGAGCTCGGCGGCCGTCACGCGGCTCAGGTACTCGAGCCGGTGCTCGTTCGCTCGCGTGAGCCACAACGGATCGGACATCAGCCAGTACATCCGCTCCGTCATCGCTCGCTCGGCCACCGGCAGACGTGCGTGCTCGCGACCATCCTTCGGTGAGAGCACGCGCGCGAGTGCGTCGAGGCGTTCGCGCTCGTGAGGCGGCAGACAGACGAGCGCGCTGTCGAACGCGATGGTGGCCTCATCGTCCCCCTGGAGCTGGTGGGCGGCGAGTCCGCGCACCAGCCACGACAGCCCCTCACAGGGCGCGGCGCGCAGACGCAGCAATGCCTCGTGCCGCGCCTCCTCCCATCGCTGCCGATCCACCAGCATCATGTACTGCCCCGCGCGCGCACGGCGGTTATCCGGATCGGCCGCGAGAGCCTGCGCGAACAGCGTCCACGCGGCGTCGTACTCGCGCTGCCCCGACCAGTTCTTCGATGCCTTGATCTTCGAGGCGTTCTCGATGAAATACGCGATCGCGCGCTCATCATCGATCAGCCCCTCGCCGTCGGGGTCCTTGAAGATCGCGCTGTAGATGTGCCGGTCGGCGATGCCTTCGTACCGTCGCCAGGCGAGGACCCCTAACGCGGAGAGCGCGTCGGCGATGGCGGCGCTGTCGTGGCGCTTGCGGGCGAGCCGAAGCGC
>DATBIU010000058.1:0-15183 GCA_036556765.1 Gemmatimonadaceae bacterium | reverse complement strand
TCTCCATCCAGGAGCCTCCATCGATGGTCGAGCGGTCGCCATCGGGGGAGGAGTCTATCCTTCATCCCTCGCGCGCGTTGCCCTCGGGATGGAGAGCTTCCGGGACGTGACCTACGACGTCACGCGAACGGCCGATGGGCGTGTCGTTCTCGACTGGCGCGTCATTTCCCCGCGACGGAACGAAACGCTGACGTTCCCGATCGTGTTCGGGCTGCGACTGCCGAGCTATACGCGGGTGGATGGACTGGTGCTCCCCTGGGGTCCCCGCGTCTCGCTCGACACGGGCCGTATCGTGATCGACCCGCTGATCACCTATCGATCCGATCTCGGCGCGATCGACCCCTCGGTGACGGCGCGACTCGCCATCGGCCGCCTGACGAGGCTGGAGGTGCGGGCCTCACGCGCGACCTTTACGAACGATGCGTGGATTCAATCGGACATCCCCAATTCCATGACGGCGTTGTTCGTGGGGCGGGATTATCGGAACTACTGGCGTGCCGACCGCGGAGAGGTGCTGTTGCAGCGGCGATGGGAGCGGGCGGCGACCGGGCTGGCAGTCGAGCTGGGTGCACGGACGGAGCGCGCGTGGTCCGTGAGTGCGGGGGGGCCGTGGAGCCTGTTCGGCCGCAACGACGTCGAGGACGGCATGCGGCGACCCAATCCCGCGGTGCTCCACGGGCGGATCACGTCCGCGCTGGTTGGGGGGCGCTTCGATTGGGAGCGTCAGGACGTCTCGCTGATGACTCGCGTCCTTACCGAGACCGCGCTCGACACGCCTGACGACTCGCGGTTCACGCAGACGACGCTCGATGCGCTCGTCGGCTTTCCCGCGTTTCGCAACCACACGTTCTCGTTCGAGGCGCACGCGGTTCATACGTTCGGCGAGCGGCCGCCCCCGCAGCGGTTCGCGTACCTCGGGGGAAGCGGGACCCTTCCTACCTTCGACCTGCTCGAGTTCGGTGGGGATCGCCTGGTGTTCTTCGAGAGTCGCTACTCGATTCCGATCGAGCGCATTCAGATTCCGGTCGTCGGCTCTCCGGTGGTGATGCTGCGACACATGATCGGGATGGCGGGCGTCGATTCGCTCGCGCCACTGGAGCAGAATGTGGGGGTGCGGCTGCGCGTCGGCCCGCTCAAGGTCGACTGGACGATCGATCCGGTGTCGCGCGACTCGAAGCTGTCAGCGGGGCTGGCCCTGGTTCGCTGAGTCTTCCGGAATGCGCACGAGCCTGCTTCGGGCACGCTCGCGCTCGGTGAGCTGCCGATGATTGCGCTGGATCTTGCGCACGTACCCGAGGGTTTCGCGATAGCGCCAGCGTCTCACATCGGGCGCGACCTCCTCGATGCTCGACCACGCGTGCGCGTCGAGCTGCCGTTGCCGCGCCATGCCGCGCGCGCGCAGGATGGGACCCTCCCCGGCGTTGTAGCTCCCGAACATGAAGCGACGGCGCTCGTCGTCGATGCCGAGCTCCTTCCATCGCTGCCAGAGATACCGATCATGCAGAATGCCGGCGGCGATGTTCCATTCGACGTGGTCGATCGACTCGAACTCCGTGCGCCGCGATTGAATGTGTGCGAAGGTGCTCGGCATGAGCTGCATGATGCCGCGCGCGCCGACATAGCTGCGCGCCGCGCTGTCGAGATTGCTCTCGGTCATCCCCTGCGCCTTGAAATAGCGCCAGTCGTACCCCACGCCGAAGAACCGCTTGGAGTACTTCCGGAAGAGGTCATCGTAGCGTGTCTCGTCGCGCGGCGGCCGCCCCGGCACGGCGCGCTGCGCCGGCAAGGGGAGAGCGATCGTCGATAGCAGAACGAGCAGGAGGATCGATCGCATGGGCGCGGTGACGTTGGGAAGACGGTGTCGGAAAGTCACGGTCGGCATGAACCGTTGCCGCGCGCTAGTTGAGCGCGCCCCCGATGATGATCGCGATCGCCACGAACAGCGCCGCAATGAAGATGGCGACCGCTACGTTGCCATTCTTGAGCTCCGCGGCGAAGTCGACGTTCGGCGTCACCAGGTCGATGAGACGATAGCTGGCGTACATCAACACCACCCCCAGCGCAGCATAGAGAAAATTGACCGCGATGATCGTCCATTCCACGGCGAATCTCCGGTATCGGGAGACCAGCGATGAGCAGCGGGAGACACTACGGGCGGCGAACATGGCACGTTTCGCCGTCGCGCACAACGGAGGTCGGGTGAGGGCTCGAACGCGATTTGACCGGGCGTACTTCGATCGATGGTATCGCGATCCTCGCCACCGGGTGCTCGACGCGGCGGAGATCGCGCGACGCGCGGCGCTCGTGCTGTCGGTTGCCGAGTACGTGCTCGAGCGGCCGGTTCGGTCGGTGCTCGACGTCGGCTGCGGGGAGGGGAATTGGCGGGCGCCGTTGCTCGCCAGGCGGCCGCGCCTGCGCTACGTCGGCGTCGACGCCAGTGAGTACGTCGTCCGCCGATACGGGCGCCGACGCAACATCCTCCGCGGGTCGGCCGAAGCGCTCGATGCGCTCCCGTTGCGCGGTCCGTTCGATGTCGTCATCGCGAGCGGGGTGCTGAACTTTCTCGCCGACGACACGCTTCGCCGTACGGTGCGCTCCGTGGCCCGCCTGACGAGTGGCGTGGCATTTCTCGAGCTATTCACCACCGCCGACGACGTTGTCGGGGATACCCACGGGTGGCGGCGCCGCTCCGCGGCCTTCTACCGCCGTGTGTTGAACCGCGCCGGCTTCGTCCCGTGCGGGCCCCACTGCTACGCCGCGCGAGCACCGGCCGCAACGCTGGCGGCGCTGGAGCGCATGCGCTGACGGCGAGCGTCAGGCCTCGGGGTCCTCGTCCGGAGGCGGCGAGCCATCACCATCGCCTGGCAGGTCGCGCGGGCCGCCCCGCCGGCGCCCGCGCCGGCGTCCGCTCGCGGAACGGGGACCGCCCCCGCGCGGCGCGCCGCCGCGGGCCCCTCGCTCCACGACGGAATTGCGGCAGGCGAGCAGCACCGCCTCCAGCGCTTCGATGCCGTCGTCGGTCGCCTCGAGAAAGAGGTCCTTCACCACCGACTCTGCGCGCATGAGCTGGCCCACCAGGGCCGCGGCCATGGACCGATTCGGCATCGTGCCACAGAGCTTGGGATCGATGCGGTTGCCCGCTGGCCGCCGATAGACGGAGACCATCCCTTCGCGTTCCGGCTTGAGGAAATACGGCGCCTTGTTGCCCCGTCGTCCTCGTGAGCTGTCGCCAGTTCCGCGCGAACTATCCATGCTCGCCACGAATGAGCTGAGGTGATCGCTGCCCGCCGGCGCGGCGCGCCGTCCGACCAAGGATGGCGAGTGAGGCGCATTGCTGTCGAGTCCCCTTCGTCGATTGCTCGGCGCCCACGCACGGACTAGCTTGGCGCCGTGCGCATGCTGATGAAACGATCACCAACGGTCTACATCGACTGCGAACGGTGCGGTCTCCCGTTCGAGCCCATCAAGGGCGGGCTCTGTCAGCGCTGCGACCGCATCCTCTGCACGGCCGACCTCCACGGCGACATGTTCAGTCGCTGGAAGGCCGCGATCACGGGGCGCGCGATCTGTGTCGAGTGCCGCGCCAAGCCCCAGCAGTGACAAAGCGTTTGCCTTTTCGCCAGTCGCGCGGTATACTCGTGGTGTGAATCTTGCAGCGCCGCGCGCGCTCCCCCACGGCCCGTGACAACTCTCGCGGTGATCCCGGCCCGCCTCGGCGCCACCCGGCTCCCGCGCAAGCCGCTTCGTCTCCTCGGCGGCGCTCCCCTCATCGTCCGCGTTTGGGAACGGCTCGCCGCCCTCGCCCTCGCCGATCGCATCGTCGTCGCCACCGATAGCGATGACGTCGCCCGCGCGGCCCGCGATGCCGGCGCCGAATGCCACCTCACCGACCCCCGCCACCCCTCCGGGACCGATCGCGTCGCTGAAGTCGCGCGGCTCCCCGAGTTCGCGCGGTACGACGTCATCGTCAACGTGCAGGGAGACGAGCCCTTTCTTTCCGCCGAGGCAACGCGCGGCGCGATCGACCTCGTGGCGAGCGGGGCGTATCCGCTTGGCACCGCGGCCGTGCCCGCGCCGCCGACGGTGCTCGACGCGCCGGACGTGGTGAAGGTCGTTCGTGCCGATGACGGCCGCGCGCTGTACTTTTCACGCGCGGGGATCCCGTTCCTGCGGGACGGCGCCGATCGACCCGAGCGTGACGCGATCGTTCTGCAGCACGTCGGCATCTACGCGTACACGCGGACCGCGCTCGCGCGATGGGTCGCGCTGCCGCCGCACCCGCTCGAGCGGATTGAACGCCTGGAGCAGCTGCGGCCGCTGGCGGCCGGCATGGCCATGGGCGTGGCGGTGCTGGACGAGGCCGCGCCTCGCGGCATCGATACGGAGGAGGACCTGCGATTGGCGAACGACCGGTGGACAACCCTCATGAGCGGACGGGCGTGATGCAGACGAGTCCCGGGCACCATTCCTCGCAAACCACCAAATACATCTTCGTGACCGGCGGTGTGGTTTCATCGCTCGGCAAGGGCATCGCCGCGGCATCGCTGGGGCGCCTTCTCGTCGAGCGTGGACTCCGGGTGACGATGATGAAGTTCGATCCCTACATCAACGTCGACCCGGGGACGATGTCGCCCTTTCAGCATGGCGAGGTGTTCGTCACCGATGACGGCGCCGAGACCGACCTCGATCTCGGGCATTACGAGCGCTTCATCGATCGATCGCTGTCGCAGCTCAACAACGTGACGACCGGTCGGATCTACCTCAACGTCATCACCAAGGAGCGCCGCGGGGAGTATCTGGGCTCTACCGTGCAGGTCATTCCGCACATTACCGACGAGATCAAGACGGCGATGAAGCGGCTCGCGCCGGAGAACGACGTCGTCATCGTCGAGATCGGCGGAACCGTGGGCGACATCGAGTCGCTCCCGTTCCTCGAGGCCATTCGGCAGTTCCGCCACGAGATCGGGCGCGACAATGCGTTGTTCATCCACCTGACCCTGGTCCCGTTCATCACCGCCACGGGGGAAGTGAAGACCAAGCCGACGCAGCACTCCGTGCGCGACCTAATGGAGATCGGAATTCAGCCCGACATCCTCATCTGCCGAACCGAGCGGCCGCTCTCCGCCGATGTGAAGCGCAAGATCGCGCTGTTCTGCAACGTTGAGTTCGGCTGTGTGATCGAGAGTCGCGACGTCCCGACGATTTACGAGATTCCGATCGCGTTCCACGAGCAGGGGCTCGATGCGCGCGTCGTGCAGCGACTGAGCCTGGGCGGAACGCCCGCCGACCTCGCGGGATGGCGGCACATGGTGCAGACCATCGCGGCGCCGCGCGACCGGGTTCGTATCGCGGTCGTCGGCAAGTACACCGAGCTGGTGGACAGTTACAAGAGCGTTCAGGAAGCGTTGATTCACGGCGGCATCGCCAACGATGTGGGCGTCGATATCTCGTGGATCTCGAGCGATGCGCTCACCTCACCGGAGCGCGCCGCCGAGGGGCTCGAGTCGTTTCACGGATTGCTCATCCCCGGTGGCTTCGGCGTACGCGGCGTGGAGGGAATGCTCGACGCGATTCGGCATGCGCGCGAGACCGGACTGCCGTTCCTCGGCATTTGCCTGGGGCTGCAGACGGCGATCATCGAGTTCGCGCGGAACGTGTGCGGGCTCGATGACAGCCACTCGAGCGAGTTCGCCCCCGAGTGCGCCAACCCGGTGATTTCGCTCATGGAATCGCAGCAGCATGTGACCGACATGGGTGGCACGATGCGGCTCGGCGCCTACCCGTGTCGCCTGCGTCCGGGGTCGCTCGCGGCAGAGGTGTATGGCGTCCCCGAGGTCAGCGAGCGCCATCGCCACCGCTATGAAGTGTCGAACAGCTATCGCGATCTGTTCGCCGAGCATGGCCTTCGCTTCAGCGGCTTGTCGCCCGACGGATCGCTGGTGGAGATGATCGAGCTTCCGTCGCATCCCTGGTTCATCGGATGCCAGTTCCATCCCGAGCTGCGCTCGCGGCCCACGCGGCCACACCCGCTGTTCGCCGGCTTCATCGCCGCGGCGGCGTCCGCGAAGCGCGGCACGGCGCTGCAGCGCGGGTCGCGCTCGCAGGCACCGGTCGGCGACTGACGTGCGCGCCTTCCCGGATAACGCGCTCTTTCTCATCGCCGGCCCGTGCGTGGTCGAGAGCGATGCACTCAACGTCCGCGTCGGTGAGCATCTGGCGCGGTTGAGCGAGCGCGTGCCCGGCGGCGTCATCTACAAGGCGAGCTTCGACAAGGCGAATCGGTCGAACGCCGAGGCGGTCCGCGGCCCCGGGTTGGACGCGGGCCTGCGCGCCCTCGAGCGCGTGAAGCGCGCGACCGGACTGCGCATTCTCACCGATGTGCATCTGCCGGAACAGTGCGCCCCCGCCGCCGAGGTCGCGGATGTGCTCCAGATCCCCGCCTTCCTCTGTCGTCAAACGGATCTGCTCGAGGCGGCCGGCGCGACGGGAAAGCCGGTGAACGTGAAGAAAGGACAGTGGATGCATCCCGAGGGAATGCGCGGCGCCGTGAACAAGGTGCGGCGCGCAGCCCTGGCGCGCGGCGCCCGCATGATCGCCGTCGGAGGTCACGACGCCGATGAGGTCGGGGCGCCCGAAGGCCAGGGCACGGCGGAAGTGGCAGTGACCGAGCGCGGGACGTTCTTCGGCTACGGAGATCTCGTCGTCGACATGCGATCGTTCGCGCGCATGCGCGAGGCATGCGACGCACCGGTGATCTTCGACGGAACGCACTCGGTACAGCAACCCGGACGCGGCGAAGGCGGCGCGAGTGGCGGCGCGCGTGAGCACATCGCCGCGCTCACCATGGCGGCGGTGGCGGCGGGCGCGCACGGCCTCTTTCTCGAGACGCATCCCACGCCCGACACCGCCCCGAGCGACGGCCCCAACATGCTTCCACTCCGCGATCTCGACGCCGTCGTTGCGCGCGCGATAGAGATCTGGACCGTGGTGTCGGCGTGATCGAGCCAGCGGTCGCGAAACGCGTGCGCATCATCGGCCTCGATGTCGACGGCGTCCTCACCGACGGCGGGCTCTATATCGGTGACGTGAATGGCGCCCCCGTCGAGCTCAAACGCTACGACATCCAGGATGGCCTCGGCGTCCGCTTCCTCCGCGATGCGGGGATCCGTGTGTGTCTCGTGACTGGGCGCGTGTCCGAAAGCGTGCGCATCCGGGCGCAGGAGCTGGAGATCGACGACGTGGCGCAGGATGCGCTGGCGCGAAAGCTGTCCGCCTTTCAGCGCATGCTCGACCGTCATGATCTGCGCATGGAGGACGCTGCCTTCGTCGGCGATGATTTCCCCGACATGGGCATCATGCGCGCCGTGGGTCTGCCGATCGCGGTCGGCAACGCGGTCCCGGAGATCGCGGCGCTGGCGCACGTCCGCCTGACGAGGAGCGGCGGCCGTGGCGCGGTGCGCGAGTGCGCGGAGCTGTTGTTGAAGGCGCGCGGGGAGTGGGACGACATCGTCGATCGCTACGTGACGGAGCGCTCGGCGCCTACCCTCGAGGTGCTGCGATGAAAGCGGTCGCCACCGAGCCCGCGGTCGAGCGCGGTCGCGCCGTGCTGCGCATGGAGCGCGAAGCCCTCGCCGAGGCCGAGCGCCGCCTCGATGACCGCTTCGCGCGCGCGGTCGAGCTGATCGCGAGTGCCCCCGGCCGTGTCATCGTCACCGGAGTCGGCAAGTCGGGGATCGTGGGTCGCAAGATCGCCGCCACGCTCACCTCGACTGGCACGCCAGCGACGTTCGTCCACCCCGTCGAGAGCGTTCATGGCGACCTCGGTATCGTGGGTCCCGACGACGTCGCGATCCTGCTCTCCAAGAGCGGAGAGACGCAGGAGCTGCTTCCGCTCCTCGAGCATCTCAAGCGCCTCGGCGTGCGCATCGTCGCCTTCACGGGCACCACCGACTCCACGCTCGGCCGCCACGCCGATGTCGTCGTCGACACGTGGGTGCGGGAGGAGGCCTGTCCGCACGATCTCGCCCCGACCACCAGCACCACCGTGGCCCTCGCGCTCGGTGATGCGCTGGCGGTGGTGCTGCTCGAGCGGAATGCGTTCCGGCGCGAGGACTTCGCGCTCCTGCACCCGGGCGGCGCGCTGGGTCGCCAGCTGCTCACCCGGGTGGCGGACGTCATGGTGACGGCGCCACTGCCCGCGTTGCCTCCGCACGCCACGATGCGAGAGGCCGTCGTCCAGCTCGCGGAGCGTCGCGGCACCGTGGCCATCATCGACGAGCATCGGAAGGTGATCGGCGTGCTGACGGCCGGTGATCTCACGCGCCTCATGGAGCGCGAGCGCGACTTCATGGAGCTGCGAGTGGAAACGGTCATGAATCGCGCGCCGAAGCTCGCGCGCGAGGGGGAGCTGGGAAGCGCGGTCGTCTATCGCATGCAGCAGTTCGGCGTGATGGCGATGCCGGTCACCGACGACGACGCCCGTCTGGTGGGAATGGTTCATCTTCACGATCTCATGCGCGCGGGGGTCGTGTGAGAGCGGCTCTGCTGGTGGTACTCGGATTCGTGGTTGCCTGCCAGGGCGATGGCACCGCGCCGCCGCGGGTGTCCGGATCGCCGATGGCGGATTCGGCAGACCAGATGATGTTCGGCATCAGCACGCTGCTCACCGATCGTGGCGTGTTGAACGCGGAGCTGGAGAGCGATACGGCGTTCTTCTTCGACGAGAACACCCGGATCGAGCTGCGCGTGGTGAAGCTCACGTTCTACACGCGCACCGGTGTGCGGAACTCCGTGCTCACCAGCCGCGAAGGCACGTACAACACGCGGCAGTCACAAATGGAGGCCCGCGGGCAGGTGGTCGTCGTGAGCGAGGATGGGAGGCGTTTGACGACCGAGCAGCTGCGCTACGATCAGGGCCGCAACGAGATCTCGAGCGACAGCGCGTTCGTGCTCACCGAGCCCGGGCGCCGGCTGGAGGGCGTCGGGTTCACCTCCGACCCGAACATGAACAACGTCCGCGTTCACCGGCTGATCGAAGGGGAGGGCGCGGTATCGACGGGCGACCTCGGGCAACCGCGGCCGCCGGCGGGGGGGACAACGGATTCGGTGCGCACCGCCCGGCCCGGCGGGCCGCCGCCACAATGACGCGCCACGCGCTGTTCCGCCTCGCGGCCGTCGCGCTCGCTCTTCCCATCGGCACCTCGCTCGGCGCGCAGGAGGCCCGATCGGGGCAATGCCTGTTCGTCTTCCGCAGTCGTACCGGCTCGCCGCTCAACATGGTGCGACAGCCGAGCGGGCTGTTCAACTGGTACATAGGCCGGCGGGCCGAGGGGGAGTGCAAGGAGCAGCAGATTACCGTGGTCGCTGACAGCGTGGAGTACTACGGGGACGCCCGTCTGCTGTATCTCATCGGGAACGTGGATTATCGCGAGCCTCGTCTCACGCTGCGCTCGCAGCGCCTCACGTACTGGTTGAACGACGAGCACTTGCGGGCGGAGGGCAACGTCGATGCGACGTTGCCGAGCGGCACGAAGCTCACCGGGCCCGAGGCGGACTACTATCGGCCGGCGCCTGGCATTCGCCGCGCGTCACGGATGATCGCGCCTCGCCGGCCCACGATTCTCCTCGTGGAGACCGATTCCACGGGACGGCGCGGCGATCCCACGACGCTGGTCGCGAACACGGTGATCATGGACAACGACAGCCTCGTCTACGCCACCGGTCGGGTCGTCATCACGCGCACCGACGTCGTGGCCCGTGGGGACTCCGCGTTCATGGACGGCGGGCGCGAATACGCGCGGCTGATGAAGACTCCCCGCATCGAAGGGAAGGGGGATGATCCGTTCACGCTCACCGGAACGCTCGTGGAGCTGTACGGGTCGCAGCGCACTCTGTCGCGTGTGGTGTCTTCGGGGCAGGCGCGCGCCGTGAGTCGCGATGTGACGCTCACGGCGGACACGCTCGACCTTCGCGTGAGTGAGAGCAAGATGGATCGCGTGTACGCGTGGGGCCGATCGCGCGCGCGCGCCCTGTCATCGGAGTATGACATCATCGCCGACTCGCTCGACGTGCGCATGCCGGGCCAGCGCGTGCGAGAGGTGTACGCTGTGCGCGACGCGTTCGCGCAGAGCAATCCCGACTCCACGCGCATGCGGTCCACCGAGAAGGACTGGCTGCGCGGCGACACGATTCTGGCGCGGTTCGATACGGTCGCGGCCTCTGGCGACACCACGCGGCGTCCCCGTATTCGCGATCTCGTCGCCAACGGAAACGCCCGGTCCTACTACCAGGTAGCGACGCGCGACGGGCGCGACGCGCCGCCCTCGATCAACTATGTCCGCGGCCGTGTCATCATGGTGACGTTCCAGGACCAGGAGGTCGACCGCGTCACCATCACCGAGCAGGCGGCCGGCGTCTATCTCGAAGCCCCGCGCGCGGGGGCCGACACGACGCTGCGTGCGCCCCGCGACACGGTGACGGCGCCCGCATCCCCTCCAGCCGGTGGGAGGACGCCGTGAGCGAGCAGCTTCCGCAGCGTCTGCAGCAGATCATCGGGCGGCTCTCCGAGGGCAACCGCTCGACGGCCCTGGCGCTGCACGCGCTCATCTGCGCCGCGGACGACACGGGCAGCGCGGTGTTCAACGATGTCGCGACCTGTTACCGCGAGGATCACCTCGACGTCGTACGTGCGGAAGGGCGAGACGCTCAGCTGGAGGGAGGCCGACTCAGCCTCGACGAAGTGCGCCAGCATCTGGCGGCCTCGGTGCTCCCTCGACTGGCGGCGGAGGGCGTCATTCAGCCACCGCCGACGGGGTTCGCGTCGCCGGACGTCCGCATTCGCATTGCCGAGCGCGTGTGGGCCGAGATCCGGCCGCAACGAGGCCGGGTGGCGGATGTGCTTCGGCAGTCTGGCGAGCACATCGCGATCACCACGGGCACCCATCCGGTGGTCCAGCCACCGGCCCTTGGGTCCATCCTCGAGGCGCAGGGGCTCGTCAAGACCTATCGCCGGCGCAGAGTCGTCAGCGATGTGGCCTTGCGATTGCAACAGGGGGAGATCGTCGGACTGCTTGGCCCCAACGGCGCGGGCAAGACGACGACGTTCTACATGATCGTCGGGCTGATCAAGCCGCAGGAGGGCCGGATCCTGTTCGACGGTCGTGACATTACGGACATGCCGATGTATCAGCGAGCGCGTCTGGGCATCGGCTACCTCTCCCAGGAGCCCTCGATCTTCAGAAAGCTCTCGGTCGAGGAGAACATCCTGGCGATTCTGGAGACCATGCCGCTGTCGGGATCGGAGCGGCGCGCGCGACTCGAGCGCCTGCTCGACGAGCTCAGCATCAAGCATTTGCGGCATAGCAAGGCGTACGCCCTCTCCGGTGGGGAGCGGCGGCGGTTGGAGATCACGCGCGCGCTGGTCACCGAGCCGAAGTTCATGATGCTCGACGAGCCGTTCGCGGGCGTCGACCCGATCGCGGTCCACGACATTCAGACGATCGTCGCCGGTCTGCGCCATCGCGGCATCGGGGTGCTGATCAGCGATCACAACGTGGAGCAGACTCTCGACATCGTCGACCGGGCGTACATAATGTTCGATGGGCAGGTCAAGGTGTCGGGCACGGTGCGCGAGCTGGTGTTCGACGACACCGTGGCGAAGATCTACCTGGGGCCGACGCTCACCGCGCGCTTGCGCGCGCGGTTTTCGGCGGCGCAGGGGGACGTCGATCCCGCCGCCGACTGACGCGGCGCGGAGCCTTTCTCGCGAGATGACGGATTCATGAAAGCTGGCATTTCTCAGAGCACGCAGCTCAAGCAGGAGATCAAGATCAATCCTCGCCTGTATCAGGCGATGGATCTCCTGTACATGCCGCTGCTCGATCTTCAGCAGCATTTGAAGCAGGAGCTGATGAACAATCCCTTCCTGGAGATGGTGGAGCCGGAGGAAGAGGATGACGAGGAGGAGGGGCAAACCGAGGAAGCGCCTCAGGCAGAGAAGGCCAACGACGAGATCGACTGGGAAGAGATTCTCCTCAACGGATTCGATGCCGGCGGCCGCCACGAGGAGCACGAGGAGAAGGAGTACTACGAGCCGGTCACCGTCGAGACACGCGACCTCGCCGACCATTTGCGGGATCAGATCCAGCTCCTCGAGCTCACGCCGCGGCAGCGGCTGCTGGCCGACGAGTTCGTCGGCAACATCGACGAGGACGGATATCTCGCCTGCCCGGTCGAAGAGATCTTCACGAGCATCAACGACCTCGTGCGCAGCACCGCCGAGGAGCTGGACCAGGATCCGCTCGACGCGCCGGTGTACAGCCGCGAGGAGCTGGAGGAGATGGTCTCCATCATCCAGGGGCTCGATCCACCGGGGGTCGGCGCTCGCGACCTGCGCGAGTGCCTCTTGCTTCAGCTCAAGGATGCAGGGCTCGAGCAGTCGGTGCCGTACCGGCTCGTTCGCGATTGCTTCGACGAGCTGATCAACCATCGCTGGAGCGAGATCTCCAAGCGGTTCGGCATCTCGCCGAGCGATGTCCAGAAGGCCGCCGACGAGATCAAGAAGCTCGACCCCAAGCCCGGGATCAAGTACAGCGACAAGGGCGACAACTACATCATCCCCGATCTGATCGTCGAGAAGATCGACGGGAAGTACCACGTCTTCCTCAATGATGCGAACCTCCCGCGCCTCAAGCTGAGCAAGGCGTACCAGGAGATCGCGCGCGACAAGAAGAAGTTCGAGGGCGAGAACAAGGAGTTCATCTCGAACAAGCTGAACTCGGCCAACTGGATGATTCAGGCGATCGAGCAGCGGCGGCAGACGATGCTCAAGGTGATGAACTTCATCGTCGACCGGCAGCGCGAATTCTTCGAGAAGGGAGTGCAGTACCTCAAGCCGCTCACGCTCCGCGAGGTCGCGGAGGTGATCAACATGCACGAATCGACGGTCAGCCGGGTGACGAACGAGAAGTTCGTGCAGACACCGCGGGGCGTGCTTCCGCTGAAGTTTTTCTTCTCGTCCGGGCTGTCGACCACCGGCGGCGAGGACGTGTCCGCGCGCGGGATCAAGGCGCAGATCGAGAAGCTCGTGGCGGAAGAGGATCCCAAGCACCCCCTCACCGATCAGGCGATCGTCAACATCCTCAAGGAGAGCGGCGTGCAGATCGCCCGTCGCACGGTCGCGAAGTATCGCGATCAGCTCGGCGTCTTGTCGGCGCGCATGAGAAAGCGGGTGTGAGCGCCGACCGCGGACCGGAGCTGGTGACGACACGCCCTGGGCCGCGAGCGCCGATGGCGTCAGGGCCCGAAGCGGCGTCGGGCGCACCCGATGTGAGCGTCCTCGTGCCCGCGAAGGACGAAGCGGAGAACCTGCCGCTCTTCATGGAGCTCGCGGCCGACGCGTTCAGCGGGACCGGCATTCGCTACGAGGTCATCGTCGTGGACGATGGGTCAGTCGATGGCTCGTGGACCGTGCTCGAGGAGCTCCGCGGTCGCTATCCGTTCCTGCGGGCCGTGCGCCACCGGGTGCGGCGCGGGATCGCCGATGCCCTCCGCACCGGCTACCTGCATGCGCGCGGCCGCGTGCTCGTCTTCTACCCGGCCGATCTCCAGTACAAGCCAGAGGATATTCCGCGGCTGGTGAGCCCCATCCTCTCGGGCGACGTGGACATGGTGACCGGCTTCAAGCAAGGGAAGTACGAGAGACGATTCGTCTCGCGCATCTACAATGGGCTGAGCCGGAAGCTGTTCCAGCTGCCGGTGCGCGACCTCAACTCGGTGAAGGCGTACCGTCGCGAGGTCATGGATGCGATTCCCATTCGTCCCGACTGGCATCGCTACATGATCGCGGTGGCCGCGGCGCAGGGCTTCACCGTCACCGAGATTCCCGTTCCGCTCTACCCGCGGCACGCGGGGCGCTCGAAATTCGGGCTCGGTCGTATCCCGATTGGCGTGCTCGACATGCTCGCGGTCTGGTTCGAGCTCCGCTTCGGCCAGAAACCGCTGCTGCTGTTCGGCGTGCTGGGCGCATTGCTCGCCGCGATCGGTGTGCTCGCCGGCATCACGCTCGTCGGCATTCGCATCTTCGCCGGCTTCGGCTACCGACCATTGATCGATCTCGTCGTCCTGTCGGTCATCGTCGGCACGGTGCTGTTCGTGGGAGGGCTGGTCGGTGAAATGATCGCGGCGCAGCGCGCCGAGGTGCGTGAGCTCCGGCGCCGTCTCGACGAAGTCGAGCGCTAACGCTCGAAGGCCGCGCGCGCCCGCGCGTAGACGTCCTCCCACCGGTCGACGATGTGCGACCAGCTGAACGTGTCGCGCAACCGCTGTCGCCCCGCGTCTCCGAGGGTCCGCGACAGCACGGGATCGGTGAGCACGCGCGACAGCGCGGCCGCGAGGGCGACCTCGTTCGCCGGCGGCACCAAAAGCCCCGTGCGGTCGTGCTGCACGATGTCGGTGATGCCGCCGATGTCGCTCGCGATCACGGGCACCGAGTAGTTCATCGCCTCCAGCAACACGACGCCGAGTCCCTCCGTGTCCTGGCGACGGTCGAGAACGGAGGGAAGCACGAACACATCGGCCGACGCGTAGGCCTGGCGCAGCTCATCATCGCTCACGCGGCCGCGAAACTCGACGTGTTCCGCAACGCCCACGTCCCGCGCCAGGCGCTCCAGCTGGGGCCGCTCCGGGCCCTCCCCGATCACCACCAGACGCGTGGGGGTCTCTCGTCGCACCGCACCTAACGCGCGAATGAGGTGGGCTACCCCCTTCCGCTCGATCAGACGCCCAACGAACAGGATCGACGATTCGGGCCGCGGCCGCGCGCGGTCGGCCAGCGCGGGGGGCGCGAAGTCCGCGGTGTACGGAATGACCTCGATCGGCACGTCGATGAACTTCCGCAGCTCGCGAGCCGTGTACGTCGAGATGGCGACGGCCTGTGCGGACGCGCGGGCCGCCCATCGCACCAGCCATCGCAGGAAGGGCAATCGGCTCTGCACCCACCGGAGCTCGATGCCATAGAAGGTCGTGACCATCGGGGTCGAGCGCGCGCGCTGTGCGGCCCACCCGAGCAGCGCCATCGGCATCGGCCAGTGCACGTGAATGATGTCGTACCGCGAGCGACGCGCGAGCTGCCACGCGCGTCGCATGCCCGCCACGAGGAAGAAGAGCGGCATGATGGCGTACACC
>DATBIU010000057.1:0-17057 GCA_036556765.1 Gemmatimonadaceae bacterium | reverse complement strand
ATTCCCGCGCCGCCGGCCAACTCGACGAGCCTCACTGCGCCAAACACGGCAGGCACGAGGCTCAACAGGATGAGCATGGCTGGAATGAGCCAATCGGACCGGCCTGACCGGGTGTTCGCGCTGATGGTCGTCACTTAGGGGGATCTGAGGGGCGGGCGGGAACGGCTCCTACAGATATGACCCGGATCGGCATGGCGCAACGCCTTGCCGCGCGCACTCTCGGCTTGGCCACCTGGACAGCTACGGCTCCCGCATTGCGACGCGCACCGTCAATGGCGTATGCTGCGGCCGGACGGCAGCACGCAGGGCTCACTGACCACCGACGACCACGGGAGATGCCGATGTCCCATACACGCCGCGACTTCATCGCCAGCTCGGCCGCTGCGGCGTTAGGCGTCGCCCTCGGACGGCCCCTTGCCGCGTTGGCCCAACAGGGAGCGCAGCCTCAGCCGGCATTCACGCCCCTGCGCCGCAATGTCGGGACGTTCACGATGCGCGGAGGCACCGTGGGCTGGCTGGTGAACGCCAGGGGAGTGGCCGTTGTCGACACTCAGTTTCCGGCCGAGGCGCAGGCTCTGCTCGCCGGGCTGCAGTCGCGGTCGAGCAACCGTGGGGTGGATGTGCTCCTCAACACCCACCATCACGGCGATCACACCTCTGGAAACCCGGTGTTCCGCGGCGTCGCGCGCCGTGTCGTGGCGCACTCCATGGCGGACCAGCACCTGCGTCGCGCACCGGGGGCGTCACAGCCGCAGCAGCCGCCGCCGAACGCCCCGGAGCCACTCTACCCCGATACGACCTTCACGCACGATTGGTCGGCCGACGTCGGCGACGAGCGTCTCATCGCGCGACACCACGGGCGTGCCCACACGAGCGGCGACGCGGTGATCACCTTCGAGCGTGCGAACGTGGTCCACATGGGCGATCTCATGTTCCACCGCCGCCATCCGGTCGTCGACCGCGCGGCTGGTGCGTCGATGCGGAACTGGATGCGTGTGCTCGAGCACGTGGCGAACGCGCACGGGCGCGACACCATCTACATCTTCGGCCACGCGAACACGGGGCTCCCGGTGACCGGGAGCTCGGGCGACCTTCTGCAGTTCCGCGACTATCTCGGTGCCGTTCTGGCCTTCGTCGAGCGGCACGTGGCGGCTGGCCGCTCGCGCGAAGAGATCATCGCGATGCGCGAGCCGCTCGCAGGGCTCGAGGCGTGGGGACCGTTCGGCCAGCCGGGCGCCCGCGACCCGCTCACCGTCGCGTACGAGGAAGTGACGACGGGATCGTAGCCGCGCCGGGCAGGCCCGCGCGTTTTAGCGGGCCCCACGGTTTGCCTGGCGCCCCGCATTGCGCCTCAGTCCTCGCACCAGAAAGAAGAAAGCCCTGCACGCCCTTGGGGCGTGTAGGGCTTCGAGTTGCCCCTCCTGGGCTCGAACCAGGACTCTCCTGATCCAGAGTCAGGCGTGTTGCCAGTTACACCAAGGGGCAGCAACGATTTTTGTGCGGACTCTAAACGTAGCCCCGGCAACCCTTTCGATCAACCCCGAAGGCTTCCGCGCACCCGGTCCCGCGGAGACATTCCGGCGTGCCTTCCACGCGCTCGGCGCTCCTGCCGCTGCTGCTACCGGTCTCGGTCCTGAGCTGCCGCGATGCTGTTCCCGCACTCGGAGCTACTCCCGAGCGCGGAGCGCGACACGCCGCAACGATGGCCGCGGCGCTGGCAGACCGTTTCGGCACGATCGAGCTCTCCCCCGAGGTCGCTAACGGGCGCCCGCGTCTCGCACGTTACAGCACCACGCCGTCGCGCCTGCTCGACGACAAGGACCTCTGGACGAGTCGCGGGGAGACACACCGTCTGCTCGAGATCGCCGGCACGCGTCGGGGAGATCGCTACACGCTGTATCAGCATCACGGCGCTCCGGCGCCCCGCGCGCCGGGCGACGCGCGCCACGTCATGCGCCTCGACGTCCTTGGCGACGGCGTGTATCGATGGACATCGCTCGACGAGGTCGCGCTCGGACCCGTGACCATCTCCGACCTCGACCGCGCGCTGACGGCCGTCTTTCTCGCCGCCGAACGGAGCGACGCTGATGTCACACGCCTCGTCTCGCGCGAGGCCTTCCCGCGGGCGGCGTCATCCCTGTCGCGGATGTTCGTCATCGACTCGCTCCGGGCGGAGCGCGATGCCGATGGCGCCACGTCGGTCGTGCTCGGGCTGGGCCTGAGACCGGGGCGCGCCGAGCGATCGTTCAAGGCCCTCGCGCCCTACGCCCGGAAGTACTGGGTACCCATCCGGTGGCGGGTGAACGCACGCGACTCGCTGGGCGGCCACTGGGGAGAGCTCACCAAGCATGACTCGTCGATCGTTCTCCGGTTCCGGGTGAAGGACGGCTCGCTGGCACCGTTAGGCTCACCTCCGCGGCGCGTGGGTGACGTGGTCCGCTTGATGGTGAGCGCGTCCGTGAAGGTCGGCCCCTTCCGGGTCGGCGTGCGCGACCTCGACGTCCGCACGTCGCGATCGACGAGCCCGGCGCAGATGGCGCTGACCTTTCGCCTCACCGAGGAGCCCGAGTGGCAGCTCCCGCCGCTCGTCGCTCGCCTGTTGCGATCGCCGTTGCGCCGCCCCTTCGAGGGCTCGGGGGCGATGATGCGGTACGGTGTCCGCACCGAGTCGCACGCCCCGAACGACTCAATGTCCACCGTCTGGCGCGACATCGACATCACGGTCAAGGAGAGTGGGATCCTGCGCTTCTTCGGCCGACTGGGCGGCACCGCGCTCGGCGACTTCCGTGCAGGCGCCGAGACGGAAGCGGAGCGACTCTGGGACGAATCGCTGCGGGGCCTGGCCACCGATGTTGAAGCGATTGCTGATTGCGGATTGCGTGCGGCTGCCTGCGAGTGAACGCGTCCGCAGTCATCGCTCCCTGCCTCGAACTCTCCACGCAAACAGGGTTCAATCGGGAATTGCCGACTGCCTGAGCCCGGCCGCGTTTCCCAAGCGGCCACGGACGGCCAAACTGCCAACTGACGCGAATAACGACACGAATCACGCGAATTGTTGGCGCGTACGCTTTGCGCTCGGCGCCCTGCGAACACGAACGTGTCGTTGTGCTGGCGCGAGAGGAATTTGCGCGGCACCAGGAGCGATTCGGGCCATTCGCGTTGTCATACGGGCCGGTTCGCCGTTTTCGGCTGTCCGTGGCCCATCACCGCGATCGTTCCCAAAAAAAAAGCGCCGCGGACAGGGATCCGCGGCGATTGCCTTTTTCGACCCGGCTAGGGTATGCCTCGCGCGCCGTCATTGGAACTCTGCGTCCTACCGAGCGGCGGCGGGCAACCCTGCGAAAGTGGGTTGACCGAATCTCCTCATTGGAACTCTACGTCCTACCGAAGGAGACCGGCAACCAATCGAGTGTCGGCGCAACCAGTAATTCAGGTTGCATGCCAGAAGTGGAGCTGAGGGGAGTCGAACCCCTGACCTCCTGGGTGCGATCCAGGCGCTCTCCCAACTGAGCTACAGCCCCGCGCACGCGGGTACGGGAGAACTCTGACGATCCCTCGCACCCGGATCACCTGAAGACAACAGCCCCGCTACGTTCGCGGGGCCGCGTTCAAGCTGTTGGATGATAACAGCTTTCGCGGCACCCGTCAAGCGAACGCCGAGCCTTCGCGATGGTCCGGGCAATCACCCATCACGCGCGAGCACGAGATGCTCACGCGCTCCGTTCCCGACAGTTTTCAACACCTACGAAGAAGGGCGATGGGGGGCGATCCCACGACTTTCGTCGTTTCCCAAACTGCCCACACTCCCCCCGGAGTTGTCCCCCCACCGCTTCACCTGCCGCGTGTCCGCAACGACACACGTGGGTCAAAAAATGACCCCGCTACGCACTAGACCGACGAGCACCGTTCCGGGCAACATCTGGCGTAAGGCGCGTCGGCGCGGCGCGCTTGCGCACACCGAAGCCCGACCGTAGCGTCCCGCGCCGTGTTCGCCGACGTCACCGCCGCCGATGTGCGCCGAGCGGCCGAGCGCCTCCGCGACGTCGCTCGGCGGACGGAGCTGCGCCATGCGACGCGTCTCTCCGCGCGCGCACATCGCGACGTCTGGCTCAAGCTCGAGAACGAGCAGCTCACGGGCTCGTTCAAGATTCGGGGCGCGTACAACGCGATTGGCTCGCTGCCGGCGGAGCTGCGCGCGCGCGGCGTCGTGACCGCGAGCGCGGGGAATCACGGGCGTGGGGTCGCGCTCGCCACCGAGCGATTCGGCGTGCCGGCGACGATCTTCGTCCCGCGCACCGCGCCGCGCGTGAAGATCGAGGGCATGCGTGCATGCGGCGCGACGATCGATGCCGAATCGGCGCACTACGACGAGGCGCATGCGCGCGCCATCGCATTCGCTGCCGCCAGCGGCATGGTCTACCTCGATCCCTGCGTGGGTGCGCCGCTGGTGGCTGGTCACGGCACGGTCGCGCTCGAGGTGCTCGAGCAGCTGCCGGACGTGCAGTCGGTGATCGTGCCCGTCGGCGGCGGCGGGCTGGTCGGCGGCATCGGGGCATTTCTTCGTGAGACGGCACCAAGCGTCCGCATCATCGGGGCGCAGAGCGTCGCGACGGACGCGATGGCCCGATCGCTCGCCGCGGGACGGGTGGTCGACATTCCCATCGTCCCCACGCTGGCCGACGGGCTCGCGGGCGCGATCGATGAGCACGGGCTCGATGTGGGCCGTCAGGCGCTCGATCAAATGGTGACGGTCGAAGAATCGCAGATCGCCGACGCGATCCGCGTGCTCGCGCTCGATGAGCGGGTCACCGCGGAGGGATCGGGAGCGGTGGGGGTGGCGGCGCTGCTCGCTGAATCCGTGCGATTGGCCGATCCGGTCGTCGTGGTGATCAGCGGCGGAAACATCGATGAGAACGTGCTCGCGGCCGTACTGAGCAGACTTGAAGCATGAGGGATGAGGAGTGAGCAGCGAGGGAGGCCTCCTCGTTCCTGGGTCCTGGTTCGTGAGTATCTTCTCCCCATGTCGCTGACCCTCCGCTTCCTCGGTACATCCGCCGCTCGCCCCACGGTCGAGCGGAACGTGAGCTCGCTCGCGCTCATCCGCGAGGGAGAGACGATGCTGTTCGATTGCGGGGAGGGAACGCAGCGGCAGATGATGCGCTACGGGATCTCGTTCGTGCTCGAGGACATCTTCTTCACGCACCTGCATGCCGACCACGTGATCGGCGTGATCGGGCTCATGCGGACGATGGCGCTCCAGGGACGCACGGAGGCCCTGCGGCTGTGGGGACCGCGGGGATCGAGCCGGCATCTGCGCCGCGCGTCGGAATTCGGAGTGGAGCGCGTTGGCTTTCGCCTCGACGTGATGGAGGTGCACGCTGGCGAGACGATCAAGCGGAACGGCTACGCCATCGAGCCGTTCGCGGCCGACCACGGCGGCGGCCCGTCGTTAGGTTTTGCTCTGGTGGAGGAGGAACGCCGGGGACGGTTCAATCCCGATCTCGCGCGCGAGATGGGCGTGCCGGAGGGGCCGCTGTGGGGACGCCTGCACCGCGGGGAGGCGGTGACGCTCCCCGACGGTCGCGTCGTCGACCCGGTGGTCCTGGTTGGTCCGCGCCGGTCCGGGCGCAAGGTGGTGATCTCGGGCGACACGCGGCCGGCCCAGACGGTCATCGACGCCTCGGCGCACGCCGACGTGCTGGTGCACGAGGCGACTTTCGCCGACGAGGAAGCCGACCGCGCCCGCGAAACGGGGCATTCCACCGCGCGCGAAGCGGCCGCGGTCGCCCGTGGGGCGGCTGTGCGCCAGCTCGTCCTCACGCATTTCTCGGCGCGGTACTCGCGCGATGCATCGGAGCTTCTTCGGCAGGCCCGCGAGGAGTTCGACGCGGTGGTGTTGGCGCGCGACGGGCTCGAGATCGAGGTGCCGTACCAGGACGAGGCGGTATCGGAGGCAGCCGATCGCGAGGGTAGCCGGAGGGGGTGACAGACCGCCCCCACCCCACTATGCTTGGGGGCCCGAAACATCTGTCTCGCAGGAGTCGTTGCTCGCCTGAGCGACGAGCTACGACACCCACCCCGGTCCCGACCATCTCCGTTCGTCGAGCTCGCCGCAGACGAACCGGACGAGAGGCTCGTTAGGGTTGGCCGTCGCGCGACCGATGCATCACCGGGTGTCGCAAGCACGCCACTCTTGCACCAGGCGCGTTCGCACCGCAGAGTTCGCGCCTCTCCCCTGCCCCGAGGTTTGCCCATGCGTCGTCTCGTACCTCTCCTTGGTATCGCCGTCATCGCGGCGTGCTCGGACTCGATGCCGGTCGAGCTCACCAGCGCGCGCGCACCCAGCCTGAACGCGGTGTCGGCTTCGTCCTCGTCGCGCTACGTCGTGCTGTTCAAGGGCGGCGCGCCCGTCGACTTCGCGAGCAGCGTCGCCGCTCGCGGTGGCACAGTCGAGCTGCTGCATGAAGGCGCCGGCATCGCTATCGTCGCCGGGATCTCGGTCGACGATGCGACTGCCATCGAGCAGAATGCGAGCGTCGAAGGCGTCGTTGCGGACTTCGAGTACCAGGGCGTCAACCATCGGGTGGAGCCGATGGTGGCCGAAGCCGGGCTGACGTCGGAAGCGGAGACGCAGAGTCAGGCCAACCCCGCCACGGCGTTCTTCTTCCCGCGGCAGTGGCACCACCGCGCCATTGGCGCCAACGTCGCGTGGGCCGCGGGGCGGCTTGGCTCGCCTGGCGTCGATGTGGCCATCCTGGACTCGGGTATCGACCACCTGTATCCAGACCTCGTGGGTCTCGTCGACCAGGGACGGGCACGCTCGTTCGTCCCCACGAACGGGACGAACCCCGTGCTGCCGACTGACGACCAGCTGATCGCGACGTTCTTCCCAGGCCGCCCGATCTGGGCCGACCTGAATGGCCACGGTTCGCACGTCGGCTCGACGGTGAGCAGCCTCGCGATCGTGAGCGCCGGCGTGACGTCGAGGGTGACGCTGATTCCGGTGAAGGTTCTGAACGCTCGCGGATCGGGCTCATTCACCGGCATTCTGAATGGAATCCTCTACGCGACCGATGCGGGAGCCGAGGTGATCAACATGAGCCTCGGTGCGGTCTTCCTGCGCGACGGTAACCGGGCATTCACGAGAGTGCTGGACGAAGTGACCAAGTACGCGCGGTCCGCCGGTGTCACCATTGTCGTGGCCGCCGGAAACGAGGAGCTTCCATTGCACCCGAGCAACAACGGCATTTACGGCGCGTTCTGCTCGACCAAGAACGTCATCTGCGTCTCGGCGACCGGTCCCAACGCGGGACCGGTGAACGGGCCGTACGCACCCAGCGTCGACTTCCCCGCGATCTACACGAACTTCGGCCAGCAGTTCATCGACGTCGCGGCTCCCGGCGGCAACTGGGCCGAGAACGCGCAGGGGCAGATCATCTCGGCGGTGGGCGTGTGGGCCGCGTGCTCGAAGACCGGCCTCACCTTCGTGCAGCCGCCGGTTCCTCCCGGCTCGCCGCCGGGCACGCCCCCGCCGCCGCCGTTCTATCAGAAGAACACGTGCTCCAACAACCCGAACTCGACGTTCGCATCGGGATTCATCGGAACGAGCATGGCGTCGCCGCACGTCGCCGGCCTCGCCGCGCTGCTCGTCGAGCAGCTCGGACGGAGCCCGGAAGTGATCAAGTCCACGCTTGCCAGGACGTCGGATGACATCGTCGACTTCGGCAAGCCAGGGAAGGATGACTTCTACGGCCACGGCCGGATCAACGTCCCGGCGGCTTTGGGACTGTAAGACCAAGAGGGGATCGAGGGATCGGGGGGTCGGGGAATCGAGGGCGCAACACGGGCCCTCGATCCCCCGACCCCCCGATCCCCTTTGATCCCCCCGTTCTCACCCAGCGTGCGTGACCGGCGTCCCGAGCGGGTTGTCCGCCGCCGCGATGCGCATCGATCGCCGGAAGTGCATCGCGATGTCGCTCTCGCTCAGTCCCGTCAATATTTCGTCCGCGTCGAGCCGCGCCGTCACGTTTCGCGCGTCGGGGCCATCGATGTTTCGCCACGCGTACCGGTCGAGCCGCGACGTGCGCCCGTTCGGATGCCTGAAGACGACCATGGCGTGACTCGCGCCTGGCAGCATGACATCGACGCCCCACCGCACGCCGTCGGGTGCCTGAAAGGTACGCATCGTTAGGTCATAACGCTGGGGACCAGCGGCTGGCGTCCGGCAAAGCCCGCGTCACGCTCGTGCCAGTGCGCGACCTCCGGCTCCCCCAGCCGCCAGCACAGGTAGACGGCACGCCCGCCGATCTCGCCGGGAAAGTCCACCAGCCCGATGTCGAAGCCCTTCATCTCGACGCCGAGGTCGGTGAGCTCTCGAACGAAGCCGTCGATTCCGCGCGCGGCCGACTGAATGTCTCGCTGCAGCCGATCGATCCCAGCCGCGTCGGGCGACGGCGACGCGGCGAGCACGTCGAGCGTCTTTACCAGCTCCTGCCACCGCGCGTACTGCTCCACGACGTCCTGGACGATGCGCCGCACGAGCGGCAGCGTGCGATTCGCCTGCTCGATGGTGAAGGTTTTCATGTGGTGAACAGGGTGTGCACGCCGCATGCCCTGGTCAAGTGCGACGGGGGTGTGCGAGGTCGCGCCGTCCAGCGATATTTGGGTCCATGACGCCCGCCGCCGACCGAATGACCGCCGCCGATCTGACGCGCGCCCGTGCGCTGCTCGGCATGTCCACTGGCGAGCTCGCGGCGGAAATCGGGCTCACCGAGCACGTCGTGCGCGCGTGGGAGGATGGATCGCTTGGCATCCCGCGCGAGTACGCCATCCAGATCGTCTGGCGCGCCGCGGTCGCCGAGCGGCAGGCGGCTCTCGCGTCGAGCGGCTTGCCCGAGTGCACCTGGGTGGCCCGCTGGATGGATGCCGCGCCGACCCAGGGTGGCCCGGCCCAACGCCAGCATCTCGAGGCATTGCGGCGCCATGCGGCGGTGTGTCCGCACTGTACCGCACGTGCGCGCTTCGTCGAGCAGAACTTTCCCCCGATGCCCGACCCTCCGGTCCCCCAGGCCGTACGTGCCCTGCGTAGCGCGGGCACCGCGCTGAAACGGTTGCCACAGTGGCTGCGCGCCGCGGTGGTCGGCGCGATCGCCGTCGGCCTCCTCACGGTCATGCGCGTCGCGGGAATGGCGGTGGGCAGCGACGGACCCTCCGCACTGGACGCACTGGCTCTCATCGGGGGGTCGATCGTGGGCGGCGCTTACCTCGGCGCGGTTGCCGGCATCACGTACGCGATCGTGCGCGACCCGCTGCGGAAGATCGGCCGCGCCGGAGATTATCTGGCCGGCATTCTCTGCGTGTGGGCCTATCTGTTGGCATCGGTCATCCCAATGGAGCTGCTCACGGGGCGCCCCGCGTTCGCGACCCCCGATGATGCAGCCGCCCTCGCGCTCGGAGGCGCCGTGATCGGCGCGATCATCGGCCACGTCTGGTTTCGGCGCCGCTGAGCGCGGCACGGAGAATGAATGAACACCCACGAAGCCTTCCACCCGAGACGCACCCATGACGACGAGCCGCGAGACCGACTGGATGAATCACCCCGTGCTCCGGAGGCTGGTGGATGAAGCGAGCAAGCTGACGCTGGCCGAGCGCATCACGCTGGTGAAGGGACTGATCCCTGGAATCGCGAATCAGCTCAGCCCGCGCGAGTACGAGGGATTCGTCGCCGAGATGCAGCTCAAGGGCGAGCGATTCCACGAGGCGCAGTCGCAGAAGGGTGAAGGGCGGGCGGCCCGCCAGGTTCCGGGCGAGCGGGATCTCGAGGGGCGATGATCCTGGGGCCAGGAGTCAGGAGTCAGGGGGCGGAAAGAGGTGCCCGGAGCGCGACCCGTTCCCTGTCACCTTCGCCCTGACACCCCCTGATCCCTGACTCCTGACTCCTGACCCCTCGTCTCCAGAGTCCTCTCCTCGAGTCGCCTCCGCCTTCGCTCCTGCGCCGCCGCGTACCGGCGCTTCTCATCTTCCGTCTCGGGGACCACCTGCGGAATCTCGATCGGGCGGTGGTCGCGGTCGATCGCGACGAAGGTGAGATAGCACGAGTTCGTGTGCCGGCGGGCACCGGTCGCCAGATCCTCGGCCTCCACGCGCACACCCACCTCCATCGACGTGCGCCCGACATAGTTCACCGAGGCCTTGAGGATCACGAGATCGCCGAGCTGGATGGGCTCGCGGAAGTCGACGCGATCCACCGATACGGTGACGCAGTTCTTGCGCGCATGGCGAATGGCCGCGACGGCGGCGACGCGATCGAGGAGCGAGAGAATCACGCCACCGAAGACGTGTCCGAGATTGTTGGCGTGCTGCGGCATCATGATCTCGGAGCTTTCGTGGCGCGACTCGCGAACGAACCGCGGCGCGGGCGTCGATGGGCGAGCGGCGGACTTCGGCTTGGGGCTCACAGGCGTGGAGTGCGAGGTGATCGAGAGGTGGACACCAGCCGCGCCGCTCGCTCGCGCCGAGGACCCAGAGCGGTCCGCGACTGCTCCGAGTAGAGGGCGGCTTCGTCGAACGCGCGTGTGAGCGCGCGACGTGTCGCGGGATCGAGCGGCGGCGCATCCAGCCAGAGCAGCGAGTAGGCGGGCGCCGAGATGCGCGCCACCGGCCACTCACGGCCGGCAGAGTCGAGCATAACGAGTGTCGCCCGGTCTCCGGTCGCGTCGTACCGTGTGACGACCGACAGTCCGGGGCGTTCCCACCGATCGAGGCTCGAATCGAACGGCGCGACCGACAAGGTGCCGCGCACCTCCGTCCACCAGGCGGCCGCCGAGTCGGCGATGATCGGCGCGAGGCCGATCATCATCCCTCCGGCGCGGGCGCCATGGCCGGGCGCGAAGAACTGCACGGCGGGGGCGCGCCGATCGCGAACGATCGCGAACGACGAGGAGTCGAACTCGAAGTCGGCGATCGCCTCGGCGGCGGCGCGGGCGCGCGCATCGGGTGACGCGAGAACGGAATCGAGCGCGAGCGAAAAGCGTCGCTTCCCTTCGGCGACGATATGCCTCGCGATGCTGTCTCCGAACAGGGACGCGAGGCTCGCCTGATGGCCCTTCTCCAGGTCGAGAACGCCCCGGCGCGTGACGTGCCATTCCGCGCCTCCCTGAATCACGCCGTCCGCCCGGTACTCGTACGACTGGTACGGACCGAAGGCATCGAGCAGGCCGATTTCCGCGGTCGCCTCGACGATGGGGTGCTCGCTCACGTCATCCTCGGCCGAGACGCGCGGGTCGGTCGGATGCTCCTCGCGATACCAGCGCTCGAGGGAGGCCGCGGTCGTATCCTCGAAGATCGCCACCGAGTCGCCCGTCTGGAGGTCCCGGCGAAAGACGCGCTGTCCGACGATCACGGCCTCGTAGTGCGAGCGGTCGTCGTCCGCGACGTAGATCTCGTGAAAGCGCCCGCGCAGGCGGGCGAGCTGGAGGGGGGCGCCGCGGATCTTGAGCCGGCCGTTCTGGCTCCGCACCCAGAAGCTCGAGTCCCCCGCGGCAATGAGGAACTCCGCCGCAGGAGGGGCCACGCGCTCCGTTCGACAGGCCGCGAGCACGAGGACGAGGAGCGGGACGAAACGCGACATGCCCCGGAAATATAGCGAACGCCCAGAGGCCCGGCCGACCGATACGGATTCGGTCGTCGATCGTTTACATTGCGACACCGCACGCCGTCCCCCGACTCCACCCACATGCGCAGTCTCCTGTTCGCTTCGCTCGCGGCACTCGCCTGCGAGCCAAACGCCAGCGCACGGGCATCGCAGCTGGCGACCGCCGGCGCCACCCCCTCCGCGCGCACCACTGCCGCCGCGTCGCGCGACACGGCGTCCGCCCCGCTACAGCCGGCACCCGACACCGTCCGCCGCTCCGACAGCACGATCGTGCGCGGCCTCTACGTGCTCCGGTGGGCTGCACAGAGTCCCGAGCGCATGAAGAAGCTCATCGCGATCGCCGACTCCACCGAGATCAACGCGCTCGTCATCGACATCAAGGACGAGTTCGGTCTGAACTACAAGTCGTCGGACACGATGGTGGCGCGCAACGCCGGCACCGCGGGGACGATTCCGAACCTCAAGGCGATGGTGGACACGATGAAGGCGCACGGGATAGTCCCGATCGCGCGCATCGTCGTGTTCAAGGACTCCGTCGCGGCACGACTGAATCCGCAGCACACCATTCGCAAGGCGGACGGCGGCGTGTGGCGCGACAAGGAAGGGCTGGCCTGGGTGAGCGCGTATGATCCGAAGATCTGGGAGTACAACATCCGGGTCGCGGAGGAGATGGCGCGCGTGGGATTCGCGGAGGTGCAGTTCGACTACATCCGCTTCCCCGAGCCATACCGGAGCTTGCCCAAGCAGGTTTTCCCGACGGCGAACGGCCGTAGCAAGCAGCAGGCGCTGTCGGAGTTTCTGCGCACGGCCTGCCCGCGCGTGCGCGCGCTCGGCGCCCGGTGCACGATCGATGTGTTCGGCCTCACGACCACCGTGCCCGGAGCGCTCGAGATCGGCCAGCACTGGGAGTCGCTGTCGCCATTCGTCGACGTCATTCTCCCGATGACGTACCCGTCGCACTATCCGCGCGGCGCGTTCGGGATCGACCGGCCGAACGCCGAGCCGTATCGTATCAACCACATCGCGATCAAACGTGCGCGTGAGCGCAACGAGAAGCTCGGCATCCACGATCCGGGGCATGTCCGCGCGTGGCTGCAGGCGTTCTCGCTGCCGCGCATGCTCCCGAAGTACGGCGCCGAGGAGCTCGAGGAGCAGAAGCGCGCGATCTACGACGCGGGCTACGACTCCTGGATCCTGTGGAACCCGGGCGCGCGATACGAGTCGTTCTTGCCCGGGCTGGAAAAGACGACCGTATCACGGCGAAAGCGCGCCGATGCGCCTCCGGCAGCGGTGCCAGCCGCTTCGGCGCCCGCCGCCGAGGGACGCGGCACCTGATGCGCTACCGGGCGTTCGCGATCGCGCGAACGCCCTCGACCAACCGGTCGACTTCGGCGTCGGTGGTGTAGCACGCGCAGCCCGCGCGCACGAGGCCGTCGCGGGCATGGCCGAGTCGCTCCGCCACCGTGGCCGCGTAGAAGTCCCCATGCGTCGCGAAGATCGCGCGATCGGCGAGCCGCCTGACGACGACGTCCGAGGGCACCGATTCCATCGAGAAGCACAACGTCGGGGTGCGCGGTCGATCGGGCGGCGGACCGTACAGCCGGACGCCGGGAACGGAAGCGAGCGCCTTCCACGCGCGAGCGAACAGGGCGCGCCCGCGACCGTGGAGCTGCGCATACGTCGCCTCGAGTCGCTCCCGGCGCGTCCCCTTCTCGCGTGATAGCGAGGCCAGAAAGTCCACCGCTGCCGCGGCGCCCGCGATCCCTTCGTGGTTCAGCGTGCCGGTCTCCACACGGTCTGGCACCTCGTCGGGCGCCGGCTCGAGCCTCGGCACGTCGAGCGACGCGAGCAGGTCGCGCCGCCCCCAGACGAACCCCACGTGCGGACCGTAGAACTTGTACGCCGAGCAGGCGAGCAGATCGCATCCGAGCGCCTGCACGTTTACAAGTGCGTGCGGCGCGTAGTGCACCGCATCGCAAAAGGTGATCGCGCCGGCCGAGCGTGCGAGCGGGAAGACGCGCGCGACGTCGGTGATCGTCCCCAGGGCGTTCGAGGCCGCCCCGACCGCGACGACCCGTGTTCGCGGGGTGATGAGCGCGGCCAATGCATCGAGATCGATCGTCCCATCGTGCGGACGCATCGGGGCGACGTTGACCTTGAGCGCGTGCTCTCGAGCGGTCTCGACCCAGGGCGCGACGTTGGCGTGGTGGTCGAGCTCGGTGACGACGATCTCATCGCCGGGGGCGAACGTGCGTCCCAGGGCGCGCGCAACGTGGAAGGTGAGCGTCGTCATGTTGGCGCCGAAGGCGATCTCGTCGGGCGCGCCTCCCACGAAATCCGCCATCGCACCACGCGCCGATGCGATCATCGCGTCGGTCTCGATGCTCGATGGGTAGAGCCAGGCCGTGTTGGCATTGTGCTCGAACAGATACTCCGTCATCGCGTCGGCGACGCCGAGCGGGACCTGGGTACCTCCGGGTCCATCGAAGTAGGCCACACGCTCACCGGCATGCGTGCGCGAGAGTGCGGGAAAGTGTGCGCGAATCTCTTCGACGGACGCGACGCTCACGTTCCGATCTCGACCCCCGCGGTGCGCTCGATGACCCGCACCGCTTCGACGTGGTCCGCCTCTTCCCCGAGCTCGGCTCTCGCGGCGCGAAACAGCTCGGACGCGAGCTGGGTCAACGGCGACGGCACGCCGACGTCGCGCGCCATGGTGGCGGCGATACGCAGATCCTTGTCGATCAGCGCCAGCCGGAATGTGCGCGGAAACGCGCGGGAGAGCACGCGCTCGGGAAACAGGTTCATGCTCGTGTTCGAGCGGCCGCTCGACGCGTTGATCACGTCGAGCGCGATGCGCGTGTCGACGCCGGCCTTGGCGAGCGTCGCCAGCCCTTCGCCGGTAGCCCAGATGTGAATGGCGAGCAGCGCCTGATTGACGGCCTTGACCATGTCCCCCGCGCCGACGTCGCCGCAATGCACGATGTTTTTCCCGAACGCGGCCAGCACGGGGCGAACGCGCTCGACCACCGCGGCATCTCCGCCGCACATGACGGTGAGAGTGCCTTCCTCTGCTCCGCGCTTTCCGCCGCTCACCGGCGCATCGACGAACCCCACGCCCCGTTCACCGAGACGCTCGGCGATGCGCCGAGATGTCGCCGGGTCGCCAGAGGTGCAGTCGACGAGTGTGGCGCCGCGGCGAAGGCCGGCCAACAGCCCGTCGGCGCCGTCGAGGAGCGACTCCACCTCGCGCGAGGTCGGCAGGCAGGTGATGACGACGTCCGCATCCCGTGCGGCGTCGGCGGGTGTGCGGGCCACGCGAGACCGGACGGTCGTCGCGAACTGCTCGGCCCGCTCGGGCGTGCGGTTCCAGACGACGAGCTCGAAGCCGCGCGCGGGGAGGTGACGGGCCATGGGCGCGCCGATGGCGCCGAGGCCGAGAAAGGCGACGGTGGGCATGCGAGGCGGCAAGTTGGGGTACGGCAGGGTCCAGGGCCAGGGGCCACGGGCCAAGGGGAGGGTCGAGGGTGGGCAGTGGATCGATTACCCTTGACCCAACCCGTGGCCCTGGTCTGCCAGCATGCGCACGACGATTCGCCTCAACCTTCCGTCCGTTCACGCGGTGCGTGCCGTGTACACCGCGCTTCAAGGTGTCGACGGGATCGTGCGTGCGGAGGTGACGCGCGCAGAAGCGACGATGGAGCACGACGGGCGCGCGACTCCGGAGCAACTGCGCGATGCCGTGCGGGCGGCGGGCTACGAGGCGCTCGAGATCGTGGAGGAGAGGCGGAGGCTGACCGTGAGGGAGACCGGCGAATAAGCGACGAGGAGTGAGGAAATGGATTCCTCACTCCTCGGTCCTCATTCCTCAACGCTCTTATCTTCAGCTCGCGAACCGCGTCAGCCCCTTCTTGTAGCTGTCGACCACGAGCGGCAGATACTTTGAGACCGGCGTGTACTGTACGCCCAGCTCGTGCTGCGCGTGGGTGCCGTCGGCCCGGAAGCCGATCGAGGTGAAGCGCGCTTCGTCGATCGATAGCGCCGGTCGCGTGCCTAACGCCGCCGCCACGGCGGTCGCCACGTACGCGCTCGGCACCGCGAGCTTGCGGGGCAGCGGGAGCGGCGGGCGCTTGCCCGCCAGGCGCGCGACCTTCGTCAGGAACTGCCGCGGCGACATCGTCTCGCCGGACAGGATGTAGCGCTCGCCGTCCTTGCCGCGCTCGAAGGCGAGGATGATCGCTTCGGCGGCGTCATAGGCCCAGATCCACCCCACTGGGGCATTGCCCGCGAAGCGCCGCTGCCCGGTGAGCGTCTCGCTGATCATGCGGCCGCACCATCCCGGATCGGCCGGGCCGACGATGATGCCGGGATTCACGACGATGACCTCGATGCCCTTGGCGCGGAGCTTCAACGCGGTCTTTTCCGCCGCGACCTTGGTGCGCTCGAAGTGCGAGAGCGTCCAGCCGCGATGGTGCGTCCACTCGTTGCCGAGCTGCCCGGGAAATTCGCCGATGGTCACGCACGACGACACGTAGACGGCGCGTGGGACCTTGGCGACCACCGCCGCCGCGAGCGTGTTCTTCGTACCGTCGACGTTCACGGTATCGAACACGTGCGGTTTGCGGGCCCAGAGATCGAAAAAGTTGGCGACGTGGAACACCACGTCGCATCCCTTCATGGCCTTGACGAGCACTTCGGGATTGTTGAGGTCGCCGACGACCGGCTGCGCCTTGAGGTTTTCCATCAAGGTGACGCCATTGCGGCGACGGACCAACCCAACCACCCGATGCCCGCGGCGAGTGAGCGCGCTCACCAGAGCGCGTCCGAGGGGGCTCGCCGCCCCGGTCACGAACGCTCGCATTAGCACCTCCAACCTATGGGAGGGACGCAGTAGAAACGCGCGCGTCACTCGTCGATCGACGCCATTGCACAATGCGCGAGCGCTTGATTCGCGCATTGCCGCACCGATATCTTGACGCCCCCGAATCGCTTGCGCCGACACGCGATGGCGCGCGCGAACCAGACCGAAGCAGGCCGAAACGACGAGGACCGTCGCGATGGCATCCCCGAAGGAAGAGCGACCGGTCGCGGCGCTCCTCGCCCCGGACATTCTCGCGCTGCTCGACGAATCGCCGGGGGATGTCGCGGCCGAGACCGAAGAGCTGCACCCCGCGAATCTCGCCGACATCGCCGAGGCGCTCCCACGCCATCGCCTCGCGCAGCTCATGCGCGCACTACCGGCCGAGCGCGCCGCCGATGTGCTCGAGTATCTCGACGACGAGCTGCGATCGGAGCTGCTCGAGGAGCTGAGCGCACGACACGCGGCGGAGTTGGTGTCTCAAATGACACCCGACGACCGCGCCGACGCACTCGAGGACCTCGAGGAGGAGCGCGCCGACGAAAT
>DATBIU010000056.1:0-17164 GCA_036556765.1 Gemmatimonadaceae bacterium | reverse complement strand
GGGGCGGGACTTCGAGGAAGTGATTGCGCGCGCGCGTGCCCTCGCCACTCCAGGGGACGTCGTGCTGTTGTCTCCGGCGTGCTCGAGCTACGACATGTTCAAGAACTACGAGGAGCGAGGCGCCGCGTTCAAGCGACTGGCGGTGGGAGGTTGGCAATAATGGGGGCGGTGGCATTCGCGCACGACCGCACGCGCTGGCGCATGAGCGTCGAGGCCCGGGGGCTCGTCCTCGTCACCGCGGCGCTGCTCGCGTTCGGCCTCGTCGTCCTGTACAGCTCGAGCGCCGTGCTGGCGTTGCAGGAAGGACATTCGAGCGCTCACTACCTGGTTCGCCAGGTGATCGGTGCGGCCGCGGGGTGCGTCGTCTTCGCGATCGCGGCCAAGACGGACGCGGAGAAGTGGCGGCTCTGGGCGTGGCCGCTGATGGGGCTGAGCATGCTCCTGCTCCTCGTCGTCATCCTGCCGTTCACGGACGCCATCGCGCCGCGGATCAACGGATCGCGGCGCTGGCTGACGCTCGGCGTCACCGTGCAGCCGTCGGAGCTGGCGAAGCTGGCGGTGGTGGCGTGGACGGCGATGCTCGTCGTCAAGAAGGGCGACAAGATGCGCCGGCTCACGAAAGGGCTGCTGCCGTTTCTCGTCGTCGTCGGCGTGCTGGATCTCCTCGTCATCCTCGAGCCCGATCTGTCGATGGCGATGATGTTCACGATGCTCATGGGGCTGGTGCTGTTCGCGGGGGGCGTTCGCATCGGCCACGTCGTGGTGCTCGGCGTGCTGGCGATTCCCGTTCTGTGGCGCGAGATGGAGCGCGTACAGTACGCACTGCTGCGCCTCACGAGCTTTCTCGATCCGGGCGCGGCGCCCGCCGAGGCGCACTACCAGCTGCGGCAGTCGTTGATCGCGGTCGGATCGGGGCGACTGTTCGGTGTCGGGTACGGCGAGGGGCGCCAGCAGACGGGCTTTTTGCCGTATCCGTTCAACGATTTCATCGCGAGCAACGTGGGGGAGGAGTGGGGCTTCGTGGGCCTTCTCGTGCTCGTCGCCGGCTTCACGATCTACGGGATGCTGGGATTCCGGATCGCGGCGATGGCGCGCACGAAGTTCCAGCAGCTGCTCGCGCTTGGCCTCACCGCGACGACGGTGGTCACCGCCTATCTCCACATCGGCGTCGTGATCGGACTCCTGCCCACCACGGGGCTGACGCTGCCGTTCTTCAGCTACGGTCGCTCGAACCTCGTCCTTTCGCTCCTCATCACGGGGATTCTCGTCAACATCGCCAGCCGTCATGAGCGCGTGGTGGGCGCCACGGCCAGCGATCCGGTGACGCTCGCGCACGCGCGGGCATGAGAATCCTGTTCGCGGGCGGCGGGACCGGGGGCCACCTGTATCCGGGACTCGCGATCGCTCGCGCGGTGCAACGGCTCGACCCGAGCGCGCGCCCCTTCTTCATCGGCGCGCGTCGCGGCATCGAGCGTGACGTGCTACCGGCATCCGGCTTTCCGCATCGCCTGCTCGACCTCCATCCCCTCTATCGCAGCCGGCCGTGGCACAACTGGCGCACGATCCTGGGCTTCGTCCGGGCGTGGCGTGAGATCGGCGCCATTGCGCGTGAAGAGCGACCGGCGGTGGTCGTCGGCACCGGAGGGTATGCAGCGGCCGCGACGTGCGCATGGGGGGCCGCGCACGGCATCCCGGTCGCGCTTCAGGAGCAGAACTCCTTCGCCGGCATCACGGCGCGCCTCATCGCGCGCTTCGCGCGGGAGATCTACCTCGGCTACGGGGAAGCAGCGCGGTCGCTGCACCCGCGGCGCGGCGCCTGGATGCAGGAGACCGGCAACCCGATCGAGCCGCCGCCCTCGCCGCGTCCGTCGCGCGCCGTCGCAAGACGCGCATGGGAGTTCCCGGGCTCGGGTCGCGTGCTGCTCGTGACCGGGGGCAGCCAGGGCGCGCGTGTCCTCAACGAAGGCGTTGCGGCGTGGATCGCGCGCGGCCTTCCCGATGGCGTGCACATGATCTGGGCGACGGGAAGGGCGACGTACGAGCAATACGCGCCGCTCGAGTCGACACGCGTGCGAGTGCGCCCCTATCTGTCACCGATCGCCGATGCGTACGCGGCCGCCGATCTTGCGCTCACTCGCGCGGGTGCGCTCACGCTCGCCGAGCTGTGTGCGTGGGGTATTCCCGGGATTCTCGTTCCCCTGCCCACCGCGGCCGCCGACCACCAGACCGCCAACGCGCGCGCGCTGGCGGCCTCGGGCGCCGCGCGCGAGCTGCCGCAGCGGGATCTCGACGTTGAGCGACTCGATCGCGAGGTGCGAACGCTGCTCGGTGATCCGGCGGCGCTCGAGACGATGCAACGCGCCGCGCTCGCGCGCGGTCGCCCCGAGGCGGCGGAGACCATCGCGCGACGCGTGCTCTCGCTCGCGCGCGCTTGAGTCGTGCGCGCATGGCCGCGTATCTTGCGGCTCGCAATGTCTTCCTGGTGACATGAGAACGCGACCGGACTGTGACGACGTCGTCCCTCCTCGACAGCTCTGACCCACGCCCTGTCCACTTCGTCGGCATCGCCGGCGCGGGGATGAGTGGCTTGGCCGAGCTCTTCGTTCGGCGCGGCGTGCGGGTGACGGGATGCGATGCGAACATCACCGAGACCGCCGATCTCGCGCGGCTCGGGATCGCCGTCGTGCAGGGTCATGACCCCTCGCACGTCGAGTCGGCGCGCGCGCTCGTCGTCACCAGTGCCATGCCGAAGGATCACCCGGAGCTCGAGCGCGCCCGCGTGCTCGGACGACCCGTCGTCAGGCGGGCGGAGGCGCTGGGCGAAGCGGTCTCGGGCGGCGAGCTGGTCGCGATCGCCGGCACCCACGGCAAGACCACCACCACGGTGATGACGACGCTCGCGCTCGCCGGCGCCGGCGTCGACCCCACCGGCATCGTCGGCGGCCGCGTGGCCGCGTGGGGGGGCAACCTGCGTGCGGGCTCGCGGACGCTCTACGTCGTCGAAGCGGACGAGTACGACCGGTCCTTCCTCGCGCTCGCGCCCACCGTTGCCGTCGTGACCAACGTCGAGGCCGATCATCTCGACATCTACAAGGACCTCGAGGACATTCGCGCGACGTTTGCACAGTTCGTGCGCGGGGCACGGACGATCATCCTGTGCGCCGAGGACCCCGGTGCGAATACGCTGCAAACGCCGAGCGATGCCGAGATCATCCGGTACGGCTTCAGCGCACGAGACGCACGCCTCTGCGCGGTCGACGTGCGGAGCGAGGCGGGGGGCTCGCTGTTCGAGGTCGTTTACGACGGTGAGGAGCTCGGGGAAGTGGAGCTGGGGGTGCCGGGTCGGCACAACGTTCTCAACGCGCTGGCGGCCATCGCCAGCGGGCTCGCGCTCGGGGCGTCGGTGGACGCAATGGCCGGCGCGCTCCGCGCTTTCACCGGCGTGGAGCGGCGCTTTCAGCGACTCGGCTCGGCGCGCGGCGTGATGGTCATCGACGACTACGCGCATCATCCGACCGAGATTCGCGCCACGCTCGCCGCCGCGCGCGCGGCATTTCCCGGGCATCGGGTGCTGGCGGCGTTCCAACCGCACTTATATTCTCGTACGCGCGACTTCGCGGGAGAGTTCGGACAAGCCCTCGCGGCGGCCGATGCGGTGTTCCTCACCGAGATTTATCCGGCGCGCGAGAAGCCGATCGCCGGGGTGACGTCGGATCTCATCGAGCGCGCGTTGCATGGGGCAGGCGGCAGACTTGCGTGGCGCGGAGAGCGACCGTCGCTGGCCGAGGCGCTGGCCGGGGCGGTGCACAAGGGGGACGTGGTGCTGACGATCGGCGCGGGAGACATCACGAAGACCGGGCCGGAGCTGCTCGCGCGGCTCGAGGCGTGAGCGACGGAGAACGCGAGGAGCGTCGCCCACGCCGATGGCAGCGGCTCGCGGTGGTGATGGGCGGACTGGCGGCGATCGCGACGTCGCCGTGGTGGGGACCGCGAGTGCTCGCGGAGATGTCGTTCTTTCGTCTGCGCCGCGTGCAGGTCGTCGGCGCGCGGTATGTCCACGCCGACACCATCGTGGCCCTGCTCGGAGTCGATACCACCCGATCGATATGGGACGAGACCGGCGAGCTGGCGGCGCGGATCCGCACGCATCCTCAGGTGAGCGACGTCGACATCGCACGCCGGATGCCCGGCACGCTCGTCGTGACGGTTACTGAGCGCGTGCCGGTTGCCTTCGTGCCCAGCGCGCGCGGTCTCGAGCCGCTTGACGCCGCCGGGCGCGTTCTCCCAATCGATCCCAGCCGTGTGAACGTCGATCTTCCCGTGCTTGCACGGCGAGACACGGCGGTCTTGCGCCTTCTCGGCGAGCTCCGCGAGCGCGCGCCACAGCTGTACGGGCGCGTGAGCGCCGCCCGCCGCGCCGGCCGCGGCGAGATCCTCCTCGAGCTCGGCGCCATCAACGTCCGCGCGATGGACGACGTCAGCGTCGAGCGTCTGAGTGACATCCTCCCCGTCGAGGCCGACCTCGCCCGTCGTCAGGCACGCGCCGTCGAGCTCGACCTCCGCTATCGCGATCAGGTGATCGCCAGGGTGCAATGAACCCCGACCGTCTCGTCGCAGGACTCGACATCGGCTCCGCCAAGACCACGGCGCTCATCGCCGAAGTCGAGGGTGACCTCCCCAAGCACCCCACGATCAAGGTGCTCGGCGTGGGCCAGGCCAAGACCGGGGGCATGCGGAAGGGCGTCGTCTCGGACATCGAGGAAACGACGCGCAGCATCCGCAAGGCGATGCAGGACGCCGAGCGAATGGCCGGCGCCAAGGTGGAGTGGGTGTACGCCGGCATCGCCGGGGAGCACGTGCAGGCGATGACGAGCACCGGCGTCGTCGCCGTCAATGGCGATGAGATCACGCGAGCGGACGTCGAGCGCGCCAACGAGGTCGCGCGCGCGCTGGCTATCCCCGCCGATCGGGAGCTGCTCCACGCCATTCCGCAGGAGTACCACGTCGACCGCAACAAGGGCATCCGCGATCCGGTGGGGATGATCGGGATGCGCCTCGAGACGGAGATGTACCTGGTCACGATCGGGGCATCGCCCGCGCAGAATCTGCGGCGCTCGGTCGAGAAGGCCGGATACGGCGTGCGCGAGCTGGTGGTCGAGCCGCTCGCCAGCGCGCTGGCGGTGCTCACCGAGGATGAGAAGGAGCTGGGCGTCGCCCTGGTGGAAATGGGCGCCGGCACCACCGACCTCGCCATCTTCCACGAGGGGAAGATCCGGCATCTCGGCACGGTCGCGTTCGGCGGCAACATGGTGACGAGCGACATCGTGCATGGGCTGGGTGTGACGCAGGCCGATGCCGAGCGTCTCAAGGAACGTTATGGATGCGCGTATGAGCCGCTCGCCCGGCAGATGAACGAGCCGATCGTTCTACCGAGCACCGTCGCGCAGGGGGACCGCCAGGTTCCGCGAGAGCTCCTCAGCCACATCATCCACCAGCGCATGGACGAGGTATTCGATCTCGTGCAGCGCGACATTCAGACGGCCGGCTACTCCGGCCGCCTGAGCGCGGGGATCGTGCTGACGGGCGGCGCGGCGGCGATTCACGGCGCGGGCGAGCTCGCCACCGATGTGTTCGGGACGGGCGTTCGCGTGGGCTCGCCGGCCGAGCGGGTGAAGGGCTTGGCCGATGCGGTGGAAGCGCCCAGGTTCGCGACGGTCGTCGGGCTCGCCCATTACGGGGCGCACCGAATGGCGATCGGCGTCGGAGGGTCGGCGTCGGGCCGGCGGATGAGCAGTCCGGGTGTGGATAAGTTGGTGCAGCGCGTCCGGAATTGGTTGCAGGACTTTTTCTGAGCGCCAGTAGATTGACGGTTACCAAAGGGTGCGGCCATCGCCCGAAAGCGTTATATTGGCCGAGCCTGATTCGGATAGTACGCGGGACGCGCCAGCGGGTCCGCGAGGAATCACGGCCCTGTACGTCCCGCCTCCAGCACGTCCCGTCTCACGCCTAGTGGAGCTCTCCACCCGATGATCTTCGAGTTCGAGGAGAACGCCTCCCAGAACGCCCGGATGAAGGTGGTCGGCGTCGGTGGCGGCGGCGGGAATGCGGTGAACCGCATGATCGAAGAGCACCTCGAGGGCGTCGAGTTCATCTCGGTGAACACCGACGCCCAGGCGCTGCTCAACTCGAAGTCCGACGTGAAGATTCAGATCGGGAAGAAGCTCACGCGCGGACTCGGCGCGGGGGCGCGTCCCGAGATCGGCCGCCAGGCCATCGAGGAAAACCGTGACGAGGTCGCGCGTGTCTTAACGAATGCGGATCTCGTCTTCGTCACCTGCGGGATGGGCGGTGGCACCGGCACCGGTGCGGCGCCGATCATCTGCGAGATGTCTCGTGAGGCAGGCGCGCTGACGGTCGGCATCGTGACCAAGCCATTCCTCTTCGAGGGCCGGAAGCGCATGCGTCAGGCGGAAATGGGCATCGCCGAAATGCGCAAGCACGTCGACACGATCATCGTCGTGCCGAACGAGCGGCTGCTGGCGGTGGTCGGGAAGGGCATCCCGTTCCAGGACGCGCTCAAGAAGGCCGATGAAGTGCTGCTGCACGCCACGCAGGGCATCTCGGCGTTGATCAACGTGACCGGACTGGTCAACGTGGACTTCGCGGACGTTCGGACGGTGATGCAGGCGGGCGGCGCGGCGCTGATGGGCACCGGGATCGGCCGCGGCGAGAACCGGGCGATGGAAGCGGCGCAGCAGGCGATCTCGAGCCCGCTGCTCGACAACGTGTCGATCTCCGGCGCCACCGGCGTGCTCGTCAACATCACGGGCGGGCAGGATCTCACGCTCGGCGAAGTGCACCAGATCAACGAGATCATCCACGACGCGGTGGGGGATGACGCCGAGATCATCTTCGGCGCGGTGCACGAGCCGGCGATGCAGGGCGAGGTGCGCGTCACGGTGATCGCTACGGGATTTGATCGTGCCATGCAGGCGCAGCAGCCCGAGCCGATCGCCCCCAAGGGCGCGCCGGTGATTCCATTCCCGGCGCAGCGTCCGCCGCGCACGCCGTTGCAGACGCCACGCCCAGTCGTCAACGATGGCAGCCAGCGGCGTCCCGGTCAGCCAGGTGAAGGTCGCGGTGCACAGGATCTCAGCGACATGGAGATCCCGACCTTCATTCGGAGACAGATGGATTGAAGACGCCCCCATTCCTCGCGCGCGTCGCCACGCTCGGTGTCGCTGGCGCGCTTGCGGCCGGTATTCTCGCGTACGGGCTCCCCGACCTTTCGGTTCCCGCGCCCGTCGTCGCGCTTTCCCTCGCTCCGCCGATCACCGTCCCCGCCTGGACGCAGCAGGTGGACACGCTCGAGCGTGGCGAGACCGTATCGGGATTGTTGGCGCGCGCCGGTCTGCCGGGCGCGGACATCGTGGGAGCGCTCGAGGCGGCCGTTGGCTTCGACACCCGTCGCGCACGGGCAGGCATGCCAGTGACGGTCCGCACGTTCGCCGCGGACAGCACTCCCTCCGAGCTCATCTTCCAGCTCGCGATCGACCGGCTGCTGCACCTGCGCCGATCACATCAGGGGTGGTCGAGCGAGGAAGTGCGCCTACCCTGGACCACCGACACGGTGGTCGTCAGCGGGACGATTCGGTCGAATCTCTACGAGGCGATCGATGCGGGCGCCGGTGACAAGCTTCCACAGGCGGCGCGCGCCGAGCTGGCGTGGACGATCGCCGACATCTACGAGTATCGCGTCGACATGAGTCGCGAGCTTCAGGAAGGCGACGAGCTGCGGGTGCTGTTCGAGCGCTCCGTGGGCCCCGCTGGCGCGGTCCGGGTCGGCAAGGTCCTCGCCGCACGCTTCGTGCTCTCCGGTGAGGCCGTCGAGGCGATTCGGTACGCGAGCGCCAGCGTGGGCGGCGACTACTTCGATCAGACCGGGCGGTCGCTTCGCGCTGCCTTCCTGCGCACGCCCGTGGCGTTCCGCCGGATCTCGAGCCGCTTCGGGATGCGTCGCCATCCGATCCTCGGAACGATGCGCCGCCACCAGGGCATCGATTACGCGGCTTCGTCGGGGACGCCCGTGCGCGCCATCGGCGACGGCGTGGTGCTCTTCGCCGGGCGGAAGGGCGGCTATGGCAACGTGCTCGAGATTCGCCACCGCAACGGCTTCGTGTCGCGCTACGGCCACCTGCGCGGATTCGCGAAGAGCGTGCGCCGCGGCTCACGGGTGACGATCGCGCAGACGGTTGCGTACGTCGGCTCCACGGGATTGTCCACCGCGCCGCATCTCCACTTCGAGGTGCTGGTGAATGGCGTGCATCGGAATCCGCGAGTGGCGCTGAATCAGAAGGGTGGCGAGCCGATCCCGAAGCGCGAACGCGCGGAGTTCGACGGTCGCCGTGCGATGCTCGTGGCGTCGCTCGACGACGCGGCTGCGGAACCGCTGGACGTCGCCTCGAGCGAGGCGCCTTAGTCCCTCGCGACGAGGAGGCAGGAGTGAGGAGTGAGGAATCGAATCGATTCCTCACTCTTTTTTTTTCGGGGGATCGCGCGAGTGCCTGACCTCGGCTGCGTTCCGCAAGCGGCCACGGACGGCTGAACTGCGAACCGACCCGAATAACAACACGAATTACGCGAATTCGCGACCTCGAGCGTCGAGCTCGGCTCTCCAGGAACCACACGGTGTCGTTGGGCTCGCGCGAGGGCGGTTACGCAGCGCGGGAGCGATTCGGGCAATTCGTGTTTGTCATTCGGGTGATTTGGCAGTTCGGCTGTCCGTGGCCCGTCACGTCGATCTTTCCCGCGAATCCCCGCCCCGTCTGGCATCCAGGTTCAAAGGGGACGCGGATGCAGCGAATGAGACGGATCGTTCCTGGCGCGATGAGCTCTCCTCGCGCGACCCAAAGCAATGCTTTTTGTTCCTGTAGAGCAGGGCTCAATGCTCCAGGAGCAATCCGCAGAATCCGCTCCATTCGCGTTCCCCCCTTTGAACCTGGATGCGGGCCGAGGGCTCGTTGCGCGAGCGACGATGCCCGGACACGAGATCACGTCGATCGACCGGGGAAATGAATTCCTTACCCTTCTGTCGTCGTTCCTGAGGCCCCGCACAGTCCCCACGCGCACGCGGCGCAGGTAAATTGCCGCCCATGAGTTCATGGGTGGTGGCGGCGGTCGCGGCGCTCGCGCTCGCAATCGTGTTGTACGGATGGCGCGAGCCCGGTGGGCTCGCGCGTCGCGCACCGCTCATCGCGCTGCGGGCGCTCGCGCTCGCGCTCGTCATCGCGCTGCTCCTCGACGCCCCCGCCGGCGCCGCAAGACCGGTCGCCGCGTTCGTCGCCCTCGACGCCTCGGCGAGCTGGCGTCGGGGCAACGACACGACGGCGTGGCGCGCCGCTCTGCGCCAGGTGCGTGCCGTTCCGCACGACTCGCTCTACCTCTTCGGCGACAGCGCGCGAGTGGGGGATGCCCCCGACCATCCCGGTGACCTCGCGTCGCGTGCGCGACCGGCGATCGAGCGCGCACTCGCCGCGGGGCGGCCGCTCACGATCGTGACCGATGGCGAGCTCGATGACCCGGCCGAGCTTCCCGCGCTTCCCGCCGGTTCGCGCATCGAGGTGATCGCCCGAGCCCCCTCGACCGATCTGGCGGTGATCGCGCTCGATGCCCCACGCGCCGCCGTCGGTGGCGACACGGTGGAGGTACGCGCGACGCTTCGGGCCGCCGACTCGACGCCCGCGGGCGCACGGCTCACGTTCGCGCTGAACGGGCGAGCGCTTGCGACCCTTCCGATCGAGGCGCTTCCTCCGCGTGGCGAGCGCACCGTCTCCGCACGTGTGGCCCTCACGTCTCCTGATGGCGGGCAGGTGTTCGCCGCCGCGCTCTCCGGGGGTGACGCCGAACCGGCGAATGACACCCTCGCGACCGTGATCGACGTCGCGCGCGCCGCGCGTGCGGTGCTCGTCTCCACGCGCCCCGACCTGGACGCCCGCTTCATGACGACCGTGCTTCGCGGCGCGATCTCGCTCCCCACGCGCGCCTACTTTCGCGTTGCGCCCGATGAGTGGCGCCTGGAAGGGCCGCTGACCCCCATTGCCGAGGCGGAGGTGCGTCGCGCCGTCCGCGACGCTCCACTGCTGGTCGTGCACGGCGATACGGCGTACTTCGGCGCGCCGCGCGCCGCCAGCTCCGGAGCGCTGGCGCTCGTACCTAACGTGCGTGACACCGTGGGCGAGTGGTACCCGGTGGCGGCCCCGGCATCGCCGATCTCGAGCGCCCTCAGCGGCATTGCGTGGGATTCACTCCCGCCCCTCGTGGCGGGAGCCGGGAGTCCCCGCGGCGACTGGGAGGGACTGCTGGTCGCGCGTGCGCGCCAGTTCGACCGGCGCGGGGTGATCGCGGGCGTGGAGCAGCCGCGACGCGTCGTGACGGTGGCCGCGGCCGGCTTTTGGCGCTGGCGGTTTCGAGGCGGCCGCAGCGCCGACGCGTACGATGCGCTGTGGGGCAGTATATTCGATTGGCTCGCCGCGCACCGAACCGATCCGCGCGCGGCGGTACCCGCCGACGCGATCGTCCGCGAGGGAGATGACGTGCGGTGGCTGCGCGGTAGTAGCGCCGACACGTCGGTGACCGTCGTGCTCAGGCGGCGCGGCGCCCCTGCGCGCATCGATTCGGTGGCGCTGCGCTTCGGTTCGACGGGCACCATTGCGGAGAGCGCGCCACTCGGCGCGGGGGTGTACGACGCGACGATGGCGGGCGGGTCGGCGGTTCTCGTCGTGAACGGGTCCCGTGAGCTGCTGCCGCGCGCACCCACTGTGCAGTCGGGGAGCATCGGCGAAGGCGCGGTCAGCGGAGAGCGGCCGCGCCTGCGCGAGCGCGGGTGGCCCTTCCTGCTCGCCCTCCTTGCCCTGTGCGCGGAATGGCTCCTGCGCCGCCGCAGCGGCCTGCGCTAACTCAACACGGTCCTCACGCTCGATGGCTCGAATCATTCGCCGCGCCGGTGACGTCCCGCGCAAGTCGCTGTGGCAGCGCGTCAAGGACGTGGCGCTCATGGACGTCGGCGTGCTCGTGCGCGGAGGCGTCGCTCCCGGCTCCCTCGAGCGTCTGGAGGAGCTGCTGCTCGAAGCGGACTTTGGCGTGCCGGTGACGCTGCGACTCGTCGAGGACGTGGAAGCGAAAGCGACGCGCGGTCAGGTGCGTACGCAGGACGAATTCCTCGACGCGCTCCGCACCGGCGTGGAGCAGGCCCTGCGCAGCGGGAACAGCGACCCTTCGCTCCGCCTGCCTCACGAGCGCCCCGCGGTCATCCTCGTCGTCGGCGTCAATGGGGCGGGGAAGACGACGGCGATCGGCAAGCTCGCGGCGCGCTTTCGCGCCCAGCGGCGATCCGTGCTCCTCGCCGCGGGTGACACGTTCCGTGCCGGCGCGATTGATCAGCTGCGCATCTGGGCGAATCGCACCGGGGCGGAGTTCGTCGGCGGCAAGCCAGGGGGAGATCCGGCATCCGTCGCCTTCGATGCGCTCGATGCGGCGATCGCGCGTGGCACCGACATCGTGATCGTCGACACCGCCGGCCGTCTCCACACGCAGGACAATCTGATGAGCGAGCTGGAAAAGGTCGGCCGCGTGATCGGCAAGCGGCTCCCCGGCGCGCCTCACGAGACGCTGCTCGTCCTCGACGCCACGATTGGCCAGAACGCCGTCGCGCAGGCGCGCTCGTTCGCCCAGGCCCTTCCGCTGACGGGCGTGATCGTCACGAAACTCGATGGGACTGCCCGCGGCGGGATCGTCATCGCCGTGCACGAAGCGATCGACGTGCCGATCAAGTTCGTTGGAGTTGGCGAGAGCGCCGACGATCTGCTCGAGTTCGACGCGCAGGAGTACGCTCGGGAGGTGCTGGAAGAATGACCGACGGCCGGGATCGGGGGGTCGCGGGGTCGGGTGATCGAGAGCGCGGCGGGCGCCCTCGATCCCCTGATCCCTCGAGCCCGCGACCCCGCATCTCGCTTTCCACCCCCGCGATGTACCTCAAGTCCGTTGGTCCCGCGCGCGCCGAAGCGCTGCGACGGCTCGGCATCATCACCGCCGAGGATCTGCTCTATCACCTGCCGCATCGCTACGAGGACGCGAGCACGGTCGCGCCGATCGCATCGCTCGAGCCGGGCATGGACGCGACCGTCATCGGCACGGTCGTCTCGAAAGGCGTGATCCCCACCCGCAAGGGACTCCGCATCTTCCAGGCGGTCGTGCGCGACGACAGCGGAATGATCGAGGTCTCCTGGCCGGGACAGCCCTTCCTCGACCGGGCCGTCCGCAAGAACGACGTGCTCCTCCTCACCGGGCCCGTCCGCTTCTTCCACGGACGCCAGCTGCACCCGCGGGAGTTCGTCAACCTCGGCGAAGCGGCGGAAGGCACGCACGAAGGACGTGTGCTCTCCGTGTACCCCGCCACCGAGGGGATGTCGTTCAAGCAGATCCGCGCCCTCGTCGACCAGCACCTCGACGCGCTGCTCGCGCTCGTCACCGAGTATCTCCCCCCCGCCGTCCTCGCGCGCGTGGGATCGCCGCCGCTCGGTGAGGCCCTGCGCTCCGTCCACCGTCCCACGTCGATCGCCGACGCGATGCGCGGACGGATGCGCCTCGCGTTCGAGGAGCTTCTGTTCGTTCACATTCTCCAGCTGCGCGCGCGCGCCCTCGCCCGCGAGCGCCGCGCGGGTATCACGTTCGCGAACAAGCGCGAGCTCACCTCCGCGCTCAAGGCCGCGCTTCCGTTCGAGCTCACCCGGGCGCAGACGCGGGCCATTCGCGAGATCGTGGACGACATGGCATCGCCGCGGCGCATGCACCGGCTGTTGCAGGGCGACGTTGGTAGCGGCAAAACCGTCGTGGCGCTCTTCGCCGCGCTTCTGGCGGTGGAGAACGGATACCAGGCCGCCATCATGGCCCCCACCGAGCTCCTCGCCGAGCAGCACGCGCGGACGCTCGAGCTCATGCTCGAGCCGCTCGGCATCCGCCCGGTCCTGGTGACGGGAAGCCTGGGCGCGCGCGAGCGGCGCACCGCCTCGGAGCGCCTCGCGTCAGGCGCGCCACTCGTTGCTGTGGGAACGCACGCCCTCGTCGAGCAGCGCACGACGTTTGGACGGCTGGGGCTGGCCGTGATCGACGAGCAGCACCGCTTCGGGGTGGAGCAGCGAGCTGCGCTCGGACAAAAGGGCGAGCGCCCGGATGTGCTGCTGATGAGCGCCACGCCCATTCCGCGCTCGCTCGCCCTCACGCTCTATGGCGATCTCGATCTGAGTACGCTCGACGAGCGGCCGCCGGGACGCCTCCCCGTTCGAACCGCGCTTCGACCGGAGGCGGCGCGCGCGCGTATCCTCGAGTTCGTTGACCGCGAGCTCGAGAAGGGGCGACAGGCGTACGTGGTCTATCCGGTGATCGATGAGTCGGAGAAAACCGATCTCAAGGCGGCGACCACGATGTACGAGGCGCTCGCCTCGGGGCCATTCGCACACCGGCGCGTGGCCCTTCTCCACGGGCGCGTCCCGGCGGGTGAGCGGGATGCCACGATGCGCCGATTCCGTGATGGCGAGATCGATGTGCTCGTCGCGACGACGGTGATCGAGGTCGGCATCGATGTGCCGAACGCGACGGTCATGCTCATCGAGCATCCCGAGCGGTTTGGCCTGTCACAGCTGCACCAGCTCCGCGGCCGCGTGGGCCGGGGCGCCGACGCGGCGTATTGCATCCTGCTGGGCGACGTAGGCGATGAGGCACGTCATCGCCTCGAGATCTTCGCCGGCACGGAGGATGGCTTCGAGATCGCGCGAGCCGACCTGACCCTGCGCGGCATGGGAGATCTCTTCGGTCAGCGGCAGAGCGGCGTGCCGACCTTCCGCGTCGCCGATCCGCTTCGCGACGAGGAGCTCAACCTCCTGGCTCAGCAAGTGGCGTCCGAGATCCTCGAGCAGGATCCGGAGCTCTCCCGCGCGGAGCACGCGGGAATGCGACGCGTCCTCGGCGAGCGCTACGGGCGAGCGCTCGAGCTGTTTCGAGTGGGGTAGCGCGGCCGGCGACCTACGGTCGCGAGCCGAGGCGACGCTTGATGCGCGTGAGCTCTTCGTTCGTTTTGACGAGCTCGTCCTTGAGCGTCTGGATCTCCTTTCGCAACGCCTCTTCACGCGCCGCCGCCGCCTGACGCGCGGCCACGTTGGCGCTGTCGCTGGCCTGCGATGCGGAGTCCACCGCGGTGAGCAGGTGGCGGAGAATTCGCGCTTCGGACATGTGGGCCGTCATCGCGGTGTCGGCGAGATACGCGTCGAGGTTGCGTTTCGCCTCATCGCGGTCAGCGCGCGAGGTCGCCGATTCCAGTCGCAGAATGGCGCGCCAGTACGCCGCCTCGCGGGCCTCCATGGTGGCCGGATGGGCCTCGACGAACTCGGCGAGGATGCGATCCGCTTCGTCGCGTTGCCCCGCGGCGGCGGCCATGCGTGCGCGCGTCACCACGGCGACGAGCTGTTCGGCCGCCGTGGGCTCCGGTGGCCGCTGATGCCGCGCGACGCACCCCAGCGTCAGGGCCACCGCACTCACCAACAGCAGCCGCTTCACGCCGGCTCCCCCACCGTGAGCTCGCTCGGCAGCGCCATCGACGGGCGGCCGGCGTGCACGGGCATCGTGATCGTAAACGTGGTGCCCACCGCGAGCGTACTGTCGGCGACGATCGTGCCGCCGTGCGCCACGACGATCTGCTTCGCGATCGCGAGCCCCAATCCCGTTCCACCCAGGGACGATGGGCCCTGGTTGTCCGCCTGGAAGAACTTCTCGAAGATGTGTGGCAGCTGCGACGGCGGAATGCCCGCGCCCGTGTCGATCACCGACAGTTGAAGGTGGTCGTCGAGCGACTCGACGCGCAGCCGAATGTGCCCGTCGCGCTCGGTGAACTTGAATGCGTTCGACAGGAGGTTGCCGAGGACCTCGTTCATCCGGTCGGCATCCCAGTGCACTTCGCTCGGCAGGTCATCGCCATGCTCAACCTCGAAGTGAATACCCCGCTGAAGCGACAGCACGCGGAAGGTGCCCTCGAGATCGTGGAGGAACCGCCGCAAGTCCATCGGGCGCGGGAAGATCTTGCCGCCGCCGGCCTCGAAGCGGCTCACGTCGAGCAACTGATGGACCAGCCGCGCCAGCGAGCGCGTCTGCGTGTCGAGCGTTCTGAGAATGTCGCGCTGCCGCGTGGACACCGGCCCGTACACGCCCTCATCCAGCAGCTGCAGGTATCCGAGAATCACGTTCAGCGGCGTCTTGATCTCGTGTGAGGCGACCGAAATGAACTCGGCCTTCAACCGGTCGAGCTGCGCGAGCTGCGCCGCCATGGTTCGGAAGCTTCCCGACAACCGGCCGAATTCGTCGCGTCGCTCCGGCGACACCGAGAGTCGATGGCCGAAGTTGCCATCCGCGACGGCGGCCATTCCCTGGGCGAGGTCGTGCACCGGCCGGCTGATCGATCGCCAGAGCGCAAACGCGATGAGGAGCGCCAGCCCCAGCGCGAGCGCCAGCGCGCCCGCCGACACCCGCTGTGCCTTCTCGGTGAGGGCCGCGGTGGCTTGTACGCGTTCTCGTGTGCGCTCACGGAGTGATTGCTGCGCCGCACCGATGGCGCGGTCCACGCTGTTGATCGCCGGCACGACGTGGCGGTTCGACAGAGTATCGGCGCTTCGGGTCCTGCCCGCGAGAGCGGCCTGATACTCGAGGGGCGCGTAGCGGACGACGGCCGCAATCGCTGCGTCGATCTGATCGGCGGCTTCGCGAAGCTGATAGGCCTCGAGCGTGTCGAGCATCTTGTCGAGCCGCGAGATCTGCAGCGCCATCGCATCGCGGCTCGCGATCTCGGGAATGAAGAGGAGCGACATCTCCGCGCCGCGCAGGTCCTCGGCCGCGGCACGCATGCGGCCGAGCAGCAGCGAGGCCGCGAAATCGTTGTCGCGCAGCGCCATGGTCTCGTCGTGCACGCGATCGAGCGACCGCAACGTGAGACCGAGCGGGAGGAGAAGCACGACAGCGATCGCGAACAGGCCGAGCGCGAGACGAGTGCGGATGGACACGATCAGAACGGAACTCGAGCGCCGAAGGTCACGGTTCGGTGGCGGAGCGCCCATGCCCCCTGGGCAGAGCGTCGCGGCGAGGGATATGGAATGTTGTCAGGACGACCATCTCCGCGCAAATCGTAGAGGAACAGTGCCACGCCTCCGAGGAGGGTGATTTGCCCGGCGACGATGCCGGTTTGCGCGCGCCGATCGTGACGCACCGCGCGCTGGTGCAGCGCTTCGGACTCCGGGTCGCCGTAGCGGCCGTCGACCACCGTGCAGAGCTGGGGGGCGGTGTCACAGCGCTCGCGAAGGCGCCCGTGCACGCGCTCCGCCGCATCGTGCTCCGCGTACGCGTAGACGCCGAGGGCTACGGTCGCTCCGGCGAGCACCCATTTGCCCACGCGCGCCACGCCTCGCCAATCCCGCGACGGCTGCGCGTCCTGCGCACGCAGTGGACAGGCGACGGTGACCAGGGCGATGGCCAGGAATGTGTGAGCGCGCGTCATCGGAATCCGAAGATCTCCCCCCCGAGCGTTGCGAGCACCATCAGGCGATCGAGCACGACCGGTGGATGCCGGATGGCGCCGCCAGTCCGCCGTGTCCACGCCACCTCGCCCGTCCCTCGTGTAAGGTACCTGATGTCCCCCGACACCGTTGCAACCAGCACGCCGTCGCGTAAGAGGAGCGGCGTGGCAGCGGTAATACAGTTCGGCAGCGCATCGCGTCGCACCACATCCGGAGCGTGACGGGGAACACGAAAGAGCGTGCAGGAGCGGCCGAGGGCGAACACCGTGTCCCCGTGCACCACTGGCGATCCGCTAATCGGCTCTTCGGTGCGGGCTCGCCAGCGCGGGAGCCCGCTCGCAACGTCGATGGCGTCGATCCAGCCCTCGGGCGAGGCGATTACGGCCGTGCTGTCATCGAGCAGCGCGAGCGGCGCGGCCGTGGGCGCAGGAAGGCGGAACGCGCCGACGATTCCCCCGCTCGTGCGATCGAGCAGGATGAGTGAGTCACGGAGCGTCGCTACCACGACGCGCTGCGCCGTCACCAGCGGCCCCGATCGCGACGGCCCAGTGGTG
>DATBIU010000055.1:0-24151 GCA_036556765.1 Gemmatimonadaceae bacterium | reverse complement strand
CCCCCAATTGCCCGTCCGTCAACGGGCGGGGTACATTTCCCATGACATGAGCGCAACTCCGCGCGTCCCGCCGGTGCCGGCGGTCCTCCGCCTGGTGCAGATGGCGGTGCTCGGCCGCTGGCGCGCGACCGGCGAGGACCTCTATCGGGAGGTCGCGAGGGTCACGGAGGCGGCGCCGAAGAAAGAGATCGTCGTCTCCGGTTGCGGCGACGGCGTCACGGCGGAGTGGCTCGCGCTGCGAACGGAGGCGTCGGTGACGGGGGTCGACCCCGACGTCGACGCCATCGAAGGAGCCGAAACGCGCGCGCGGGCGCTGCCGACAGCGCCGCAGCTTCACTACCAGGGCGCCCCGCTCGATGACCTCCCCTACGAGACCGCCGTCTTCGACATCGCGATCGGCGAGCCGGCCCTGTCGTCATCCGGGGACCCGGCGCGGGCGGTCGCCGAGCTGGTGCGCGTGACCAAGCCGATGGGGCCCGTCGTCCTTCTTCAGCCGACGTGGAGCTCCGATATTTCCGTCGGCGCGCGTGAGCTGCTGATCGAGCGGCTTGGGCTGCGCCCTTTTCTCCTCGTGGAGTGGAAGCAGATGCTGCGCGACGCCGGCGTCGTCGACGTACAGGTGCAGGATTGGACGACAGGGTCTTCCTCGGGCGCGCGCTGGACCGGGTCGAGCGCGGCGCACCCGCCCATGCTGAATTGGCGGCAGAAGATGCACATCCTCGGGCGGGCCTGGCGCCGATGGGGCTGGCGCGAGGCGCGCAGCGCGGTGGAGCGCGAAACGACCCTCCTCCGCGAGCTATCGCGTGAGCGCGCGATTGGATTTCAGTTGATCAAGGGTGTGAAATGGCCACACGCGAGGTCGGCATGACCGTGGCGAACGTCGCGCCGTTGACGGCCGTCGAGGGCAAGGTCCCGCGCAGCTGGCTCCGCGACGCCGACGGCGCCATGCGGCGAGATCTCGGTCCGCGCGAGCTCGCCGAGGTCGTGCGGTCGGGCACCGGGCAGCTGTGGGTGGACGTCGACTCGAGAAATCGCCATCAGCTCGCCATCCTCGAGAAGGTGTTCGGCTTCCACCCCCTTTCCATCGAGGACACGCTCAACCCGGAATCGCGGGTGAAGCTCGAGGAGTACGACGGATACCTGTTCATGATCATGCGTGGGGTGTGCTTCGAGGACAACACACCCGATCCATACGATCTCGAGACGTTCAACCTCTATTTTTTCCTCGGCGCCAACTATCTCGTCACCGTCCATGGGGAACGCGCGCGAAGCATCATGATCGTCGCCGACGTGCTCGAGCGAAATCCCGACGTGCTGGGTCGTGGGGCGCAACGGCTGCTGCACCTGATCATGGACACCGCCGTCGACGAGTACTTTCCGCTCCTGGAGCGCATTGATGGCATGGTCGAGCAGTTCGAGGATCGAGTGTTCGTGAGCTTCCAGCGGGACACCCTGCAGGACATTCTCGCGGTGAAGCGTCTGATTCTCTCGTTGAGACGACACCTCTTCCCGACGCGCGAGGTATTCAATCTGTTGACGAACCGTCCCAACGCCCTGCTGTCGCACGAAACCCAGATCTATTTCCGCGACGTGTACGACCACGTGTTGCGGATCAACGACGGGCTCGAGACGCAGCGCGACCTCTTGTCGGGCACCATGGAGGCCTATCTCACGCAGGTGTCGAACCGCCTGGGCATGGTGACGAAGGGGCTCTCCGTGATCGCGACGCTCAGCGTTCCCTTCGTGGTCGTGAGTGGCATGTGGGGAATGAATTTCGAGCACATTCCGCTGTCAGGGAACCCGTTAGGCTTCTGGCTCATGCTGGCGCTCCAGCTCGGCATCGGCGGTGCGCTGCTCATCCTGATCATCTGGCGCAAATGGCTGTGAACGGCCTCCGGCTCTACGGCGTGGCGGCACTGGCGCACGCCGACGATCGCCCGCTGGTGGACAGCACCAGCGTCGTCGTCCTGCGCGACATTGGCGCCGTCGTGCGCCCGTCCGCGTACACCATTCCGCCGCTCGACGATGCCGAGATGCTCGACTGTCAGCGCATCGTGGAGTCGGTGTTTCGCGCCCACACGATTCTCCCCGCGCCCTGCGGGACGGTCTTCAAGTCCGAGGAGCACGTGCGCCGCTGGCTGGATCTCAACTACGTCTCGCTCGTCGAGGGCATCCACTTCGTCGACGGCCGGTGCGAGGCGCGCGTGCACGTCACCGACGTTCCGGGCGACGGCGTCGATTCGACGGACGCGGACCACGTGACGCTCGCGACCGAGGCATTTCGCGGCCTTCGACGGTACGCCGTCGCGGCGCTGCCCCTGCGCCCTGAGGACGGCCGTATTCTGAGCAGCGCGTTTCTCGTCGATCGGGCCGAGTACTCCACGTTCGAGCTCCGGGTTCAGGAGCAGGGACGTCGCGCCGACACGCTGGCGTTCCGCCTCACCGGACCCTGGCCGCCGTACGATTTCGTGCGCATGGACTTCGGAGCGTAGATGTTCTGTCCGGAATGCGGCACGTGGAATCGGGCGTCGATCGCCAAGTGCACGCGGTGTCAAACGGATCTGCCCGACATCCCGGAGGCCCCGGGCGCGAAGCCCGATGACGAGCTGGACACGATTCGTCGCGCCACGGGTGGGCGATATCGCGTCTACCGGCGACTCGGCACGGGCGGAATGGCCAACGTGTACTACGCACAACACGCGGTGCTGGAGCGACCGCTGGTCATCAAGGCCCTGCTTCCACACCTCGCCCGCGATGCGGAGATGCGCGAGCGATTCAAGCGCGAAGCCGAGGCCTCCTCTCAGCTGTCGCACCCGCACATCTGCTCGATCATGGACTACGGTGAGGTCGACAACGTGGTCTTCCTCGTCATGCCGTACCTGGCGAACGGCTCGCTCGCCGATGTGGTCGTTCGCGACGGCACGGTGCCCGTGCCGCGATCGGCGGCCGTGTGTGCGCAGGTCGCGGTGGCGCTCGACTACGCTCACCGCCACGGGATCGTGCACCGCGACATCAAGCCGGACAATATCCTGTTCGACGAGGACGGGAACGCGCTCATCACCGACTTCGGGATCGCGACCGCACGCTTTCATGCGCGGCTGACGGGCACGGGGCGCGCAATGGGCACACCGCACTACATGTCTCCGGAGCAGGCGATGGGCCGGATGGTCGACGGGCGGAGCGACCTCTACGCGGTAGGCGTCATGTTGTACGAGATGCTGGTGGGATTCCCGCCCTTCGACGGCGCGGACTCGTACTCGATCGGCTACAAGCACGTGCACGAGCAGCCGGCGTCTCCCGACATCGTCGATTCGCGCGTGCCGGCCGGGATGGCCCAGATCGTCATGCGCTGCCTGGCGAAGAGCGCGGCCGAGCGGTACCAGCGCGGGAACGACCTCGCCGATGCCCTCATCGCGTTCCTCGGTGCCCTCGGGGCGCCTGACGAGCAGCGCGCCGCCTGGATTCCGCGGCGCACGGGCGCGACGCCCACGAACGTCCGCTCATGAAGCTGTCGCACGAGATTCTTACGCTTCGCACGAAGCATCCATTTACCATCGCCCGCGGTGGCGCCACGGAGTGGCGGGTCGTCTGGGTTCGCGTCACCGATTCGGATGGCAACGAAGGCTGGGGCGAGGCGGCCCCGAGCAAGTTCTATGGAGAAACGGCGGATACCGTCGCCGCCGTGCTCCCTCGCCTGGCGGCGGCGATCGAGGGAATCAGCCCGTGGTCGCTGGAGGAGATCGAGCGCGAGATGGACCTCGCGGTCCGGCTCAATGGATCGGCGAAGAGCGCGATCAGCGCCGCGCTGCACGACCTCGCCGCCAAGCGTCTCGACGTTCCACTGTGGAAGATGTGGGGGCTCGACCCGGCGCGCGCCCCGCGCTCGAGTTTCACGATCGGCATTGGCGATGCGGCCGAGATCAAGCGGAAGGTCACCGAAGCGGCCGAATACCCGATTCTCAAGGTGAAACTGGGGTCGGACCACGATGAGGAGATTCTGCGCGTCGTGCGCGACGCGGCACCAGGCAAGGTGCTGCGCGTGGATGCGAACGCCGCGTGGACGCCGAAGCACGCGCTTCGCATGATGGACATTCTGGTCGAGCACGGGGTCGAGTTCGTCGAGCAGCCGCTGCCCGCGCACGACGTCGACGGGCTGCGCTTCGTTCGCGAGCGAGCGCCGCTGCCGATTCTCGCCGATGAGTCATGTGTGACGAGCGCCGACATCCCGAGACTCGTCGGCGCCGTCGACGGCATCAACATCAAGCTGGCGAAGTGCGGAGGGCTGCGCGAGGCGCTCAAGATGATCGCGGCCGCCCGCACGCATGGGATGCTGGTGATGTGTGGATGCATGATCGAAACGAGTCTCGGCATCACGGCCGCGGCGCATCTCGCCCCGCTCCTCGACTACGCGGATCTCGATGGCGCGGCGCTCGTCGCCAACGATCCGTTCATCGGTGCGTCGATCGCTGGGGGGCGGATCGCCCTGCGCGACGCGCCAGGGCTGGGCGTCACGAAAGCATGACCGCGCCTCGCTTCGTCGAGGTCGCGCTCCCGCTTCCGGTCTTTCAGACGTTCACCTACGCGGTCGCTGGCGAGCCGGCCCACCCCCTCGTTCCCGGCACGCGCGTGATCGTGCCCGTGCGCCAGCGACGCGCCGTCGGCATCTGCCTCACGACGCTGGACGAGACGTCGGTGAAGACGCCGCGGCCCATTCTCGATGTCCCCGACGCGGTGCCGGTGTTCTCGGAGCGCCTGCTCGCGCTCTGCCGCTGGATGGCCGACTACTACATCGTTCCCCTCGGCGTCGTTCTCCGATCGGCCATGCCGTCCGCGCTGGTGGGGGCTGCGCGCCCCACGCCCGAGCAGCGCACCGAGCGGATCGCCGTGATCGCCCGCCACCTGCCGTCGCTCGAGCTTCGCGACCGGACGTTCGGGCGCGCCGCCCGGCAACGTGCGGTGTACGAGCTGCTCGAATCGTTAGGGGGTCGCAGTCCGGCGGTGCACCTGATGGACCACCTCGGCGTCTCGCGCGGCGTGCTCGATGCGCTCGTCGAGAAGCAGCTGCTCGCCCTCGAAGAATCCGTCGTGCAGCGCGATCCGTTCGCGCTGCGGCGTGCGCTCGCGCCGGAGCGCCACATCCCCTCCGCCCCGCAGCGCGCGGCGATCGACACGCTCGTGGCCGCGAAGCCGGGGGACGTCTTCCTGCTTCACGGCGTCACCGGAAGCGGAAAGACCCTGGTCTACATCGAGCTGCTCCGCGAGATCGTCGATCGCCGGAATCAGACCGCGATCGTTCTCGTGCCGGAGATCGCCCTCACGCCACAGACCGTCGACCGCTTCCGCGCCGTGTTCGGCGATCGCATCGCCGTGCTGCACTCGGCCCTGAGCGACGGCGAGCGGTACGACGCGTGGCTTGCCCTCAAGCGCGGACAAAAGCGGATCGCCGTTGGCGCGCGCTCCGCGATCTTCGCCCCCCTCGACAACCTCGGCGCGGTGATCGTGGACGAGGAGCACGAAGGCAGCTACAAGAATGGAGAGACGCCGAGGTATCACGCGCGTGAGGTGTCGGTCGTGCGAGCCAGGGAGGAGGGGGCGCTCGTCGTGCTCGGCAGCGCGACACCGAGCCTGGAGAGCTGGCAGAACGCCGAGAGTGGGAAATACCAGCTGCTCACGTTGCCGGAGCGCGTCGGGGCCGGCCGCATGCCGACGGTCGACATCGTGGACCTCCGGCGGAAGGGGCGCGAGATCACGAGCGAGTTCTCCGCCATCGTGAGCGAGCCGCTCGAGCGCGCGCTCCAGCAGCGGCTGGAGCGGGAAGAGCAGAGCATCCTCCTGTTGAACCGCCGGGGGTACGCGTCGTTCGTGCAGTGCGGCGACTGTGGCTACGTCGTGTCCTGTCCGAACTGCAGCATCACGCTCACGTACCACCGCGCGCCCGAACGGCTCATCTGCCACTATTGCCTTCATCAGGCGCCCCTGGTCACGCGCTGCGTGCGATGCGGGGGCAGCACCGTGCGCCAGCGCGGCCTGGGCACCCAGCAAGTGGAGCGACTCCTCGGCGAGCGCTGGCCGGCGGCCCGCATCGCTCGCATGGATGTGGACACGACGACTGGCAAGTGGGCGCACGCCGACATCCTCGACCGTGTGGGTCGTGGCGAGGTCGACATTCTGCTGGGCACGCAGATGATCGCGAAAGGGCTCGACTTCCCGAACGTGACGCTCGTGGGCGTCGTGGACGCCGACGTCGGCATCAACCTCCCCGATTTTCGAGCGTCCGAGCGCAGTTTCCAGCTGTTGAGCCAGGTCGCGGGACGAGCGGGGCGAGGGCCCAAAGGCGGGTCGGTGATCATTCAGACGCGGGTCCCGGCGCACCACGCGGTGCGGTGCGCCATCACGCATGACTACCGCGCGTTCGTAGCCGATGAGCTTCCCGCGCGACGCAGCCCGGTCTATCCCCCGTTTACCCGACTGGCCAACGTCGTCGTGAGCGGCCTGGCGGAAGAGCCGGCCGCGAACGTCGCCATCGCGGGGGCGGACTGGATGCGCGAGCTCATCGACCGCGCGCCCGACTTGCCGGTCACGGTCGTGGGCGCGGCCCCCTGCCCGATCGATCGCATCAAGCGCCGATGGCGCTGGCATTTCCTGCTGAAATCCGATCACGCCGGGTCGATGACGCGTGTCGCACGGTACTTCCTGGAGCGCTTCGAGGTGCCGGCGGCCCACGACATGAGGGTCGTCGTCGATCGGGATCCGGTCTCGCTCCTCTAGCCCTCGTGAGACTGCGGATTGCGGATTTCGGATTGCGAGTGAACTTCAACGTCGCCCCCAAGGCGACCGCGTAGGTCTTGAGACAATCCGCACTCCGCACTCCGCACTCGCCTTTCCATGACTCGTCCCTATATCCTCGCAGAGTCGACGTACCGCACCGTGTCCTCAGCGCGGTATGAGATCGCGATCCTCCCGTGGGGGGCGACCGAGGCGCATAACTACCATCTGCCGTACGCGACCGACAACGTGCAGTGCGACTGGATCGCGGCCGAGGCGGCGCGCGTCGCCTGGGAGCGTGGGGCGAAGGTCGTCGTGCTTCCCACGGTACCGTTCGGCGTGAACACCGGACAGCTCGACATCCCGCTGACGATCAACATGAATCCGTCGACGCAGATCGCCGTGCTGCGCGATGTCGTCGAGGCGCTGGACGGGCAGGGACTGCGAAAGCTGGTTCTCCTGAACGGCCATGGCGGCAACGATTTTCGGCAGATGATTCGCGAGGTCTCGCCGCGGACGAAGGTGTTCATCTGCGCGGTGGACTGGTGGAAGGTCGTCGACCCGGCGGGCTTCTTCGAGAAATCGGGAGACCACGCCGGCGAGCTCGAGACGAGCGTGATGTTGCACGTCGCGCCCGACCTCGTTCGCCCACTCGGCGAAGCGGGCGCGGGGGCGGCGAAACGCCCGCGTCCACGCGCGATGCGCGAGGGTTGGGCCTGGTCCCCTCGTGCCTGGACTCGAGTGACCGCCGACACCGGTATCGGCGACCCGTCGCGAGCCACCGCCGCCAAGGGCGCGCGCTACGCCGAGGCCGTCGTCGGGCGCATCGCCGACTTTCTGGTGGAGCTCCGCGATACCGACCCGAAAGATCTGTACGAATGACGGTTGAATCCGTCGCCGCGGCCACGCCATCTTTCCTGCGTGCCTCCCTTCTCACACCCTGACTTCGACGCGCCGCGCTTCGCGCAGGCGGCGAATGCCCGATTCGTGGCGGCACCCGCTGACGGCGTGCTGCCTGACGGGTTCTTCTCGACGACCAATCTGCCGACCTACGTGAAGGTCGACGGCAAGTGGCGCATGCCGCGCGAGCCCCGCATGGACGCGGCGCTCGTGCGGGATGCGGCCGGCGAGCTCTGGGTTCGTGAGGGCCGCCGCGTCCGCACAGGAGACGCGGTCGCCGTGGGGCACAAGGAAGACGGTAGCGAAGGGATCTACGTGCACGCCGGCGCATTCCTCGGCGAGACGGCAGAGGGCGAGTTCAAGTTCATGACGAGCGAGGTGTCGCGCGAGAAGCCGATCGACTACGGGCTGATGGCGCGCATTCTCGTCGATGAGCGCGATCGCGGCGGCTATCCGGTGTGGGTCACGGGCCCGGCCCTCGTGCACTCGCGCGCCCGGACCGACATGGTCTGGTTCATCGCCAATGGCTTCGTCGGCGCGCTGTTGGCCGGCAACGCGGTGGCGGTGCACGACATCGAGGCGTCGATCTTCGGGACCACGCTGGGCATGACCGGAAGCGGGGAGGCCACGACCGGCGGACACGGGCTGCACATGCGCGCGATCAACAAGGTGCGCGCGGCCGGCTCGATCGCCGAGGCGGTGAAGCAGGGCATCATCAAGGACGGCATCATGCACGCGTGCGTCGTCCACGAGATTCCCTTCGTGCTGACCGGATCCATCCGCGATGACGGTCCACTACCGGGTGTGATCACCGACAATCTCGAGGCGCAGGATGCGATGCGCGCCCATGCGGTTCGCGCCACGATGGCGATTCTCATCGCCACCGCGCTGCACGCCATCGCCACCGGGAACATGCTCCCGGCGTTCGTCACCGAGCGTGACGGCTCCCTGCGGGAGCTGCCGACGATCTGCGTCGATTCATCGGAGTTCGTCGTCAGCAAGCTCAAGGACCGTGGAACGCATCAAGCGTTCGGCGTCGTCACCAATGCGCAGGACTTCATGCACATCCTTCGGCTGTACGTCGAGCGTGAGATCGCGGCGCGCGGCGTCACGCGGGCGGGGGCGACGCAGGCGGTCACTCGATGAGCGACGACACGAGGCGGCGGTTTCTGCTGGCGATTGCCGAGCAGATTCCAGCGGAGCGCGTCGACGAGGTGCGGTTGTTTCGACCACTCCGTCAGGGCGGTCACGAGACCGGCGTCGCCGTCGTTGCCGTCGGGCCGGACGCCGCCGGCAATGAGTCGGGCCCGGCCAACGGCGTCTCGCGACATGTGGTGTACTCGGCGCGCTATCGGCTCGTGCTCAAGGGGCACGATCGGGGCCGGTGGGAGGCGAGCGTAACCGCCGAGGCGGACGCGCCAATCGCCACCGTCGAGGCCGTCGTTCGGGGCGTGCAGCGCCGGGCTGGGGACGAGGAGGATCCGGAGCGCCTCACGGGTGAGCGCTTCCGCGAGGAGCTCGTCCGCGAACCGTGGATGCTGCCGCGCGGCTGAGTTAGCGAGCCGGGCGCTGACAGTCGAGCAGCCCGGTGGGATCGACGAGCGCCTCGTCGTCGTTCGCGCTCGCGAGCCGATCCACCAACACCGGCACATAGTCGCGCAGCTTGTGTCCCCAGCCGCGGCGGAGCATCGCCCGCAACAGGAACCCTCCCGCTCCGCGGAATCCGTCGTGATCGAGCATGAGTCGCGTGCCGGGCCCTTCCGCGCGCAGCGTCCAGCGCACCGTCGTCGGACGCGTCCGCCGCCGGCCGCTCACCCAGGTGTAGACGAGCCTGGTCGGCGCCTCGGCGACGAGCACCTCGCAGTGTATGGTGCCATCGAACCCGGGGGCCGGTTTCGTGCGAAATCGAAAGCGGCACCCGGGGCGAGGCTCGAACCCCTCGGCTTCCATGAGCCAGAGCGCGAGGAGGCGTGGCTCGGTCAGCGCGCGCCACACTCGCGCTGGCGGGTGTGGGAGGAGCAGTTCGCGATGAATGCCTTTCACGGCTCCCGGTCCAGCGTGTCGGCGAGTGCGCGGAGGCGGGCGTCCCAAAAGACCTCGTACTTCCGGATCCACGAGTACACGTGGCGCAGCGGCGTCGCCCGAAGTCGGTAGCGGCGCTGCCGTCCCACTCGCACCTCGCGCACCATCCCCGCTTCCCGAAGCACGCGCAGGTGCTGTGAGATGGCGGGCCGCGTCACGTTGAACCTGCGCGCGAGGTCGTTCACCGGACGCTCACCTCGTGAGAGGAGATCGAGCAATCGCCGCCGCGTGGGGTCGGACAGCGCGCCGAATGGATCTCGAGCGTCCACGCGCGGCGTACGCGTCATCGCGCGGTCCGCGCCGGCCCCACGACGACGAACGAGTTTCCGTACAGGTCCGTGAACGTGGTCTGGGCGCCCCATGGCATCTCGCGCACCGGCGCGGTGAGGCGCACGCCACGCGCCACGAGCGAGTCGGCGTACGCCCGAACGTCGCTCGCGCGCAGCACGACGTTGACTTGCTTGCCGATGCGATCGGAGTAGTCCGTCGGCATCTCCGGCTCAGCCGGATTGCGCTGGACCACCGCCTTTTGCAGCACGATCCCCACATCGGTTTGCCCTGGCGGGGCGACCATGAGAAACCGATCGCCGATCCCGAACACCTGGTCCCGGATGACGGCGAACCCGAGCTTCGTCGTATACCACGTTTTCGCCTCGTCGTAGTCGCGCACGATCAGACTGAAGGACTGCAGTCGCAGCCGGGGGGCGGCCGCGGCCCCGGTGTCGGCTTGCGCGGGCGAATATCGCGGAAAGGCGCAGCAGATGGCGAGGACGACGAGGGCCGCGCGGAGCGAGGACATGATGTCTCCGTGAAAGGGAGGGTGGGCGGATCGATGCCGACGATCGCCGATATTTTAGGTAAGCATATGCTTACCTGTCAATCGTCTGCTGGTGAGCGGGATAGGGTGGGGAGTGCGGAGAGCGGGTCTACCGCGCTGGTGCCGGTCTCAGCGGCAACCGATCGATTTCCTCACTCTTCACTCCTCGTTCGTCAGTCGTCGCCCATCTGGTCATGACCACGCGATGGATGTCGCGGGCGTCCTCGATCCGCTCGGCGGAGACGTCCACCGTCTGGGGCGTGACGAGAAAGGGCCACACCTGGTCGCCGCCGGCGGAGCCGTGCGCCCCGACCTGGTCGTCGAACGAGATGATGTCGTAGCCGTCGTAGGCGCCGAAGATGACGATGTCGCCCGCATTGGGCTGCCTGACGAGCGAGGCGACGGCGCGGAGGACGCACGGCTCCATCCCGTACCGGTCCATCGGGTTCGTCCCCTCGAGCAGCTCCAGCTGCTCGCCGACGATCAGCGCGCGGCCGGTGCGCGTCTCGACGTGCACCCCGTCGTCGAGGCGCACGCACAGGACGCCAATGCCGGGGTGCGCCAGCAGCGACGCGTACAGGTGGGTGCGGCGACGGTCGCGCGCGATGTCGGGCAGCGCGAGCGCCTCCTCGGAGTCGGCGAAGTACACGTGCGCGAGCGATGAGCTGAACGTGACTACGACGTCGTGTCGCTCGCTCACCCAGTACTTCTGCGGCCATACCAGCTCGCGCACGCCGTAGCGGCTGCGCAGCCAGTCACGCACGCGGCGCAGCACACGCCCGGTGCGCACGTGCCGATCGTCGGTGGCGGCGGCGGCCTCGTCGACGATCTGGGCCCCGATGTCGACGTACTCGCCGGGCGGGGCAACGCTCATGAGGCTCGAGAGCGGCGTGATCCCGGCGTTTCGGGCGTCCCCCTCGAGCATCCGCTGCACGGTGGTGCCGAGCGATTCCCCGAACCGCACGCGATAGCTCGACGCGGGGGTCATGCCGTGATCGGACAAGATCACCAGATCGTACGGCCGCGAGCTGACCGCGCCGATCATGCGGTAGATCTCCTTGATGCGCGCGTCCGTCCGCCGCAGGTCGGCCAGGGACACCCGGCTCGACGGGCCGAAGTGATGGCCGAGCTCGTCGTACTGCATGAACGTGCTGTAGATGACGGGGACGCCGAGGTAGATGTCGAGCATGATCGCCATCGTCTGGAGCTCGCGGACGACCACGTTCGTGAACACGCGAAGAAAGGGGAAGATGCCCTCGGCGTGCGTGGCCTGGCCCGCGAGCTCATGTCGCAGGCGTTCCCATTCCTCGCGGAGCCATTCGGCCACCGATTGCAGGCCCATGCGCGCGACGCGCACCGGGTGGACGAGGATGAGCAGCGCCATGCGCAAGCCGCCCAGCCGGCGGAAGATCGACGATCGCTCGCGCGTCGCGATCGTGAACGCCACGGTGTCGGCGTCGCCGTCGAGCAGGTTGACGTAGCTCGAGCCTCCCGCGAGCGCTCCGGGCGAATGGATGCGATCGCGGATATATTGCACGCCGTCCGGCGCGTTGCAGGTGATGATCCGCCGGGCGCGTCGATCGTAGAACCGGAATGCCGGAATCTCGTCGTTCTCGCCGTGGAAGATCCCCGCCTGGCAGTACGGTGTCGCCGACGGGAGACCGGAGAACCACCGACGAAGGTGGAAGCCCTCGTCATTCAACAGCCGTGCGATGGTCGGACAATATCCGAGCTCGAGCGCGCGCCGGAGGTCGGAGTAGGCGAGCGCGTCGATCTGGAGTGCGACGAGGCCGCGGCGGTCGTCTCGCGGCCGCCGCTCGCGTCGGAACGCACCGTATTTGAGCGAGTAGTACCACCGGAGCACCCGGCCCATGCGCTTTCGGCGCCGGCGCTCCACCCGCGGAGCCTGCATGGAAGAAACAGCCTCGTTGGGCATTGTCATCGCGTTCACCGCCGGATTGCTGAGCTTTCTGTCCCCGTGTGTCCTGCCGCTCATTCCGAGCTACGTGACGTTTATCACCGGATTGACGCTGGAGGAAGTGCAGAAGACGCGCCGCGTCGCCGTGATTCACTCCCTCCTGTTCATCCTCGGCTTCACCCTCATCTTCCTCGCGCTGGGCGCCACCGCGACCGTGCTCGGGCGCGCGCTCCTCGTCTATCGCGAGTGGATCAGTCGCGTCGGCGGCGTGCTGATCATCGTGTTCGGGCTCTACCTGCTGGGCGTGTTCAATATCGCCGCGTTCGCGCGTGAGCGCCGTGTCCACCTCGCCGACAAGCCGATTGGATACCTGGGCACGGTGCTGGTCGGCATCGCCTTCGGTGCGGGATGGACGCCGTGCATCGGTCCCATCCTTGGCTCGATCCTCATCTACACGTCGAGCTCGGCGGATCTGGGGCGGGGGCTTGGCCTCCTGACGGCGTACTCGCTCGGGCTCGCGGTTCCGTTCCTTGCCGCGTCGCTCGCGATCAACCATTTCCTTTCCTTCTTCACGCGCGTGCGGCGTCACGTGGTATGGGTGAGCCGCGCCGGGGGCGTGCTGCTGATCATCGTCGGGGCGTTGATGCTGACGGACTATTTCACCGTGCTCGCCGGATATCTGCAGCGATGGACGCCTGACGCGCTCCGCAATCGCATTTGAGCGCTCGGCGAGGTACCTAACTCCAGCGCCATCAGGCGCTGTTTGTCCCCTGCGGCTGCGTCGCTATATTGACAACGGGACATTCGCGATCTGGCCATTCGTGGCCTCGCATTCATCGATCGACGCCGGGTTCGCGGGTCTCGCGCTGAACCCCCCTGCCGACTGCTGAGTGATCACGCAGGGCAGTGGAGCATCGGTCGATGCCAACGAAGATCGTAGAACCGGGCCTTCAGGACCTGGGTCAGAGCAGCGAGCGCAACCGCCTGCTCCGTTTACTCCATCCCGCCACGTACGCGCGGCTGCTGAACGAGCTCGAGCTGCTCGACCTGCCGAGCAAGCATGTGTTGTGGTCCGCAGGGGCACCCGTTCGGTCGGTGTATTTTCCTCGAAGCTGCGTCGTGTCGCTCGTGGTTCCGACCGGGGATGACCGGCCGGTAGAGGCGGCCACCATCGGTAGCGAGGGGTTCGTCGGCGTGCCGGTGGCGCTCGGCGTCGACGCGACGACCATCACGGCATTGGTCCAGGTGAAGGGACAGGCGTTGCGAATGCCGGCGCCCGCGTTTCGCGCGCTCATGAATGAGGACTCCGGTCTTCGCGTCGCGGTGCTGGCATTCGCGCACACGTTAATGGAGCAAACCGCGCAGACCGTCGCCTGCAACCGGCGCCACGAGCTGTCGGAGCGATGCGCGCGTTGGCTGTTGATGACGCACGATCGCGTCGGCGAGGGGGAGTTCGGACTGACGCAGGATTTTCTTGCGATTATGCTGGGGGTACGCCGAGCGAGCGTCACGGTGGCAGCCGGGATGCTGCAGAGCGCCGGCCTCATTCGATACTCGCGAGGTCACGTTCAGGTGCTGGATCGGGAGGCCCTCGAGGCCGCCTCGTGCGAATGCTACCGAATCGTTCGCGACTCCTACGCGCACGCCCTGAGGACCGCGACCGGATAAAGCCGTCGCTTGCGTTCGGCGGCGTACACAACAGCGTCCCAGCGCGCACATAAAAACGTATGGGCCGTACGCATAAGCTCTTGTTGCACAGTAGGTTGACAGCAGGGAGGCGCCCATTGTATACGTCCGCCTGGCCGCCGCGCGATCCTTGCATTCCCCATGGCGCAAGCCCTTTTCTCGGAGGCCTCCGATGCAGTTCGAGCACGCGCCGGCTGGCCGCGCATTTCCCGGACACTTGACGAGCGCGACCGATCGCGCGCTCGACCTGGCGCTTCACGGCGGGCAGGGCACGCCGAACGGCGATCTCAACCACGAGCTGCGGAAGCTCTGCCGGGAAGCGCACGGGCAGGGTGTGCGCGCCGAGGAGTTGATCCTTCTGTTCAAGAAGGTGTGGGCGACCCGGCCCGAGCTGCGGGTCATGTCGCGCGAGGAAACCGGTCGCGTATTCGACGAGGTGGTCACGCTGTGCCTCGACGCCTACTACGAGGACACTCGTTAGGTCGACGCGGCGCCGGGTTCCAGCCACGACCGGATGCGCCCCGCCAGGGCGCGGATGTCCACCGGCTTCAACAACACCTCCACGCATCCCGCGCGCAGGCATCGCGCGCGAACCTCCGGCTCATCGCGTCCGGTGAGGGCGACCACGACCGGCGCAGGGACGCCGGCGTCCCGCAACCGCGCCAGGATCGAGAGGCCGTCGCCATCGGGCAGTCGAAGGTCGAGCAGAAGCACCGCCGGTGCATCGCTCTGCGCGATGCGCTGGGCCTCGGACAGCGTGGCGGCGGTGCTGACGCGGAACCCCGCGTCCTCGAGCAGAATCCGCGTCGCGCTCGTGACGAGCGCGTTGTCCTCGACCACGAGTACGTGAGCCTGCTCTGACGTCACTCCGTCTGGCGCGGTTGGCACGGAAGGGTAAAGCGGAAGCGACTTCCTTCGCCGAGCGCGCTGTCGACCCAGATGCGTCCGTCATGGAGCTCGACGAACTTGCGCGCGATCGCCAGACCAAGACCGGTGCCGTGGTGCGCGCGAGACGGTGACGCGTCCACCTGGGCGAACTCGCGGAACACCAGCTCGTGATGCTCGGGCGCGATCCCGATCCCGGTGTCTCCAACCTCGACGAAGATCGTCGGCCGCGGCTCGTCGGTGGCCATGGCGGCGCGGATCCACACCTGGCCGCCTGACGAAGTGAAATCGATGGCGTTGCCGAGGAGATTGCTGAGCACGTGGTGAATCTTGTCGCGGTCGGCATGCACCGGCGGCAGATTCGCGGCCACGTCGATGCTCAGCGAGAGGGCCCGTTTCGCGATCAGCGGCCCGTTCAGCGTCGTGACCTGGTCGATGAGCCCCTCGATCGTGAACTCGGTGTGCGACGTCGTGAGCTGATTCGCGGCGCTGCGCGCATAGGTGAGAATGTCGCTCACCATCTCGAGCAGCTGACGCCCGCCATTGATCATCCCGATCACGCTCTCACGCTGCCGGGGATTGAGCTCACCGAGGATTCCGTCGCGGAGGATTTCGGCGTGCGTGATGATCGCCGTGAGCGGCGTCCGCAGGTCATGCGAGATGTTGGCGAGGAACTGCGTCTTCATCGCATCCTCGTTCCGCAGCTCCGCGATCTGGCGGGAGAGGCGCAGGTGCTGCTCCTCGAAATGCGCCAATCGCTCCTCGAGGGAGCGCGCGTCGGGCTTGAGCTGGTCGGCCAGCGTCGATTTCATGGCGTCCAAATGTTATCCAGAAATGGCACCCGGTGCCATGACATCCCGCTCGCCCTCGAGTGAATCCTCGAGCAATTGGCGGTTGAGCAACGCCCAATACCGGCCGCCGGCCGCGAACAGCTCGGCATGGCGTCCTGCTTCGACCACTCGCCCTGCGTCGAGAACCACGATCCAGCTCGCTTCACGAATGGCGCTGATCCGGTGTGAGGCGATAATGGCCGTGCGACCCCCGAGGGCATCCCGCAGGCCCCGGAGAATCTCTGCTTCGGTGTGGGAATCGACGGCCGAGAGTGCGTCGTCGAGCAGGACGATTGCCGGACGCCGGGCCAGAGCGCGCGCCAGGGCGGCCCGCTGCTTTTGGCCGCCGGAGAGATTGATACCACGTTCACCCAAAAGGGTTTCATAGCCCTTGGGAAACGCCGCGATCGTCTCATCGAGCTGCGCCACGGACGCGGCCCCCTCGATTGCCGAGGGGTCGTCCGCGCCGTAGGCCAGGTTGGCGCGAATGGTGTCGCTGAAGAGGAAGGTCTCCTGCGGCACGTAGCCGATTTCGGCCCGCAGCGCCGCCAGCGGCAGCTCTCGAATCGGAATCCCATCGATGAGAACGTCGCCCTCCTGAGGGTCGTGGATTCGCGGTATGAGATCGATGAGCGCGCTCTTGCCGCTGCCCGTCGCGCCGACCACCCCGAGCGTGCCCCCCGGCGGGACGGAGAAGGTCACCCCGCGCAGGACCCACCGAGGTGCCTCACCCGCCCGTACGGGGTAGTGGAACCCCACGTTGCGGAACTCGATCCCGCGCCCGGCGCGCACCGGCGGGAGCGACCGCGGCGAGGCCGCCTCGGCAAGCCTTGATCGCGCGTGCAAAATCTCGTTCAGGCGGACCATCGAGGCGGCGCCTCGCTGGAAGAGGTTCGTCACCCAGCCGAGCGCGATCAGCGGCCATGTCAACATGCCAAGATACAAGCCAAACGCGACCAGCGCGCCGACGGTAATCTCCCCCTGCAGCACGAGGCGGCCGCCGTAGCCGAGCACCACGACCGCCCCGAGTCCCGCGAGGAGCGAGAAGCCGGGATTGAGCAGCCCCCACAGACGAACGAGGCGCATGTTTCGGAGAACGTACTCCTCGTTCATGGCGTGCCACCGCGCGATCTCCGGGGCTTCCTGTCGATAGGCGCGGACGATGCGCGCACCGGCGATGTTCTCCTGGGCGCGCGTGGTCATGGTCGAGAAATGCTCTTGCACCGCCTCGAAGCGGCGGTGGATGGCGGATCCGCCCTTCGCCATGATCACCGGCAGCAGAGCGACCGGGAGGAGCGCCACGAGCGTGAAGCCGGGATCGATGTGGAGCATGAACACCAGCGCGAACGCGCCGCCGGCGATCGTGTTGACGAGGTACATGATGGCCGGACCCACCGCCATGCGCACGGCGCTCAGGTCGTTCGTTAGGCGCGCCATCAGGTCGCCGGTCCGCATCGCGGCGAAGAACGGCGCGTCCAGCGACGCGAGGTGGCGAAACAGGGCGTTGCGGAGATCGTACTCGATCGCGCGCGAGACGCCGTTCATGAGGTCGCGCATGCCGTATCGCGCGGCGCCGCCGATCACGGCGATCACCACCATGGCGGCGGCGAGGAGCCCCAACCGGGATGGCGGCGCCCCCGCCCGCATCCCGTCGATCGCCTCGCGCAGCAGCCAGGGAATGACACCGGCGAGCCCCGACGATAGAATTACGAGCGCGAGGCCCGCCGCGAAGCGGCCGCGGTAGGGGCGATAGTAGGGGAGGAGCTGCCAGAGAGCCTTCATGGCTGGCACATCCCTTGCCCCGATGTCATGAATGCGCGCGGCACGTCAGCAGAGCGGCCACGCGCGTAACCGACAGAGATTGCAAGCGTTTAGAGAACGCAGTACGACCCTAGAGGGAGGCGATATGTCGAAATATATCCGGTGGGCTGTCACCCCGCTGGCGCTCGCGGCGGTTCTTTCGGTTGGCGCCTGTCGCGATGATGGCGATGATCTGGCCGGCGACACCGCGGCGCTCAATCGCGATCTCGAGCTCGCGAACCAGGACACTGCACAGCCGCAGCTGAGTGACGTCCCATCCACTTCCTCGAGTGGGGGCACTGTTACCCGGCCCCGCCCGACGACGCCGCGTCCCACGACGCCGCGTCCCACGACGCCAAGCACGACGCCCAGCGGCAACCGCGTCGAAACGGCTCCCAGCGGGAGCGAGGGACGCGTCGCCAGCATCGCTGCGGGCACGACGATCGCGATGACGTCGGGCGCGCGCGTCTGCACCAACACGCACAAGCCGGGTGACCGCTTTACCGCCACGGTGACCAACGCCGTGCAGGGCTCGAATGGCGCGGTGATCCCCGCTGGCGCGACCGCCGTCGTCCAGGTGACGTCGGTGGAGCGCTCGGAGAACGTGAACGATCCGGCGCGACTGGGTCTCGTCGTGCAGTCGGTGCGCTTCAACGGCAAGACCTATCCGATCGACGCCTCGATCACCAGCGTCGCCACCGAGACGGCGCGCGAGTCGACGAGGGGTGATGATGCGAAGAAGGTGATTGGTGGCGCGATCGCCGGCGCGGTGATCGGCCAGATCCTCGGCAAAGACACCAAGTCGACGGTCATCGGCGCGGCCACCGGCGCGGCGGCGGGCACCGCGATCGCGATGGGCACCGGCGACTACGCCGGCTGCATTCCGTCGGGCGGCAACATCACCGTCAAGCTGAACTCGGCGGCGCAGATTCAGACGTAGAAGGGCGCTAAGGGCGCGAAGGGCGCTAAGGGCGCTAAGGGCGAAACAGTTCAGCGCTCTTGGCGCCCTTAGCGCTCTTGGCGCTCTTAGCGCCCTTAGCGCCCTTAGCGCCCTCGCCTTTCAATACCCCGCCGCGCCCCCGGTCGATCGCGGATCGTACGCGCCGTGCCAGCCCCCGCCCGGCGCTCGCATGATCGCCTTCACGAGTCCGTTCGCGCGACCCGAGGCTACCGCGTGACCCATGGCGCGGAGTGAGTCGACCGCGCCCGCGGTGAGGCCGTCCACCTCGTAGCGCAGGGTGTCGGGCCACGCCTGGTGGTGGATGCGCGGCGCGGCGAGCGCGTCAGCCAGGCTCATCCCGTGATCGAGGACGTTGACGATCACCTGAAGGGTGCTCGAGATGATCCGCGGACCTCCTCGCCCGCCGATGACCAGCAGCACGGCGCCCGCCGAATCGAGCACGATCGTCGGGGACATCGCGCTGAGCATTCGCTTGCCGGGGGCGATTGCGTTCGCCTCCCCCTGCACCAGGCCGAAAAGATTGGGCTGGCCCGGCCGCGTGGCGAAGTCGTCCATCTCATTGTTCATGAAGAAGCCGGCGCCGGTAATGAACACGCCCGAGCCGTAGAGCTCGTTGATCGTGGTCGTGGTGGCGACCGCATTCCCGGCGGCGTCGACCACCGAGTAGTGCGTGGTGTGAGTCCCCTCGCGTGCTGCGCTGTCGAACGCGCCGGTGACGGACGCGCGCGCGGGATCGATCGTCGCCGCGAGCTGCAGCGCGTAGGCATCGCTCGTGAGCTGACGCACCGGCGCCGTCACGAAATCCGTGTCCCCCAGCTTCGTGTTGCGGTCCACGAACGCGCGCCGGAACGCCTCCGCGAGGAGATGCGTGTATCGGGCGCTGCCGAAGGGTGGCAGGTCGGGAAACGTCTCGAGAATGTTGAGGGTCTCGAGCATGGTTACGCCGCCTGAGGACGAGGGCGGCATCGTGATGAGCCGGTACCCGCGATAGGTGCCCTCCAGCGGGCCGCGCCACGCCGGGCGATACTCCCGCAGATCGTCTTCCGTAATCAGCCCGCTTCCGCGCCGCATCTCCTCGGCGATAAGCCTCGCGGTCTCGCCCTCGTAGAAGCCCGGCGCCCCCTGCTCGGCGATGCGCCGGAGCGTGGCGGCGAGGTCCGCCTGCACCAGCCGGCTCCCGCGTGGTAGCGGTGAGCCGTTAGGCACGAACAGGGCGCCACCGGCGTAGCTCGCGATCAGGTCGCGCGCGTTCTCGATCGAGCGCGCCAGCGCGGAATCGACGGTGAAGCCGGAATCGGCGAGACGGATCGCCGGCGCCATCACGTCGGCGAGGGGGAGGTGGCCGTACTTCGAGTGCGCTTCGACCATGCCCGCGACCGCCCCCGGCACCCCCGAGGCGAGATGGCCCACGAGGCTCGCGTGCGGGATGCTGTCGTACGTCACGGCATACATGTCTCGCGTCGCCGCGCGCGGCGCGCGCTCGCGATAGTCCAGAGTCGCGGTGCGCCCGTCCGCCATCCGAATCACCATGTATCCGCCGCCGCCCAGATTCCCCGCCTCGGGATACGTCACGGCGAGGGCGAACCCCACGGCCACGGCGGCATCGACCGCGTTGCCGCCCCGTCGCAGAATCTCCACCCCGGCCAAGCTGGCGAGCGAGTCGTTGCTCGCGACCATCGCGCTTGGCGCATACGCTGCGGCACGTCCGGCGGCGAATCGCCATTCGGCGGGAAACGGACCGTTCCCCGGGGCGAGGGTCTCGGCGGCGCGTGGACGGCACGCCGCGACGGCGGTGAGCAAGAGGAAGAGCGCAAGGCGTTGGGCAACGATCATGCGATACTCCAGGGAAGGCACATGAAGCGCACTACCCGCCGAATCCAATGCGCAGCCCGATGCGGGTCGCGCGATTCATTGTCGTGCGCGAGGAGCTGGCGGGGAGACCGTCTCGCTGATGGAAGGTGTAGCCAAAGTCCTGCACGAGCGCGATCTGTGTCCGCGCGGAGAATCCAAACGCGAACCCATACCCCAGCGCGAAGGTAAAGTCGCGGTCACCGTCAGGTGGCCCCAGCGAATCGTCGGTATCCCGCGCGCGGAAGTTCCGGAACTCGACGATCCCCGCCGAGACCTCGATGACTTGATGGAGTCCCACGCCTCCGCCGGCGTGGAAGAGCGCCTGGAGCGAGAGGAGGTCGCCGTCGGCATCCTGCGATAGTCCGCCCGTTCGACTGCGCACCTCGAGCGGCATGCGTGCAAATGTCCCCACGAGCCCGATCGATGATCCACCGCCCAGGCCGTACTCGAGGGTACCACGCCACGCGATCCCATCGGAAAACAACCAGTCACTGTTCGTGCGGCCATCGGCGATGGAGCCGGGGTCGTAGTATCCGGCACCCGCCGTCACCCACAGCACGTCTCGCCGCTTTCCGGGCAGCTGGAGAATCTGCGCGGCGGCATCAGCGGCGAGGACTGTCACACCGAGCACGATCGCGAAGAGCCGGGCGGTGGAGAAGCACACTGGTCGAGGGGATGGGTGAGTGGGTAAGATAGGGCAGGGGGCGCGGATAACGGAATGCGGACCGCTGGGCGCCGGCGTTCGCGACATCCGCTCTGGGCCGCCCATCTCTCCAACCGATAACCACCTCGTGAATTGACGCTGTCCTTTCTCGATCCGCGTCTGACCGAGCGGCGCAATCCGCGCACCGCCGGGATCGACCTCGCGTCTGCGGCGGAAATCGTCGACCTGATGAACGCCGAGGACCGGAGTGTGCCGGAGGCGGTGGCGACGCAGCGGGCGGAGATCGCGCGCGCGATCGAGCTGGCCGAGGAGTCGTTCCGCGCGGGGGGCCGCCTCTTCTACATTGGCGCGGGCACGTCTGGACGGCTGGGCGTGCTCGATGCCAGCGAGTGCCCGCCGACCTTCGGCACCGATCCCGAGATGGTGCAGGGCATCATCGCCGGCGGGTTCCCGGCGCTGACGAAATCACAGGAGGGCGCCGAGGATGTCGCCGCCGATGGAGCGACGGCGATGGACGAGCGAGAGGTGGGAGCGAACGATTTCGTCGTCGGCATTGCCGCGTCGGGGACGACGCCTTACGTGCGCGGCGGGCTCGAGCGTGCCATCGCGCGTGGCGCCCACACGGCGATACTCGCCTGCTCACCGCCGCCCGCCGACCTGGTGCAGCGCGTCGATGTCGCAATCGTCCCGATCACGGGCCCGGAGGTCGTCACCGGGTCGACGCGGCTCAAGGCCGGCACCGCGACCAAGCTCGTGCTCAACATGATCACGACCGGCGCGATGATTCGCCTCGGCAAGACGTACGGCAACCTCATGGTCGATCTGCGCGCGATGAGTCAGAAGCTGGTCGATCGTGGCGAGCGCATCCTGATGGAGGTTTGCGGCGTCGAGCGTGAGGAAGCGCGCCGGCTGATCCATGCCGCGCACGGCAGCGTGAAGACGGCAATCGTCATGCAGAAGCTGTCGACGACCCGCGACGACGCGGAGCGCTTGCTCGCCGCGGCGCGCGGTGTCGTGCGTCGCGTCGTCCCCGGAGCGCCTCCGCCGCCGTCCGCGTGACCGCCGCGCTTCGCATCGACGCCGCCCGCGTTCCCGGACTCGCGGCCGAGCGGCCGTTGGCGCCGGCGGTTGTCGTCGGGCTCATGTCCGGCACGTCGCTCGATGGCGTCTCGGCCGCCGTCGCGCGCTTCGTTCCCGGAGTCGATCACATCTCGGCTGAGCTGCTCGCCTACCGCTCGCTCTCGTACACGCGCGACCAGCGGGAGCGGCTGCTGCGCGCGCTGGAAGGCGCGTCGCCGAGCGAGTATTGCCGTCTGAACTTCGAGCTCGGCGCCTGGCTCGCGGATGCGGCGGTGGCCGTGCTCGCCGATGCCGGCGTCGCCCGCGAGGATGTGCGCGCGATCGCCTCGCACGGCCAGACGGTGTGGCACGAGCCGGGACATTCCACCTGGCAGTTCGGGGAGCCGGCGGTGATCGCCGAGCGCACGGGGATTGGGGTGGTGAGCGATTTTCGCGTGCGGGACGTGGCCGCGGGCGGGCAGGGCGCGCCTCTCGTGCCGATCGCGGACGCCCTGCTGTTTCATGACGTGCAGCGGTGGCGCGCACTCCAGAATCTCGGCGGCATCGGCAACGTGACCGTGGTCCCGCCGGGAGGCGCGCTCGAGGGCGTGCGCGCGTTCGATACCGGGCCCGGGGTTGGCGTCATCGACGGCGTGACGCGACTCCTCGTCCCGGAGCTTCCCTATGACGTCGATGGCCGGCTCGCGAAGCGCGGGCGCGTCCGCGAGGCTGTCGTGCGCGAGTTGCTGGCCGAGCCGTATTTCGCCGCGCCGCCTCCCAAGAGCACGGGGCGGGAGCTCTTTACGCGCGCGTACATGGAGCGCCTGATCGCGAGGTGCCGCGCCGCCGGCGACGCGACCAACGAGGACATCGTCGCCACAGCCGTCGCGCTCACCGCCGCGAGCATCGCCGACGCGTTTCGCCGCTTCATCCCCGAGCCGGTCACGGAGGTGGTGGTGTCTGGCGGTGGTGCGCGCAATCCCGCGCTGGTCGACGCGATCGCCGCCCGTATGGCGCCGGTTCGGGTCGCGCGATTCGACGATCTCTTCTTCGATGGGGAAGCAAAGGAGGCGGTCGCGTTCGCGTTGATGGGATACCTGTTCGTCGAGGGCCGCTCGGGCAACGTGCCCGGCGCGACCGGAGCGCGCGGGCGACGTCTGCTCGGCAAGTGGAGTCCGGCGTGAGCGACGTCGCGCAGCTGCTGCTGCCCGCGCTTCGCTGGGACACGACGGCGGGGTGGGAGAAGGAGCGCCCCCTCATCGAGAAGGGTCTGCAGCTGGGTGTGGGTGGATTCATCCTCTTCGGTGGCGTCGAGGACGCGGTGCGATCGCTGACGAAGGAGCTCCGCCAGCGCTCTCGCGTTCCCCTGCTCATTGGCGCCGATCTCGAGCGCGGCGCGGGCCAACAGATCGCCGGAGCCACCGGGCTGCCCCCGCTGGCGGCGATCGCGTCACTGGGCGACACCGATGCGGTACGTCGTGCCGCACGGCTCACCGCTCGTGAGGCGCGGACCATGGGGATCAACTGGGATTACGCCCCCGTGTGCGACCTCGACATCGAGCCCACGAACCCCATCATCGGCACGCGCTCGTTAGGGAGCAATCCGCGGCTCGTGGCCAAGCTGGCTGGCGAGTGGATCGATGCCTGCCAGGCCGAGGGCGTGTTGGCGTGCGCGAAGCATTTCCCCGGCCACGGGCGGACGACCGTCGACTCGCACATGACGACGCCGATCGTCGCGGCGTCCCGCCAGGAGCTGATCGACAACGACCTGATGCCGTTCCGGGCGGCGATCGAGGCCGGGGTCGCGTCGGTGATGACCGCGCACGTCGCGTTTCCATCGCTCGATCCCAGCGGCATGCCGGCCACGCTGTCGCGCGAGATTCTCCGGTGGCTGCTGCGGCAGCAGATGAAGTTCGAGGGGCTCATCGTCACC
>DATBIU010000054.1:0-7737 GCA_036556765.1 Gemmatimonadaceae bacterium | reverse complement strand
GGATCGGGGGGATCGGGGGATCAAGGGGGCGGAAAGGCGCCGCGGCGGAGCCGCGGCGCTCATCAGATGAGCAAAACGGGCGTCGCCCGTTTTGCCTTTCCATCCCCTCGATCCCTCGATCCCTTGATCCCTCGATCCCTTGATCCCTTGATCCTTCGGTCCCTTCGACCCTTCGATCCCCTGGTTCGCCGCCCTCACCCCACGTTCGTGATGCGCCGCGTCAGCTCATCCAGATAGGCGGCGACGCCGCGAAGCTCGTCCGTCGCGCCCTCCAGCTCTCGCAGCGCGCGCGCCTGGTCCTTCGCCGTCTCCGTCACGTTCTCGGCGCCCTGACGGGTTTTGCGCGAGATCTCGGCGATGCGCACCACGCGCTCGCGCAGGCGCCCAAACTCGGCTTCCTGGTCGCGCGAGGTATTCTCGATCGCCTGCGCGCGGCCGAAGGTGGTCGCCGTCGCATCGACGATGCGATCGAGCGCCTGAAGCGCGGCCTCGGAGAGACCCTCGACGTCGCTCATCATCGTCGATCCCCGATCCATCTGCTGCGCGACGCGACGCATCTGCTCCTCGAACCCCACCACGATGTCCCCCGCCTCGTCCGAGGCGCGCGCGCTCTGCTCGGCGAGCTTCCGCACTTCCTCGGCGACGACCGCGAAGCCCTTTCCTTGCTCGCCCGCGCGCGCGGCCTCGATGGCGGCGTTCAGCGCGAGGAGGTTCGTCTGGTCGGCGAGCTCGCGAATGACGCCGATGAACTCCGTGATCCGCCGCGTGGTCTTCGCGAGGACGTCGATCTGTTCCCCGCTCTCTCCCACGAACCGCTTGGCGCCCACCAGCCTGTCGATCGCGGTGGCGATCGTATCGCGATGCTCGCTGGCGATGGTCGTCGCCTCGCGGCTCGCGCCCGCGGCGTCCCGGCCGTCGCGCACCACGTTCTCCGTCGCCGTGTGCAGCGCTTCCGTCGCGTGGATGCTGCGGTCCACCTGGTCGCTCTGCTCGAGAATGCCGCGAGTGATGTCCGAGATCGTACGCGCGACGGCTTCGCCGCCCGCGCGCAGCGCCCGCGCCGACTCGTTGAGCGTTCCGAGCTGGCTCGACACGCGCGTCATCGCTTCGATGAGCGGCTGACGCAGATCATCGATATGCAGGGTCGTGGCGAGCTGACTCCCGAACCGCTCGATGAGGGCGATCTCCTTCGCGCTGTACGACGCTTCCTTGTGGTGCTCCATCTCGAGCAGCCCCACATTGCGATCGCCGAAACGGAGCGGAATCACCACGATGCTGCGCGATCTCGGCGTGGGGTTCTCGATGCGTGCATCCTTCAGCGCGTTCGCCACGACCACCGGTTGGGCGGTCTCCATCGCCAGACGGCGAAGCTTGGCGTTGTCGCCCGACGGATCGCGCGGAACGTCGAGCAGACCCTCGCCGCTCCGATACACGAGCTTCAAGCCGCTGGGCTGGAGGCGCGAGATGCGGAACTCCTGCCAGTCCACGAGCCGGTGCGCCAGCCGCTCGATGCGACCGAACGACTCGGCCAGCGACGCATCCGACGTCACCACCTGCTCCATCGCCCGCACCTGGTTCAGCTCCTCGGCGGCGATGGCATCCTGGAGAATGCGCTTGAGCAGAAGGCCGGTCATCGCCAGCACCACCGCCACCACGGCCGAGCCGGCGAAGCCCACGCTCGTCGCCGTCAGCACGATGATCGAGGCCGCGCCCACCGTCACGATGAACGCGATCACCTCGTAGCGCATGATGAGCGACTTCTCTTCCGGCAGCAGCTTGTCGCGGTACAGCAGTGTGAAGTACTGCAGCGCGCGGCTGAAGAAGAAATACGCGAACACGAACACGACCGTCGCCGGCAGCGCGTCGATCGACAGCAGGCGGTTGCTGGTAAGCCCGGCGTTCTCGATCATCACCGCGTAGAAGCCGAAGGCCGCGACCATCGCCAGCGCTTCCCGTCCCGCGTTGATCCACGCCACCGTCGCCGGCTTCACCAGCAGCAGCCAGTCGGTAAAGAATACGCCGACAATCAGCACAATCGCCGTGGCCGGCGCACCCATGAGGAGCGCGCCGCTGATCGCGACGACCCCCAGCTGGTGCAGCGACGAGTACTTGGTGAGCGAGATCTGGTGGTAGCGCAGCGCGACGATGACGACGATCGCGAGGCCGATGCCGCCGAGGTGCGTGGCCCACCGCGCGTCGTAGACGAGCGAGAGGAACGAGACGGTCAGCCCGATGATTCGCAGCGACCACGCGTACAGGTTGAGAACGCGACTCACGGCAGTTCGTCCAGTGACGTACGCATCGCGCGCACGAGGGAGAGGGCGGCGTCGACGTCGTGATCGGCGGCGCGCACGACCGCGCTCCCGACGACGACGCCATCTGCCAGGCGTCCGACGGTGGCTGCCTGATCCGGCCGCGAGATGCCGAAGCCGACGCAGATGGGAAGCGACGTGGCGCGGCGAAGTCTCGCCACCGTGTCGGGGAGCTCGCTCGACACGTCGCCCCGCTCTCCCGTCACGCCCAGCCGGCTGATCAGATACACGAACCCTCGCCCGTGGCGCGCGATCTCCGCCATGCGCTCGGCGGGCGTCGTCGGCGCGACGAGGCGAACGAACGCCAGCGACCCACCGCCGAGCCACGCTTCGAGCTCGGGGTCCGCCCCCACGGGAAGATCGGTCACGAGGACGCCGTGAACGCCGGCCTCCGCCGCCCGTTCGAGCAAATCGGCGCGGCTCGCCAGCAGCGGGTTGAGGTAGCTGAAGAGCACCACCGGCGCGCGCACGCGGGCACGGGCGATGAGGTCCAGCGTCTTGTCGAGCGTCATTCCCTGTTCGAGCGCCCGCTGCGAGCTGGCCTGAATGACCGCCCCATCCGCCATGGGATCGGAGAACGGCACGCCGACCTCGATCACGTCGGCTCCGGCGTCATCGAGTCCGCGGAGCAGCGCGAGGGACGCGTCCATGCCCGGATGCCCCGCCGTGATGTACACGACGAGTGCGCGCCGTCTCGCGGCATGCAGCGCCGCGAACTGGCGATCGAGCGCGTCAGGCGAAGTAGTCGCTGACGCGGATGCCATAGCGCTCGGGGTCGGCAAGCTTGATGATGGTCCGCAGGAAGCGGCCGGTGCCGTCCTGCTGATTGAGATCGGCAAGGGCGCCGGGGTGAAGGAGGTTGCCGCGCTCGTCGCTGATCACGCGAACGATCGGCCGCGAGATCGCCTCCGGCACTGGATTGACGGCGTGCACGACGGCGAGCTCGAAGGTGTCGAGCACGACCAGGGTTCCCACCGGGTAGTGCCCGACGAGGCTGACGAACGCCTTCACGATCACCGGGTCCATCCCCCGACGCGGGTTGTTGCGCATCTCCGCGAGCACGGCCACCGGCGTCAGCGGTTCGGTCTGATAGACGCGGCGCGACGTGGCCGCGTCGAAGCCATCCGCCACCGCCACGATCTTGCTGTAGATCGACATCTGGCGGTCGCGCAAATGCTTGGGATAGCCGGTGAGATCGGCCTTCATGTGATGCTCGTGCGCCACGACCATGGCGCGATACGGCAGCTCCGCCTGGCCGCGCATCTGGAAGAGCGCGAGCACGCCGAGCCACGGGTGCGCCGACATCATGCGCCACTCTTCGTCGTTCAGCCCATCCGGCTTGTTCAGGATCTCGAGCGGCACGCGCGATTTCCCGATGTCGTGCAAGAGTGCCGCGACGCCGAGGTCGTAGAGCTGAAGCTTGGTGAGGCCGATCTTCCGGCCGAGCGCCACCGAGAAGATGCAGACGTTCACGCTGTGGGTGAACGTGTACTCGTCATAGTCGCGCAGCGTCGTCAAGCCGAGCAGCGACGTTTCCTCGTTGAGGATCTGGTCGACGATCGACTGCACGGCGCGCTTGATCTTCTTGATGTTCGGGCTTCGCCCCATGCGCACCGAGTTGATCACTTCCTTCGTCACCGTCACGGACTGCGCGTAGGTGCGCTTCGCCGCCTCCTTCGCTTTCTCACGGAACTCGTCGTCGTCGGTATCGGTGGGGCCGGCGAGCATGAACGAGCGAATGCCCGCGGCCTCGAGCCTCCCGGTGACGTGCGCGAATCGCGACGGCACGTCGACGGTCGTGGCGCTGGGAAGAATCGTGAGCAGCGACGTCCACTCGCGTGGGCCAGCGCCGTCCTCCACCCGGCACACCCCGACACCCGCGTCACGGAACATCGTGAGGATGCGGCTGAAGCTCGCGTAATTGTCGAGGTCCAGCCGAAGCCGCGTGGCGTTGATGAAGATGAACTCGCCGGAGACGCGGAGCTCCAGCTCCCGCTCGTGCTTGAGCAGGTCACCCGCCAGTCCGGTGAGCTCCTGAAGCGCATTCTGCACCGCGGCGTTCTCCAGCGGATAGAGCTTGAGGGCCCGCGAGGCACTGTACAGGGCGATGATGAAATCGCGTCCGCGCCGGCGAATGTAGGAGTCGCCGCCCCGCTCGTAGTCGGCGGACGACTGCGCGGCCGGCCCGTGCGATGGAGTGCGGCGTACCACGCGGCTCATGCGGCCCCCCGGACGGCGCGGTTCACGGCGTTTCGCACGAGCACATCCTTGTCTCCCTGGGCACGCTGGAGCGCGTCGACCGCGTCCCGCGTGCCGATCTTGCCGAGCGCCATCGCGGCGCAGGCCCGCACCTCGGAATCCTCGCGCTTTCCGAGAAATCCCTTCCCATTCAGCAGATTGTCGAGGAAGGCGACGCCGGCGCCGGCGGCAAGCGAGCCATAGGCCTCGAAGAACGCCATTTTCTCCGTGAGGTCGGCGTCGCGCAGCGACCGGCCCTTCACTGCCGCCTCGACTTTCGGCAACGCGCCACGCTGACCGCGCGCCCCAAGAACGCGAACCGCATTCACGCGGACATCGCGCTCGCTGTCATCGACCGCGCGCTCCAGCTGCTGGAGCGCACCCGCCGAGTTGATCTCGGCCAGCGCTTGCACCGCGGTGAGGCGCAGCTTGGCCGCTTCGTGCGTGAGCAGCTTCCCCAGGGGCGCGACGGCGGCGGCGGTCTTCAAGCCACCCGCCCGGCGCGCTGACTCCTGCGCCACCTCGACATCCGCCGACCCGATGAGCTTCACCAGCTCGGCGGTGTTGGCGGCGGCCAATCGCGCCGCCGCTACCTCGATCGCCGCGCGCACCTCGGTGTGCTGGAGCCTTCCGAGCCAGGTGAACAGGGTGCCGAGCGAGGAGGGGCGGAGCTGCTCGAACAGCTCGTTCAGCTCGGTCTGGTTCGGCACCGTCGCCGACTCGTCCATCGCCTGGAGCAGGTTCGACAACGGCCCGGCGGCACTCAGGCGGTCGGGCAGCCCCACGAGCTTGGTCCGGTGCGTGCCGTCCAGCTCGCGCGCGCGCGCCGCAAGCTCCTGCGATTCGCGGAGCACGTAGGCGACGGTCGAGAAGTGCCCCGCCGAGAGAAGGTGCATGAGGAAGTTCTCGAGAATCTCGGAGATCTCGTCGCGCACCGGCTTCCCCGTCTGCAGCTCGAAGATGTCGAGCAGAATCGCGAGCACGTTGCGCCGGACGTCGCTCGCGTACTCCTTGTGCACCTCGGCGCGGAGATAATCGATCTCCTGCTCGTCGAGAAAGTGGACGGTCGCATCGAGATCCTCGATGCGCACGATGCCCGGCCGTGCCTCGGGCTCCGGCTCCATCTGCTGCGGCGGCGTCACCGGCTCCCGCTCCGCCGGAACGGTCGCCTCGATCGGGGCGTTGTTTTCGAGCGTCAGATCGATGAAGCGATAGCGCAGCAGCGTGAAGTCCTTTTCCCAAATCAGCGTGAGGAGATCGTCCTCCTCGGGCGAGGCTTTCTTCACGCGCTTGAGGATGTCGAGCAGTCCGACGACCTCCTGCTCCTCGAACCCCTTCATGAGCCGCAGCTCGCGAATGCCGTCCTTGAAGAACACCCAGGGAAGGCTCTCCGACTTGTTCGCCTCGTGCATCACGGCGCGCCCTTCCCACCGGAAGTCCGCCTCGGTGATGGACAGCGCGATCTCCTCGACGTGCGACCAGAGGGGGAGAAACGCGCGCCGGAGGTTCTCGAGCGCGCGTTGGTACACCGGGTTGTTCGGGAGGTAGAGCTGGTGCGCGCGCATGCCCTTCACGAGGACCTTGAGCATCTCCTCGACGAGTGCCGGCGGGAACGGCGGCTCGGCGAGCTCGTGCGTGTCGGCGATGGGCGGCGACTGCGTGCTCACACTCCGGCCTCCGTGGTGGCGCTGACGTGCGCCACATCCTTATCCCCGCGGCCGCTCACACACAGCAGCACGTTCGCGTCGGCGCTCCAGCGGCCGCGCTGCGAGTCGATCCACGCCACCGCGTGCGCCGTCTCGAGCGCGGGGATGATCCCCTCCAGCCGCGCGAGCAGCTCGAAGCCGCCCACCGCGTCGTGGTCCGACACCGCGACGTAGCGCGCGCGTCCCGTGTCCTTCAGGTACGCGTGCTCGGGACCCACGCCCGGGTAGTCGAGGCCGGCCGAGATCGAGTGCGCCGGATGTACTTGTCCCTGGGCGTCCTGGAGCAGGTAGCTCAGCGAGCCGTGGAGGACGCCCGGGCGGCCGCGCGAGAGCGATGCCGAGTGGTGGCCCGAGTCCAGTCCTTGGCCGGCGGCTTCGACGCCCACGAGCTCGACGGCCGCGTCGGCAATGAACGCGTGGAAGATCCCCATGGCGTTCGAGCCGCCTCCCACGCAGGCGACCACGGTCGACGGCAGCCGGCCGGTCTCACTCAGCATCTGCGCACGCGCCTCGTGCCCGATCACGGCCTGGAAATCCCGAACGAGCCGGGGGTAGGGCGCAGGCCCCACCACCGAGCCGATGATGTAATGACTGTCGTTGACCGAGGCGACCCAATCGCGAATGGCTTCACTCGTAGCATCCTTCAGCGTCCGCGTCCCCGAGGTGACGGGAATCACCTGCGCTCCCATGAGACGCATGCGGTAGACGTTGAGCGCCTGCCGCCGCATGTCCTCCTCGCCCATGTACACCACGCACTGCATCCCGAATCGCGCGCACACGGTCGCCGTCGCTACCCCATGCTGCCCCGCGCCGGTTTCTGCGATGATCCGGCGCTTCCCCATTCGCCGCGCCAACAGCGCCTGACCCAAAACGTTGTTGATCTTGTGCGCGCCAGTGTGATTCAGGTCTTCCCGCTTCAGCCAGATCGAGGCGCCAACTCGCTCCGAAAAGCGAGGGGCGCTGCTCAACGGAGAAGGACGACCCACATACTTATTAAGCAAACTCTCCAGCTCGGCCTGAAACGTCGCGTCACGCCGAGCCGATTCGTAGGCGCGCTCCAGCTCATCGAGCGCCGGGATCAGGGTCTCTGGGACATAGCGTCCGCCGAACGCTCCGAACCGATCGGACGCGCCTGTGCTCGCGGTCACGGTGCGCCCCGCACCGCGCTGACGAAGGCCCGCATGAGCGCAGGGTCCTTCACCCCCGGCGTGGACTCCACGCCTGACGACACGTCGACGATGTCCGGGCGAACGGCGGCGATGGCCGCCGAAACGAGTGCCGGCGTGAGCCCCCCGGCCAGGATGAGCCGCGGGCGGTCGTCTCGATGTTGATCCAGCATATTTGTGAGCATCCCCCAGTCGAACGCGTGCCCGGTCCCCCCGAGCGCTCCGTCGCGACGACTGTCGAACAGTATTGCGTCGGCACTCGAGGAGAGTTCCCGTATGTCGTCTTTGTCAATGGTGTTAGCTATCCGCACCGCA
>DATBIU010000053.1:0-5931 GCA_036556765.1 Gemmatimonadaceae bacterium | reverse complement strand
TATCTCATGCGGCACTGCAATGGTCTCGTGTATGGGTTCTTCCGTCATCCGCCCAACCCCGCGCGCGAATTCCACAAGCAGATCGGCATCCACGATTTCTACTTTGGCCATCGCGACATCCCGGTCCCGCGCGGCAAGCTCGGGTGCATCCAGCAGGTGATGGCACCTCCAATCGGACTCATCCAGGCTCGTGTCCCGGCGCTGGTGGGGCGCGTTCTGTCACTCGGCGTCGATCACGTGACGGGGCTGCTGGCCATTGCCGAGGATACGCCACAGCAGACGAACGGTGTGACGCTCGACTGGAGCCATCGTGATTCGTATGGATTGCCGCTACCCGTCGTGAGGCACGATTACGTCGCGCGCGATCTGCTGGCGCGGCGCGCGCTGCTCCGGGAATCGAAGCGTGTCTTGCGGCGGGCGGGCGCGCGGTTCTTCTACGTACACGGCATCGAGACCTTCTCCCACGCCGTGGGCACGGTGCGCATGGGAAGCGATCCCGCGGCATCGCCGCTGGACGAGCTCGGACGGTATCGCGGCGTGCGCAATCTGTGGGTGACCGACGGCAGCGTCATGCCGACATCCGCGGCGGTGAATCCCAGCTTGACGATTTCCGCGATCGCGCTGCGCTCGGGGGACGCGATCGTGCGCGACATGGCCGCGTGACGCGCGGCGCGCGGCCGGTCGGGATCGCATTCCTCGGGTGTGGAGCGGTGACACGTGCCCACACGCGCACCCTGCGCGCCGTCGATGGGCGGGTGCGTCTGTACTACGCGAGCCGCGACGCGGCGCGGGCGGCCGAGCTCAACCGAGCGACGAATGGCGCCGGTGCGTTCGCGGGGTATGGTGCCGCGCTCGACGATCGGCGAGTCGATGCGGTGCTCGTCGCCACGCCCCCAGCGTTCCACCTCGAGTGGACACTGCGTGCGCTCGAGGCCGGCAAGCACGTCATCGTGGAGAAGCCCCCGTTTCCACGTGCCGCGGATGTCGCGGCGGTGGACGCCGCGGCGCGGAAGGCATCTCGTCAGGTGATGGTGGCCGAGAACTACTTCTACAAGCCGGTCCTGCGCGCGCTGCGCGCCATGGTGCGGGAGGGAACGGTGGGCCAGCCGCGTTTTCTCGACATCAAGGCGCTGAAGACGCAGCGCACGCAGGATTGGCGCGACGATCCCGCGCTCGCCGGCGGCGGAGCTCTGTACGAGGGGGGCATTCACTGGATCGACTTCCTGGCCAACATCGGGCTCGACATCGTCTCGATCGAGGGCTTTCAACCAGGCCAACGAGCCGGCCTCGACCGCGAGATGCTCATCGTCGCGCGATACGCGCAGGGGGCCATTGGGGTGTTGTTCTTCTCGTGGAACGTGCCTTCGCTGCTGAAGGGCGTGCGCCTGTCGCGGATCTACGGCACCGACGGCACCATCCGGTTCGAGTCGAACGGGCTGTTCATTCTGGCGTTGGGAAAGCGCCGGCGGTTGCGGTTCCCCGGACTGCGCGATCTCACGGGGACGCGCGCGATGTTCCGCGACTTCCTCGGTGCGCTTCGCGAGAATCGTCCACCCGAGTTCACGCTCGCGCTCGCTCGTCGCGATCTCGAGCTGGTGGAGGCAGTCTACCGCAGCGCCGAGCGACCGCCGTCGCCGCAGGCATTCACAAGCTCACAAGGATTCTGACCGGATGGGCACCGCGCTGGCACTTTCGATAGGGCTCCTCGCCGGAGCGCACACGTCCACTTGGGGGATGTTCAAGGACGCTCCGCACGAGGGATTCACGTGGGCGAAATACGTCCGCTCGATTTTGCTTGCGGCGGCGGTCGCGATCGTCACACACCGACTGACCGGGCTCGACCTGACGAACTGGTCGCAGGCAACGGTCTTCTTCGGCATGGTGTACGTCATCGAGCGGGCGTTGACGGAGTTCTGGAAGACCTTCCTGCGCGTGGAAGATCAGTCGAAGTACTTCATCCCGATGCAGTTCCACGTGAAGGGCGCGGTCGTGCACGATCGCAAGGTGCAGCTGCTCGCTGGTGCCGGGTGGCTTGCCGCCGTGCTACTGATCGTCTACGGCATCACATGGGCGCAGCGCAACGTGAGCCTTCCCACCTGGGCCGTGATCGTCGCGATCGGTGGCATCGGTGGGTGGATTTCGGCCTTTGGCGGTGCGTGGAAGGATGCGCCGCTCGAGGGGTTCGAGACCTTCAAGTTCTTTCGGAGCCCGGGGATCGCGGCGTTCTTCGCGCTCCTGTTGTCATGCTTCACCGACAACTGGCTCTACCTCGCGCTGGCGGCGGAGGGATACACCGTCGCGGCCATCGAGACCTACAAGACGTTCTTCCATCCGAACAAGCCGCGCGGAAAATGGGCCGGAAAGCCGATGCCATACGAGGACATGCTGAAGCGGCGGTGGAAGTTCGTCCCGATCTACGTGCTGGTGTGGGTGTTCATCGTCGCGGGATTCGTACTGGGCTACGCGGGACCGCACCGTGGATTGTTGTGTCCGTGAGGGTGGATGACGTTCTCGGTGCAGATTTTCGGCACGCGAAAGAGCTCCGACACGCGAAAGGCGCAGCGGTTCTTCTCCGAGCGGCGCATCCAGGTGCATTTCGTCGACCTGACGGAACGCGCCGCGTCGCTCGGTGAGCTGCGCCGGTTCGCGCAGAAGTTCGGGGTCCGCGCGCTGATCGACACCGGCGCGCGCCGTTATCAGGAGCTCGGGCTCCACGCCGCCGCGTATTCGGACGCGCGTTGGCTCGACCTTCTCGTCGAGGAGCCGATGCTGCTCCAGATGCCGCTCGTGCGGTACGGCAACCAGTTGACGATCGGCCTCGCGGAAGCGGAATGGCGCGCGTGGACTGCGCGATGACGCACATCGCATGACGCAAATCACCGCTGGTGGACTCGCCGTCGAGTTCGGGGCCGCGACCATCTTCCAGGATGTCTCGTTTACCATTGCCCGCGGGGAACGGTGGGGCGTCATCGGCCGCAACGGCACCGGCAAGACGACGCTGTTCAAGGTGATCCTCGGCGCGCTTGCTCCGACGCGCGGCAGCATCGCCCGCGTCTCCGGGCTTCGCATCGCCCACCTCGAGCAGCACCGCGACTTCGGCGATGCCAGCACGGTGTGGGAGGCCGCCGCGGGCGGGTTCGCCGATCTGCTCGCGCTCGAGGCATCGCTGGCATCGCAAGGCGCGCGGCTGGCGGAGATCGGTGAGCGCGCCACGCGACAGCAGCTCGACCAGTATGATCGCGATCTCGAGCGCTTCTCTCGCGAGGGAGGATACACCTACGCGCCGCGGGTGGACGCGGTGCTTCATGGGCTCGGCTTCGATCCGGACGAGGCGCGCACGCGCTCACTCGAGCGACTGTCGGGGGGTGAGCGCGGACGTGTTGGCCTCGCGAGACAACTCGTCGCGCCCGCTGACGTGCTGCTGCTCGACGAGCCCACCAACCATCTGGATCTGGACACGACCGATTGGCTGGAGCGCTATCTGAAGGCGTTCGGCCACACCGTCGTGTTGATCAGCCACGACCGCTCCTTCCTCGACGGGGTCGTCGATCACGTCCTGCACTTCGAAGCTGGAACGGCGACGGCGTACTCCGGCAGCTTCAGCGACTTCGTCCGCCAGCGTGAAGAGCGGCGCGTTTCGCAGCAACGCACCTTCGAGCAGCAGCGCCGATTCATCGAGAAGGAGCAGGAGTTCATCCGTCGGAACATCGCGGGCCAGAACAGCGCGCAAGCCAAAGGGCGCCGAACTCGCCTCGCCCGCCTGCCGCGTCTCTCGCCGCCGCCCGAGGCCGATGGGGCGATGGCGTTGCGTCTGGACGCCGGACAGCGCGGAGGTGACCAGGTGCTCGTGGCTGAACACGTCGCGCTTCGGGTGCGGGATCGTGCGCTGATTGGCGACTTCACCACGCGGGTGATGCGCGGCGAGGTCATTGGCTTCGTGGGCCCGAACGGGGCGGGCAAGTCCACGCTGTTGAGAGCGATCGTTGGAGATCTCACGCCCACACGGGGCACGTTGCGCCTCGGTGCGTCGACCGTGGTCGCCCACTATCGGCAGGACATGTCGCAGGTGCCCACGGAGAAGACGCTGTACGACATCATCCAGGACCTGCGTCCGACGTGGGAGCGCGGTGCGATTCAGGGACACCTCGGCCGCTTTGGCTTCTCGGGCGACGAGGTGCATCGCATCGCCGGAAGCTTGTCGGGAGGGGAGCGCGCGCGCGTCGCGCTGGCGATGATCGTACTGGCGCGCGCCAACCTGCTCCTGCTCGATGAGCCGACGAATCATCTCGACGTCGAATCGATCGAGTCGCTCGAAGATGCGCTCGATGCCTACGAGGGCACGGTAATCCTCGTCAGCCACGACCGGGCGTTGCTTCGAGCGACCGCGACCCGCACGTGGGTGCTGCATGGCGAGCGTATCACGGACTACGGAGGCACGTTCGCGGAGTGGGAAGCCGTGAGCGCGGAGCGCGCGCATGCGGCCACGATCGCCGCGGAAGAGGAGGAGTCACTCCGCCGAACACACGAGCGCCAACAGATGCGGCGGCCGGCGTCCGGTGCTCGAGACGATCGAGCGGCGCGTCGGACGGCTCACCGAGAGCTGGAACGGGCCGAGAAGGACGTTGCGCGGCTCGAGAGGCGGATCGCGGAGATCACCGCGGCGCTCGAAGACCCGGAGCTCTACACGACGGCCCTCGGGGTGAACCGCGCGCAGATGCTGGGGGCGGAGCTCGACGACGCGCGGGTGACGCTGGACGAGGCGATCGCCCGATGGGAGCGTGCGGTGGAAACCGTGGAGTCGAGTGAGCCGGCAACCTGAGCTAGAGCAAACGCGATCCGAACAGGACTACCGCCAGCACGACGACGACCACCGCCACCACGTCGAGCAACAGGCCCGCGCGCACCATCTGGCGCACCGTAATCGCTCCCGAGCCGAAGACGATGATGTTCGGCGCGGTGGCGGTGGGGAGCGCGAACCCCGCCGAGGCGATGAGCGTGGTGAGGAGCATCAACGTGATGCGCGGTTGTCCCACGGCATCGGCGAGTGACGCGACGATGGGCATCGCCATCGCGGCCACGGTCGTGTTCGATGCGAGCTCGGTGAGGAGGAGAATGATCGCGGCAACGCCGAAGAAGATGCCGATCGTCGGCCAGGTCCCGAACGCCGTCATCAAGTTTCCCAGCCATGCGGCGACGCCCTGCGTTTCCATTGCGGTCGCGAACGAGAACCCACCGCCGTAGATCAGGAGCACCTCCCACGGAATACCCCGGGCCTCGACCCACGTGAGCACAGGGCGTCGCGTGCCGTCCGGAGTGCGCGCGACGATGATGAACATCGCCAGTGCACCAATGAGCCCTACGGACGCGTCGGTGAGACGCGGAACGAGATCGGTGAGACCGGGTACCCGCACGACGCCGAGATCCTTTGGCTCACGGATCACCCAGGCGATAGCGGTGGCGGCGAATATCGTGAGCGCCGCGCGCTCCGCTCCCCGCAGAGGACCCAGGGCGGAACGGCGGAGCCGGAGCTCCTCCCGAATCGCGTCGCTGAAGGTGACGCGGCCCGGAAAGAGCCCCATCAAGAGCAGCCAGCAGAGCGGAAGAAGCACAGCGACCGCGGGGAGGCCAATCGCCATGAAGCTGACGAAGTCAACCTCCACACCGGCAAGCTCGCTGGCCGCCCCGGCGAAGATGAGATTCGGGGGCGTGCCGATCAACGTTCCCATGCCGCCGATCGATGCGGCGTAGGCGATCCCGAGCATGAGCGCCGTGCGCAGGTTATCGGCGTCCTTCGATGTTCCGAACAGGGCTCCGACGGCCAACGCGATCGGGTACATCATCGCCGTCGTCGCGGTGTTGGAGATCCACAGCGAGATGAAGGCGGTGGACAACATCACGCCGAACACGACCCGCCGCCCGCCCGCCGTCCCG
>DATBIU010000052.1:0-24272 GCA_036556765.1 Gemmatimonadaceae bacterium | reverse complement strand
AGAGGCCGATGCGGGGGAGTCGATCGACCTGATAGGTCCCCCCGGTGCCGCTGACCTCCACCGGCCTCGACCGGCGAAGTGCGCTGATGACCTGCCGAAAGCAGGCCGTGTTCGACACGTGCAGCAGTACCCGGCTCAGCTTCACATCCGGGCCGCACGAGTCCGTTCCCACGACGCCGACCGACCGCGCGCGCGGGGCGATGTACGAGACGCGGTCCACCGGCACGACGCTCACCCCCAGCTGCAATGGCAGGGTCCATCCAGCGACGTCATAGGGACGCTCGATGGGACCGCCCGGCCAACGCTCCAGCTTCGGGAACCGCTGCGTCTCGAGCAGGTCGAGCGCGTGCGCCCGGTAGGGCTGATCGAGTCGCACGACGTACGCGCGTCCAACGGAGCGTCCATCGGCCGACACGTCATCGGCGGAATCGACCTCCACGCCCCCGACCGTGAGCACCTCGACGAGCCGGCGCGCGGCGGACGGGTCGCGCTGATTGACGGGAATCACGAACGCCTTCGGGGACCCGCTCTTCCCCAGCGCCACCTGCTTGCGGCCGAGCCTAACGAAGTTGCCGACGTACTGCCCCCGCTGCTGCGCGAGCATCTTCACCAGCGCCTCGGCGGCGATGAGCTCGTAGTCGACGATGTCGCGGAGTGTCCACCGGCCCCCGGGCCATGGGTTCGGAAAGTTCATGCGCCGCTCGTATTTCGACAGCCCGCGGAAATGCCCCTCCAGCTTCGACGTGTCCTGCTCGATGGGCGTCGCGATGCGAACGCTCGCCGCCTCGGTGAGCACGCCCACCATGTTGTGGCGGGTCGGTGTCGAGCGCGCACCGCCATGCCACCACAGGTCGTAGATCGCCTGGTCGCCGACGCCCGACTTGCCGCGCTCCTCGAGGGCGAGCGCCATTTCGGAGCCGATGTGGGCGATGGCGCGGATGATGATTGGGTCGACGTGGGGATTGATCGGGTCGACGAATGGGGGGACGAACAGCCGCATGCCCTCGTTTCCCATCTGGTGCACGTCGTAGAAGACCTCGGGGAACCACTGCCGGTACAGAAGGTCGGTGATGAGCCGTGTCTCCCGCTGCGTGACCATGTACCAGTCGCGGTTGTTGTCGTGCCCCACGTACGGGTGGTAGAGCCATGGAATCGGACCGCCCTCCCACCGCGTTCCGAGATTCCGGCGGTACCACTCGACCACCATCTGTGCGCCATCGGGATTGGCGGATGGAATGAGCAGAACGACGACGTCATCCAGCGCCCGGCGCAGCGTATCGATCGTGACGAGCCGGTGCGCGAGCTCCATCGCCATCTGTGCCGAGGCGATCTCCGTCGAGTGGATGTTGCACTGGATGACGACGACAGCGGGCTGCGTGGCGATGAGCGCGCGCTCTTCCTCGGTGGTGAGCGACCGCGGGTCGGCGAGCTTCCGTTGCGCGGATCGTATCGCGTCGATCTTGCGCATGTTGGCGGCAGAGGTAATCGTCGCCAGAAGGAGCGGCCGTCCCTGTGTGGTGGGTCCGAGGGTGTCCAGCTCGACTTCGGGAGCGGCGAGGGCGAGCTTCGAGAAGTAGGCGACGATCTGCCCCCAGTCGGCGAGCTGCCGGTCTGCACCGACTTCGAATCCGAGATGCTCCCGAGGAGCAGGCGCTTGCGCAGCGGCGGGCTGGGGAACGACGAGTGACAGGGATGCCGCCAGGAGAAGCGGCGAGAGACAATGAGTCGTCATAGGTTCGAAGTGCTCGCGGAGTGAGACCGAGTCACGGCGTCCGCGAAAGTACCCTGGGAGCGAGGCGCTCGCTACGACGGGCGCGACCGAACGAGATGATCGAGCCACCGCCATATCCCCCGCACAACGATCACTTCCGCACTGCCGTCCACGGCACGGTCTTTGGCCAGCGTACGGAGGTCGTTCACCGCTTGCATGCGGGCGATCGCCTCATTCTCGTTCCCGATCCTCCCGGTACCGATGACCCGTGGGTGTGGGTGCATGCGCCGGGAGGGGACGTCATCGGGCACCTGCCTCCGGACATCTCGCGCTGGCTCGTGCCCTGGATGCTCGAGGGGGGCCGGTGCAGTGCGTACGTCGACCGGGTTCACGGCGACGAGGTCGAGAGCTGGAGGAGGCTCGTCATCGAGGTGAAATGCCGGGTCGAGAATGGGGAGTGAGGTACGAGTGCCAAATGCGAAATGAGGGTTGAGGAGTGAGGAATTCGATTCGGATGCCTTCCCCAATCGATTCGCTCACGCCTCAGTCCTCATTCCTCACTTTCCTGTGCTCGTACTTCATTCCTCATCATTTCATTTCAAGAGCCCGACCTTCCTCCCGACTCTCGTGAAGGACTCGACGGCGACATCGAGGTCCTCCCGCGTGTGCGCCGCGCTCACCTGGCACCGGATGCGCGCGTGGCCCTGCGGCACCACGGGGTAGCCGAAGCCGGTGACGAAGATGCCCTCGTCGAGCATCATGTCGCTGATCCGGATCGCGAGCGACGTCTCCCCGACGATGATCGGCACGATGGGGGTGTCGCCCGCGAGCGGCTGGAAGCCGGCCTCGGTGATCGCGGCGCGAAAGTAGCGCGCGTTGTCATGCAGGCGCCGCACGCGGTCGGGGTGCGTCTCGATGTAGCGCACCGCGGCGAGCGAGCTGCCGGCGACCGTCGGCGGGAGCGCGTTCGAGAAAAGCTGTGGCCGGGAGCGTTGAATGAGGTAGTCGGTGAGCGCCGCCGAGCCGGCGGTGAAGCCTCCGGCTGCCCCGCCTAACGCCTTTCCGAGGGTGGATGTGATGATGTCGACCTCGCCGAACACGCCGTGGTGCTCGGCCGTGCCGCGTCCGGTAGCGCCCAGAACGCCCGAGGCGTGCGAGTCATCCATCGCCACGATGGCGTCGTGCTCCCGGGCGATCTCGAGGATCTCCGGCAGACGCGCGATGTCGCCTTCCATGGAAAACACGCCGTCCGTCCAGATCAGCTTCCGCCGCGCGCCGCGGTTCGCGGCCAGCTTGGCGCGCAGGTCGTCCATGTCGGAGTGCTTGTACACCGCCGTGGTGCACTTCGTGATCGCTTTGGCGAGTCGCACCGAGTCGATGATCGAGGCGTGGTTGAGCGCGTCGGAGATCACGAAGTCGCCGTCCTCGACGATCGTCGCGGTGAGCCCCTCGTTCGCGTTCCAGCAGGACACGTACGTCAGCGACGATTCGGTCCCGACGAAGCGCGCGAGCGCCTGCTCGAGCTGGCGGTGGATGGTGAACGTGCCGCAGATGAACCGCACGCTTCCGGTGCCAGCCCCGTACGTGTCGAGCGCCTCGTGCCCTGCGTCGATCACCGACGGCTCGTCGCACAGCCCGAGGTAGTTGTTCGACGAGAGAATGAGCACGTCGCCGCGCCCTTCCATCCGTACGCGCGCCGATTGCGGCGACTCGATGTGGTTCAGCCGCTTGTAGACACGGTCGGCGCGCAGCTGGTCGAGCGCGGTCGTGAGTTGGCTCGTGAAGCGAGGGTTGAGGCTCATGGCGAGAAGCGCGATGAGGAACGAGCAGGGAGGAGTGAGGAACTGGGCACGCGGAGCCACTTCCTGAAGCTCCTCACTCCTCCGTCCTCATTCCTCGTTATCCTACTTCGAAGATGACTTTTCCCGCTTCCCCGCTCTTGATCGCCCGAATCGCCTCGTCGGCGGACTCGAGGGGAAAGCGGTGCGTGATCACGGGCGTTGGATCGAACTCTCCGGAGCGGAGGAAGCGGGTCATCTGATGCCACGTGTCGTACATCCGGCGGCCCACCACACCGTAGATCGTGATCCCCTTGAAGATCACCTCGGTGGCGAAGTTCACCTCCATCGGCTTGGCCGGGATCCCGAGCATCTGGACCCGGCCTCCGACGCGCACGAGCGCGAACGCCTGATGAATGGCCGACGGGACACCCGACATCTCGAGCACCACGTCGACCCCCAACCCCGCCGTGTGCTGCTTGACGACCGCCTCCGCCTCGTGGGGCTTGACGATGTCATCGGCGCCCATCCGGCGGGCGAGCGCGAGCCGCGTATCGTTCACGTCGCTGGCGATGATGCGGGAGGCGCCAGCCGCGTTGCAGATGCCGATCGCGAACAGGCCGATCGGGCCGCAGCCCGTCACCAGCACGGTCGCACCGGGAATCTCCGCCGTCAACGCGGTGTGAAAGGCGTTGCCCATTGGATCGTGAATGCCGCCGACCTCGAACGAGACGTTGTCATCGAGGTGCCACACGTTCACCGCCGGCATCGCGATGTACTCGGCGAAGCATCCATCGCGGTCGACGCCGATGATGCTCGTGTGCGGACACACGTGGGCGTTCCCCGTGCGGCAGAGGAGGCAGCGTCCGTCGACGATGTGGCCCTCCGCCGTCACGCGATCGCCTTCGCTGACATCCCGCACCAGCGAGCCCACCGCCACGACCTCGCCGGCGAACTCGTGGCCGACGACGATCGGCGGCTTCACGCGGCCGCGCGCCCAGTCGTCCCACTCGTAGATGTGGACGTCGGTGCCGCAGACGCCCGCGCACCGCACACGGATGAGCACCTCGTCATCGCGGATCGTCGGCTCTGGGACGGTTTTGAGCTTGAAGCCAGGACCCGCGGTGTCCTTCACGAGTGCCTTCACGCGCGACTGCTCCTGCGTCGAATCGATGGACGTGGCCGCACGGAGCGCGGCGGGCGCGGGTAAAGTCGCATGTTCGGGGGGAGGATGCTAGGGAAGGAACGGCAAAGACGTCAGATGTCAGAATTCAGATTTCAGAATTCAGAAACGACCCCGGGAAGCCACTCGGGGCTTCCCGCAGGCCTTTCCTGAATTCTGAAATCTGAATTCTGACGTCTGACGTCTTTGCCGTTGCCTTAGTCCGCCGGCACCAGCGGCTCGACCCGTTCCGCGCTCTGGGCGCGCCGCCCACGGGGACTGACTGGCTCGATGCGCACGGCGCACACCTTGAACTCGGGTATGTGCGCGTAGGGGTCGAGGGCCGGGTTCGTCAGGAGATTCGCCGCCGCCTCACGATAGTGCATCGGGACGAACACCTGGTGGCGAGCCACTCGCGGTGACACGCGGACGGCGATCTCGATGCTGTTCCGTCGCGAGGTGACGCGCACGGCGTCGCCATCGTGCACCCCCATCGCTGCGGCATCCGCCGGGGAGATCTCGACGGTGGGCACGGGCTCGCGCGAATCCAGCCCCAACGAGCGGCGCGTCATCGTCCCGGTGTGCCAGTGATAGAGCTGTCGGCCGGTATTCATCCAGAACGGGAACTCATCGTCAGGCAGCTCCGCCGGGGGGAGGAACTCCACCGGAACCAGCGTCGCCTTGCCGTCGGCGGTGGGGAAGCGGTCGCCGAAGAGAAACGCGGTTCCGGGGTGCGTCGCGTGATCGACCGGGTATTGAAGCCCGCCGGTCTCCTCGAGTCGAGCGTGCGTGATGCCGTGCCACGACGGGGTGACGCTGGCGATCTCCTCCATGACATCGGCGGCCGTCCGGAACGATGTCGGGAGACCGATGCGGGCCGAGAGGTCGAGCAGGATCTCCAGATCCCCGCGCGCCGCGCCAGGCGCCGGCACCGCCTTACGAGCGAGCTGCACCCGCCGCTCGGTGTTGACGTACGTTCCATCCTTCTCCGCGAACGAGGCCCCCGGCAGGACGACGTCCGCGTAGCGAGCCGTCTCGGTGAGGAAAAGATCGTGCACGGCCAGAAACTCCAGGCCGGTGAACCACTCCTCGGCGTGCGCGACGTCCGGGTCGGAGATGATCGGGTTCTCGCCCATGATGTACATGCCGCGCACCGGGCTCCCCTTCGTGACGATCTGCGTGACCTTGAGTCCCGGAGTGAGGGAAAGCCGCTCGGCGGGGACGCCCCACGCCCGCGCGAACCGCTCCCGAATCGCCGGATCCGTCACCGGCTGGTAGTCCGTGTACACCATCGGGATCGCGCCGACGTCGCTCGCCCCTTGCACATTGTTCTGGCCGCGAATCGGCAGCATCGCCGCCCCCCAGCGCCCGATCATCCCGGTCGCGAGAATGAGGTTGAGCAGCGACGTGACGATGTCGGTGCCGGTGCGATGTTGTGTCAGCCCCATCGCCCACAGCGTCGACGAGCGCGGGCCGCGAGCGTACAGCTCGGCCGCACGGCGAATGAGCGCCGCCGGCACGCCCGAGATGGTTTCCGCCCGCTCGGGCGTGTAGGGCTCGACGGCGCGCGCAACCTGATCGAATCCGTGGGTGCGCTCACGAATGAACCGTGTGTCGTGCAGGTCCATCCGGATGATGTGGTGCAGCATCGCGTTGAGGAGCGCGACGTCGGTGCCGGGCAGCATCTGGAGGTGAATGTCCGCGCGCGCGGCCAGCTCGATGCGGCGGGGATCGGCGACGATGAGCTTCGCGCCACGCCGCTGCGCGCGCTTGAGCGCGGCGCCGAACACCGGGTGCGATTCCGTCGTGTTGGCGCCGAGCAGGAAGATGACGTCCGACTCGCACTCGACTTCGCGCATGGATCCCGACGCGGCGCTCGTGTTCATCGCCCGCTGCATCGCGCTCACCGACGAGGAATGGCACAGGCGCGTGCAGTGGTCGACGTTGTTGGTGCCGATACCCGCCCTGAAGGTCCGCTGGAGAACGTAGTTCTCCTCGTTCGAGCACTTGGCGGAGCAGAACACCGCCAGCGCCTCCGGTCCGTGGTCATCGCGCAACCGGGAGAGCTCCTGCGCGACGATCTCCATCGCTTCATCCCACGTTCCTTCGCGGAAGGGCTCGTACCAATCGGCGGGCGTCGCGACGCGATCGCGCGGATCGCCGAGGGGCCCGTCGACGGTGGGAAGACGGCGCAGCGGATTGATCTTCGGCCGAGCCTTGTGCGTGTTCGACTCGTCCTCGACGTCGCGCCATGGTCCGCCGCGCCGGCCCCATCGCGCGACCTGGCCCGCCTCGGGCTCGAAGCGCCAACCGCCCTCGCGCTTCACCCAGCCTTTGCGAATGAGCGGCCTCGTCAGGCGGTCGCGATGCAACACGAAGTCGGTGCCGAACCGTCCCTTCACGCAGGTCGAGCCCATGTTCGGCGTGTTCTCCTCGATCCACGGGCTCCGGACGCGGACGACATCGGAACCGCGAACCTCGAGGTCGAGCTGACACCCGACGCCGCAATAGGGGCACACACTCCGCACCGTCGTCGCGGGCTGCTGCATGGCGTCCCGCGCGAACTTCGCGAGCGGCAACACGTCGTGAATCGCGCCGGTCGGACACACGCGAACGCACTCGCCGCACCACGTGCACGCGGCGTGCTCCGGGTTACCGTCTGCCCCGACGATGATCTCCGCATGGTCACCGCGGTACGCGACGTCGAGCACGCCCACCACCTGGATGTCCGCGCACGCGCGCACGCACCGCGTGCAGAGAATGCACGTCGACATGTCGTGCTGGATCATCGGGTCGCCAGCGCGATCGTCGCCGGCGCGGAGCGGGAGTCCGGATCGGCGCTGCGGCGGGATGCCGTAGCGCGTCACCATCGCCTCGAACTCGTTCTGCGCGCCGCGCTCCTCGATGCGGTCAGCCGGATAGCGCTCGAGCAGCATCCCGAGCACCCCGCGCCGACTCTCGACCGCCGCCTGCGATTCCGTCGTCACCTTCATGCCATCGGTGGCGGCGGTCGCGCACGCGGGGAGCAGCTTCGGGCTGCCCTCCACCGACACGAGGCAGATGCGGCAATTGCCGACGGTCGGCAGCTTCGGATACCAGCAGAGCGTCGGGACATCGACGCCCATCTGCCGTGCCGCGTCGAGAATCGTCGCGCCTTCGCGAACGGTGACGTTCGTGCCGTTGACGGTAAGTGTCGGCATGTGGTTCGGGAGAAGTTCGGGCAATCGGCCCTTCCTTATATATAGAACGCGCCATCCTCGTTCAACCTCGCGCGGAACGTGACCCTGGCACGGTCGGCACAGTCATTCTGACGACCGCACGTCCATAGGCCATCCGTGTCCGATACTCCCGCTCGCCCCGCGAGCGTCGTCACGTCGCGCATAACGCTATCGGTGACGTGCCCGCGATGCGGGGCGTCGCTGTCCGCCTCGCTCACGATCTGCGCGAAGTGCGGCGCCGCCTTGACCGACGGCGACGCCTCCGGCACGACGTTCTCCGGAGACCAGACCGAAAAGCTGCGCGCGCGCCTTCAGGAATCGATCGGCGAAGCCTACGAGCTCATGGAGCTGCTCGGTCGCGGCGGAATGGGCATCGTCTTTCGCGCGCGCGAGCGGGCGCTCGATCGCGAGGTGGCGCTCAAGGTGCTCGCCCTCGATCCGGTGTTCGCGCCGGAAGCGTACGGCCGCTTCGAGCGCGAGGCCAAGCTCGCCGCCAAGCTCGACCATCCCAACATCGTTCCGATCTTCGCCGTCGGGCACGGCCATTCGATCGCCTATTACACGATGCGCCTCGTGCGGGGCGGCACCGTCGAGAGCATCCTGGCCGGCAAGAAGCCGCTCGAGTTCGATTACTGCGTGCGCGTCCTGCGCGATGTCGCCGCGGCGCTCGATCACGCCCACCGGCAGGGCGTCGTTCATCGTGACATCAAGCCGGCGAACATCCTGCTGGGCGAGTCCGGCCACGCGATGGTCGCCGACTTCGGCATCGCGAAGGCGCTCGGCAACACCACCGGAAACGCGACTGGCACCGGCATCATCGGCTCGCCGGCGTACATGTCGCCCGAGCAGTGGCGCGGTGAGGAGCTCGATGGGCGCGCGGATCAGTACGCGCTGGCGGTTGTCGCGTACGAGATGTTGTCCGGTGTGCGCCCCTTCGACACCGCGCGCGTCGAGGACCTGCTCACGCTGCATCTCTCCGCCGAGATGCCCGACATCACCGCCATTCGGGCCGCGCTGCCGGCGACGACGGATGCGGCGCTCCGGCGCGCCATGGCCAAGCTCTCCTCGGAGCGCTTCTCCACCGTCACCGGGTTCGTGGAGGCGCTCGCCGGCCGGCGGCCGGCAGGTCCCTCACCGAACACGGCGCGAGGCCCTCGGTATGAGTCGCGCCGGAAGCGACGCGGATTCCCATGGAAGTCGACGATCGCTGTCGCCGCGCTGGCCGGCGTCGTGTATGGCGTGCCGCCAGTGCGCGCGCAAGCGCTCGAATTCTGGGGCGGCCTCGTTCATGCGACCACGCTGCTTCGCGAGCAGGCGCAGCGATTCGGCTCAACCGGAGTTGCGGCACAGCCCGTCGCCGCGGTCCCGTCATCGATCGACTCGATCGCCGAGCGCGATACCGGCGCGCCGCAAGTGCCGGCTGCGGTCTCCGATTCGCTCCTGGCCGCTCCGCTCGAGCTCGAGCGCGCGCCCCTCGTGCTCGAAGACTCCGGCCGCGCGCGCTCGCCGGTCGGACCTGCCCCGTTTCGCATGAGCGGCGCCCGCTATGGGTGGATCAGCGTCACTGTCGGTGGGGGGACGGCACCAATCATCATCAACGGCCAGTCGTATGGTTCCGCGCCGCAGATCATCCGCGTGGAGAAGGGCGCATACATCGTCACCGTGCGCGGCGCCGGCGACATGTTCATGCCCTTTCAGCACGACGTCGTCGTCGAGGAAGGTGATACCGTCACCGCCCGCTTCGAGGTGCCGGTGCGGCGTGTCCCCGCGGCGCCGCCACCGCTCAGCGACTCGGTGCAGCCTGCCCCGCCGGCGCCATCGCCCGACAGCACCCCGCCCCCGTTCCGTCGCTGATCCTCGCTAGGCGCGCAACCGCCTGACGAGCCGCACCGCTGCCTCCTCGCCGCTCGCGACCGCGCCCTCGACGAGCGGCATCGTCAGGTAATCGCCTGCCAGCGCGACCGGAACCGCCAGCGTGTCCTCGAGGGCCAGCCCGCGCGCGCGATGCGCGATGAATCCCGGCTCGGCCAGCGGCGTTCCTTCCTCGAACCGGTACACGCGCGCGCGCGAGACGGCGCCGTGCGTCTCCGGCACGAGCCGCGCGATCTCCGGCATCATCGCGGCCACGATCTCCGCTGCTGAGCGATCACCGAGGACATCGACGGCGTTGGGCGTCGGCCACGCGAGCACGACGTTCGCCGGCTCCGACGGCGCTCGCCATCGCCCGGCCGGCAGCGCACACGCGCTCACCATGGCCGCCTCGGCGGGATCCGCGAGCACGCCAAAGGTGTCGACGTCGACCGGGCGGTCCAATGTCAGCATCACCGTCCACGTCGGACGTGTCGTCACGGTCGCGAGCCAGGCGATGAGCGGGTGTGATGCGCCAACCACGCCGGCCAGCAGCACGCGGGCGGCCGATGCGCCGGTCGCGATGACGAGCGCGTCAGCGCGCCACTCCCGATCGTTTCCCTCACGCGCCACGATGCCCGCGGGCGTGACCTCGATCACGTCGACGTGTGCATTGCACTCCACGCGCACACCCCGGGTCGCCTCGGCGAGCGCCGCGGACCATCCCGCGCGGCTGGCGAGAAGCTCGGCGTGGCTTCCGTAGCGCCCGAGCGTGAGAAAGAACGCGAGGCTCGTCTCGATGCCGCGGGCGCCATAGAACGCATTGAGCGGCGGCTCCACCAGCACGTCCGCCGCGCGCTCGCTGACGGCATCCGCCACGAACGCGCGCGCCGAGCTGCGATCCAGCGCCTCCAGATCGCCGGTGCTGTCCACGCGCAGCGTCGCGGAGTGACGCGCGAGCAGCGGCAGCAGCGTCGTGCCGAGCTTGAGCTTCTCGGTGACGCTGAGTCCGCCGAAGCGCAGCATCGACGCGATCGATCCGAACTGCAGCGGGAGACGGGCGCCGTCGCGCACGAACACGTCGCGGGCCATCGTCGGCTCCAGCCCCGCGCGGCCGAGCAGTCGCGTCGCGCGCGTGAACGTCGACGCGATGAGCTGTGCGCCCGTGTCGACGGCGCGGTCGCCGCGTGAATCACTGCGTGCGCGCCCACCGAGCACTGCGTGTCGCTCGAGAAGCGTCACGACATGTCCGCCCGCGTGAAGCGCGGCGGCCGCGGCCGCGCCGCTGAATCCGCCCCCGATCACCAGCACGTGAATCGATGCGCGTGCATCGCTCATCGGTCGCGACTCGCTTGCATCGTCGTTGACATGGTGTAAGAAAACTCTCGTGTACTATTGCGTGCCTGTGAGGGCATTTCTATATTCGCGCCGGAAGACGATGTCTGCACGCGATGTGCGTCGCCACCGGCATCACGGCTAGTCGCGGCGAGGATTCACCGAGCGCGAGCACGAGGGTGTCGAGTGCGGCAGACGAGACGCGAGTTCATCACGCAAGCCGCGGCCGCCGGCGCCGCGATCGGGATCGCCGGGTGCGCACCGGCCGCCACGTCCTCTCCCGCGCCCGCGCCGGCCCCCGCCACCACCGGCGGTGATCCCACTTTCAAGGATCTGGCCATGCTCGCGCTCGATGCGGCGAAGTCCGCCGGCGCCAGCTACGCCGACGTCCGCATCAGCCGAAATCGCAACCAGTCGATCTCCACGCGCGAGCAGCGCGTGCAGAACCTCGTCGACAACGAGACGTTCGGCTTCGGCGTTCGCGTCCTCGTCGATGGCGCCTGGGGGTTCGCCGCCAGTCGCGATCTCAGCCGCGACGAGGTCGCCCGCGTCGCGCGGCAAGCGGTCGCGCAGGCACGCGCGAATCGGACGACGATGGTGCGCCCGGTCACCCTGGCCCCCGTCACGCCCACGCCCGACGGATCGTGGCGCAGCCCGGCCCGCATCGATCCCTTCGAGGTTCCCATCGAGGACAAGGCATCGCTGCTGCTGGCGGCAAACGCGGCCGCGCTGGCCGTGCCCGGCGCGCGATTCGTCAATTCACAGATGTTCTTCCTCCGCGAAGAGAAAACGCTTGCCACGACCGACGGCACGTACGTCGTGCAAACGATCTTCCGCGCGCAGCCCTCGCTGACCGTCACCGCCATCGCATCGGGTGACTTTCAGACGCGGCAGTCGAACGACATCCAGCCGATGGGGAAAGGCTACGAGCACGTCCTCGATGCCAAGCTCGTCGAGAACGCGCCACGATGGGCCGAGGAAGCCGTTCGCAAGCTTTCGGCGAAGCCGGTGGAGGTCGGGCGGTACGATCTGGTCCTCCACCCCTCGCACCTCTGGCTCACCATCCACGAGTCGATCGCGCACCCCACGGAGCTCGACCGCGCGATGGGATACGAAGCCAACTACGCCGGCACGTCGTTCGTCGCTCCACCGGAGAAGATGCTCGGCTCCCTCAAGTACGGCCCCGAATTCATGAACGTGCAGGGCGATCGGTCGCAGCCCGGCTCGCTCTCCGCCTGCGGTTGGGACGACGAGGGCGTGCGGCCCGACGAGTTCCTCATCATCAAGAACGGCGTCTTCAACGACTATCAGACCACGCGCGAGCAGGCGCCCTGGCTCGACTGGTGGTATTCGCGCCAGAATCGCGAGCCGCGCTCGCACGGATGCTCCTACGCGCAATCGTGGGCCGACGTGCAGTTCCAGCGCATGCCCAACGTCTCGCTCCTGCCCGGCGAGCAGAACCACACGTGGGACGATCTCATCGCGGCGACCGAACGCGGCATCGCCATCGTCGGGGAGGGCTCCTTCTCGATCGATCAGCAGCGCTACAACGCGCAGTTCGGCGGCCAGGTGTTCTATGAGATTCGCGGCGGGAAGATCGTCGGGATGCTGAAGGACGTCGCCTACCAGCTGCGCACGCCGGAATTCTGGAACTCGATGGACATGATCGGCGGCCGCGACAGCTACATGCTCGGCGGCGCATTCAACGACGGCAAGGGACAGCCGAGTCAGTCGAATGCCGTCAGTCACGGGTGCGTGCCGGCCCGATTCAAGAACGTCAACGTCATCAATACGGGGAGGCAGGCATGAGTGCCCCCCGGTCGTTGCTCGAGCCAGCGCGCTACCTCAGTCGCGCCGAGGCGGAGGTGTTGGCGAAACGCGCGCTGGCGCTGGCCACCGCCGAGGCGACCCGCGTCACGATTCAGAGTGGAAGCCGCGGCAATACGCGCTTCGCGCTGAACCAGATCTCCACCGCCGGCGACAACTTCAACACGACCGTGACGGTGCGCAGCCTGTTCGGAAAGCGCAGCGCGTCCGTCACCACCAACAAGCTCGACGACGCGGGTCTCCGGTACGCCGTCGAGACGTCGGAGCGCCTCGCCAGGCTCGCCCCCGAAGATCCGGAGGAGATGGGCGAGCTCGAGCCGCAGCAGTATGCGGAGTCCCGCGCGTGGAGCGATGCCACCGCCGCGCTCGATCCCACCACGCGCGCCAGCGCCGTGCGTGCGATCGCTCAGCCATGCCGCGATGCCGGGTTGCACGGCACGGGGTATCTGGAGACGACGGCGGGATCGTTTGCCGTCGCGAACTCCAAGGGACTATTCGCGTATGCGCGCGGCACCGGCGCTGCGCTGACGACGACCGTCCGCACTCCCGACGGCGATGGCTCTGGATGGGCGGGCGCCGCGCACCACGACTTCGCGCAACTGCGGCCCGCCGAGATCGGTGCGCGCGCCATCGAGAAGGCGCGTCTCTCCGCGAACGCGGTGGCGATCGAGCCCGGGCGGTACACCGTCGTGCTCGAGCCCACCGCGGTCGGAAACCTCGTGCAGAACCTCGGCTTTGCGCTCAATGCGCGGAACGCCGACGAAGGGCGCTCGTTCTTCTCCAGGCCGGGCGGCGGCAACAAGATCGGGATGAAGATCGTCGACGAGCGCGTGACGATCGTGTCCGATCCCCTCGACCCCGAGGCGCCGGCGAACACGTTCACCAACGAGGGGCTGCCCACGTCACGCACGGTGTGGGTCGAGAGTGGCGTGGTTAGAAACCTCGCCTACGACCGCTTCTGGGCGCAGAAGACCGGGCGGCAGCCCATTCCCTTCGTGGCATCGCTGTCGATGAGCGGGGGAACGGCCACGATCGAGGAGCTCATCGCCTCGACGCAACGCGGCATCCTCGTGACGCGCTTCTGGTACATCCGCCCCGTCGACCCGCGCGTATTGCTCGTCACTGGCCTCACGCGCGATGGGACGTTCCTCATCGAGAACGGCAGGATCACGAAGGCGGTGAAGAATCTGCGGTTCAACGAATCGCCGATCTTCATGCTCAACAACGTCGAGGCGATGGGGCGCCCGGTACGCGTGAGCGCGTCGGAGAGTGGCAGCCCCGGCATCGCCGTCGTCGTCCCGCCCCTCAAGGTTCGCGACTTCAACTTCACCAGTCTCAGCGATGCGGTGTAATGGCTGACCGCCGAGAGTTCCTCAAGCACGGCTCGCTCGCGGCCGCGGCGCTGTGGACGGGCGCCTGCGGGAGCGGCGCGCCAGTCACCGTCCCCGCGCCGGCACCAGGGCGCGCCCCGGCGGCCACTCCGGGCCCCGATGTCGATGTCCCCGCCCGAGAGCTCATGATGCGGGCGCTCGACGCCGCGCGCGACGCCGGTGCCGGCTACGCCGACGTCCGCATCGGGCGCTATCGAAACAACTTCATCGTCACGCGCGAACAGCAGATCATCAACGTCGTGGACACGGACTCCATCGGCTGCGGCGTTCGCGCCCTCGTCGATGGGACATGGGGCTTCGGCGCCACCCGCACGCTCAGCCCCGATGGAGTGGCGGCGACTGCGCGCGAGGCGGTCGCGATCGCGAAGGCGAGTCGCATCGCGCGCGACCGCCCGGTCGAGATGGCGCCGACCGAGGTGCACCGCGACGTGAAGTGGAAGAGCACGTACGAGATCGATCCGTGGACGGTGCCCATCGAGCAGAAGGTCGACCTGCTCCTTCGCGCCAACGCCGAAGCGCTCAAGGTACCGAACGTGAAGTACGTCTTCAGCGTGATGTACTTCGTGAAGGAGGATCGCCACTTCGCCAGCACGGAAGGGTCGCTCATCGACCAAACGCTCATCCGCAGCTGGGTGCCGATGCAGATCACCGCCGTCGCGCCCGATTTCTCCGACTTCCAGAACCGATCGAGCGTCGTGCAGCCGGCCGGCCGCGGCTATGAGTACGTCCTCGCGCAGGACCTCGTCGGCAACGCGCCGAAGTGGGCGGAAGAAGCCGCCCAGAAGCTCCAGGCGAAGCCGGTCGAGGTGGGCAAGTACGATCTCGTGCTTCATCCGTCGCACCTCTGGCTCACGATTCACGAGTCCATTGGCCACCCCTCGGAGCTCGATCGCGCGCTGGGCTACGAAGCCAACTACGCCGGCACGTCGTTCATCGCCCCGCCCGAGAAAATGCTGGGCAAGCTCAAGTACGGGCCCGAGTTCATGAACGTGCAAGGCGACCGGTCGCAGCCCGGTGGGTGCGCGACGATCGGATACGATGATGAAGGGGTGAAGCCCGAGGATTTCCTCATCATCAAGAACGGGATCTTCAACGACTATCAGACCACGCGCGAGCAGGCCAACTGGCTGAAGTGGTGGTACGATCAGCAGAACATCACTCCGCGCTCGCACGGCTGCTCGAATGGCGACTCGTGGGCCAGCGTCCAGTTCCAGCGCATGCCGAACGTCTCGCTGCTGCCCGGCGAACGCGACATCGGGTGGGATGAGCTGATCGCCGACACCGACCGCGGCATCGCCATTGTCGGCGATGGCTCCTTCTCGATCGATCAGCAGCGTTACAACGCGCAGTTCGGCGGGCAGGTGTTCCACGAGATTCGCGGCGGCAAGATCGTGGGGATGCTCAAGGACGTCGCCTACCAGATGCGAACACCCGACTTCTGGAACTCGATGGACCTGATCGGCGGGCGGCGCAGCTACGAGATGGGCGCCAGCTTCTTCGATGGCAAAGGCCAGCCCCCGCAAGTCAACGCAGTGAGCCATGGGTGCCCGCCGGCGCGCTTTCGTCAGGTGAACGTGATCAACACGGGGAGGAAAGCGTGAGCGCGCCCAGACGGCTGATCCCACCCGCGGGCGCGCGCAACGCAGGAGCGGCGAACGCCAACGTTCTCACGCGCGAGGAAACGCAGGCCCTCATCGGGCGCGCCATCGGCTTCTCGAAGGCTGAATCGGTCCGGGTCACGATCGACAGCAGCTATCAGGGGAACGTTCGCTTCGCCGCCAATCAGATGTCGACGTCGGGCGGGGTGGTGAACGCGAACGTCGTCGTCGAGAGCGCGTTCGGCCCCAAGCACGCCGCGGTGACCACGAACGATCTGTCCGACGAGTCGCTGCGCCGCACCGTCGAGCAGTCGGAGGTCCTCGCGCGCCTTGCGCCCGACGATCCGGAATCGATGCCCCCGCTTGGCCCGCAGCAATACGCGTCGGTGTCCAGCTGGTTCGATTCCACCGCCAACCTCACCGCCGACGAGCGCGCCCGCGCCGCGCTCACCGCGTTAGGCCCATCCCGCGACGCGAAAGATCTGGCGGCCGCCGGCTACATCGTGACCTCCGCGCAGTCGAACGCGATCGGGAACAAGGCCGGGCAGTTCGCCTACCATCGGTCGACGACCGCGAACTACACCCTCACCGTGCGCACCTCCGACGGCACCGGATCGGGATGGGCGGGCGGGGACGACAACGACTGGGCGAAGATCAACTTCGCCGAAGTGAGCAAGCGCGCGATCGACAAGGCGCGGCTCTCCCGGAGTCCGGTCGCAATCGAGCCCGGCCGGTACACGGTGATTCTCGAGCCACAGGCCGTGGCCGACCTGGTGCAGCTTCTCGTCTTCTACGCCGACGCGCGGTCCGCCGATGAAGGGCGCAGCCCGTTCGTGAAGCAGGGCGGCGGCAACAAGCTCGGAGAGAAGCTCGTCGATTCACGGGTGACGCTGATCTCCGATCCCACGGACCCCGACCTGCTCGCGCAACCGTACGACGGCGATGGCCTCCCGCTCGGTCGGCAGGTGTGGATCGAGAACGGCGTACTGAAGCAGCTGTACTACTCACGCTTCTGGGCGCAGAAGAACAACACGACGCCCACCGGCTTCCCGAGCTCGGTGAAGATGCTCGGTGGTACCGCCTCGCTCGATGACATGATTCGTTCGACGCCGCGCGGCATCCTCGTGACGCGCCTCTGGTACCTTCGTGAGGTCGATCCGCGCACGGTGCTGTACACCGGTCTCACGCGCGATGGCACCTTTCTCATCGAGAACGGCAAGATCGCGAAGGCGATACGCAATCTCCGGTTCAACGAATCGCCGTTGTTCATGCTGAACAATCTGGAGATGCTGGGACGGCCCACGCGCGTGGCTGGCACGGAGGCCGGGGGCGCCGTCGTGATGCCACCGATCAAGGTCCGGGACTTCAACTTCACGAGCCTCTCCGAGGCCGTGTAAGAGCGTGGGGCGGGCCGCAGGCCCACCCCACTCGCCGATCCACCGGGGGATCGGCGGCTCCCTCACTCCTTCAACGGAGAAGAACCATGCCTGCGAGGAAAAAAGGCGCGAGAAAGGGCGGTCGGAAGTCGACGCGCAAGTCCGCGCGGAAGAAGGGCGGAGCTCGCAAGAAGGCTACGCGGAAGCGCTCGCGCCGGAAGATGTAGGGACATGGTGAAGCAGAAGGGCCGGCGATGTCGCCGGCCCTTTGCGCATGCGGCACCCGCTATCGCGCATAACGACCGGCTGCCAGCTCGAGAATGCGCTCGATGAGCGCGTCGTAGCCGAGCCCGCCACGCGCGGCCGCGCGCGCGAACTCGCTCTCGCGCTCGAGATAGCAGTTCGGGTTGACCTCGATGACGAAGACCTCGCCGGCGTCGTTCACGCGGAAGTCGATGCGTGCGTAGTCGCGGAGCCGCAACGCCCCGAACGCGTCGAGCGCGGCCTTGTGCAGGCGTTCGATCAGATCCTCTGGCAGGCTCTCCGGGAAGACGGAGGCAGTTCCCTCGAACTCCGCGCCCCCGCCCTCATCATCGCCCCACTTCGCTTCCCAGCTCGCCATCCGCGGCCGGTCCGGCGGGAACTTGGAGAAGTCGAGCTCGATCACGGGGAGCGCCCGCGCGTTCGCGTTGCCCAGCACGCCGACGTAGAATTCGCGCCCGTCGACGAACTCCTCCACCAGGATCGGGGACTCGAACTCCGACTGGAGCGCATCCATTCGCTCCAGCAGCTGCTTGAGGTCGCGAACCACCGACCCGCTCGTCAGCCCGACCGATGCATCCTCCTGGGGCGGCTTCACGATCACGGGGAAATGGAGGTCCTCCACCCAGTCGAGGGCCCCGCGGTAACTCGTCGCGAAGCTCGGCGTTCGGATGCCATGAAACGTCAGCACCTTCTTGGTGAGGATCTTGTCGCCGGCCAGCATCAACCCCGAGGGACTCGATCCCGTATATCGGAGGCCCATGAGGTTGAGGAGCGCGGCGACGTTGGACTCGAGGGCGCTCTTTCCACGGAACGACTCGGCGATGTTGAAAACGAGATCCGGGTCGACCCGTCCGAGCGCGATGACGAGCGGCTCTACGCGCTTGTCGACTTCCACCGGCTCCACCTGGTGCCCCAATCGGTTCAGTGAATCCGAGAGCTGGGCCAGCACCGGATCGGTCGGCGGCTCGGCGGCGTCGCGGGTGTGGAGCAGCGCGATTCTCATCGGCCGCTTCGCTTTCGCCGGCCCAGCACGCTCGTGTAGCGGTAGTTCATCATGACCGCGGTCCCGAAGGAGGTGAGCTCGATGAGCGTCGCCGCCTCGAGCCCGGCCACGCGCAAGTCGAGGACGTCGGCGCGCGCCGCGAGAAAATCGAGGAGGGCGCGCAGGATCGTGGCGCTCTCGCCGGTCCAGTACGCGATGCGCCTCACGACTTCGCGCCGATGGCGCCGGAGGAAGTCCGCGGCGCGCTCTCCCTGCGGGGCGTCCGCCGGCGCGGCGAAGATGGTGCGAAGGTCGCCGTCGAAATGGCGCTCGTCCTCGATCGGCAGCCGCTCCTCCGCCGACTGATAGTGCTCCTCGACCGTGTAATGCATCGCCTCGACGGGCAGATCGTCGTCAGTTGGCGCCGGCACGAGGGGAATGGTCGAGCCCACCTCTCGCATGACGGCGTCGACGTACTCGAGCTTGGCGAGCGCCGGCCAGCCGGCGTACTCGGTGCGCCAGTCGAGTCCGGGGGTGAGCCACACCGCGAACGTCTCGGCGAAGTCCTCATCGGGGTGCTTCTGCGCGTACCACCCGAGGATGTGTCGGACGTGGCTCCGGGAGAAGGGATCAGCGCGATAGCGCTCGCGGTAGGGCCGCGAGTAGGGACCGAACAGCGCATGCCAGTCGGCGCGCTCGTACAGTCGGTAGGCGTAGTTGAACGCGTGCCCGGCTTCGTGGCGCAGATAGCGCATGGCGTCGCGCTCCCCCTCGACGTCCACGGCCATCTCCTCCTCGAGCTTCGTTAGGCGCGGGTCGGCCAGATAGAAGGGTACGCCGATGAGGGGCGTGCCATCGGGGCACCCCCACTGGTCGCTCAGGTAGACGGGGGGACGGAATGCCAGGCCGCGTTCGCCGAGCTCGCGGTACAACCGCTCCACGAGCTGCTCCACGAGCGTTCCGCGAATCGATAACCCGAGCTCGGAGATGCGCTGTGACAGCAGCGTGCGGCGCTGCCCCTCCCAATCCTCTGACGTGTCGTGCACGCCTGGCTCATGGGCAAGCGGCATACCTTGAAATGAACGAGCGCCGGAAGCGGGTTGCTTCCGGCGCTCACGTGACCTCGACCTGCTCAGGCTGCTTTTGAATCAGCGGCCGGCTCCGGCTCGGGCGCCGGGCCCCACACGTATACGCTGAACGTCGGCGGCGGCTCCTCGCGCGACCCGCGCGAGATCACGATTCCGAGCGGCTCTTCCGCCGCACGCATGCGCTTCGTCTTCGCCATCCTGCACCTCGATGTAATGAGCGCCCCGGAACGGTCGGGGCGCGCCCGGATCCTCGCGGGCGCGTACCCTTCAAGCACCCCACGTGCCGCTTCGTTCCCATTCATGAACTACTTGTCACACAAAGACTTCCGAAAACACAACAACACCGGCATCCTGCCCGGTGTTGCACTCCGACACGTCTGAAAAGAGAGATATTGTGTCGATCTACGACGTTACGCGACCGCCTTGCGCGCCAGAAAGGTCTCGCGCTCGTCGTCGTGCAGCTCGACACTCCAGCCGAGGTATCGCTGGCGCAGCTCCTCGATGGAGAGGGCGCGTCGTCCGGCCGCCAAGGTCTGAACGAGGTGGACGCCTCCATCGGCGGTCGCATTCTGAAGCAACGTGATGACGTGCGCTCGCTCGGCGTCGGACAATCCGGCGAACGCGGCGGGCGTGCAGACGACGGCGTTGAGCGGCATGTCGGGACGCCAGACGCCCAGGTCGGAGACGAAGCCGCGCACCCGGCCCGTCAACCCAACCTCGACCGCGCAGCTGATCACCCGCTCCACGACTTCCTCTTCCGATTCCACCGAAGTCACGGCGCACCCGCGCGCGGCGAGGTAGAGCGCGGGTCCCTCGGCCGCCGCGCCCGCAACGAGAACGTGTCCGTCGTACGTCGTCGGGACCTCTCGAACCAGCGGCTCGTTCGGGTTGAGCCCCCACCGCTCCGGACGAGAGTAGTCCTTGATGGCGCGGAGGCGACGGCGTCGCCAGGTCTGATAGGTCGGCAGACGCAGACGCGCCTTGATGATGCGATCGACCTCATCGCAGAGGATGAGCTCGGTGAGCGCGAGCTGCTGTTGGGTACCCAGAGTCTGAACTGCTTCGTCGCCGATACCGAGGAGGACTCCTCGAGACACTGACTCCTTGTAATGCTCGATCTCCTGCTCCACGAAGAGCGTGTATTCGTGTTGCAGCGATTGGAGTCGTTGGGCCATTGACCAGGCTGCGGGTAGGGACGACGCTCCTAAGCTAGACGGTCTGTGTGGGCGCGCAAGTATCGATTGTACCAGCATTTAGCAGCAATTCAGCACTAATACTCGGTGTCGCGTCACACGGGCTCGACGTGGACGTGCACCTCCGACGCGCCCAGCTCGGTGGCGATTCGCTCCTCGACCGCATCCATTACCGCGTGGGCGTCGGAGACACTGATTTCCCCGTCGACCACGATGGTGACCTCCGCCAGCACCGCCCCCGAGGCGCTGGCGCGAGAGCGAATCGAGCGCACGTCGACGACTCGCGGAATGGAGGTGATCAACCGTCGGATCTCGGCCGCATCGACGGCGCGCGCATCGACCAGCACGGGGACCGTCGACCGGACGATCTCGTACCCGTGCCAGGCGATGATCAGCGCCACGATGATCGCGAGAATCGGATCGACGAAACCCCAGCCGGCGCGGGTGAGAATGAGTGAGCCTACCGCGGCGAGCGTCACGTAGATGTCGCTTTGGGTGTGCGCGGCGTCGGCCATGAGGAAGGAGCTGCCGAGCTGAGCGGCACGCCGCCGCTCGTACCACACGACGAACAGGTTGATGACCATGGTGGCGGCGATTGCCGACAGCTCGAGCAGCGAGGGCGGGCGCGGCTCGCGCCCCCGCAGAACGCTCAACACGCCCTCGCGCAGCAGCTCGAAGCAGGTGATGGACAGGAAGACGACGATGCCGAGTGCGCCCACCGTCTCGAACTTTCCATGACCGTATGGGTGATCTTCATCGGGCTCGATGGCCGCCAGCCTCACGAGGGCGATGCCGACGATGTTGTTGATGAGATCGAGCGAGGACTCGAGCGCGGCCCCGAGCACCGACAGCGAGTTTGTTCGAATGCCGACGATCACCTTGATCGCGACGACGAACAGGTTCAGCACGAGGATCACGAGCAGCGTTCGCCGCACCGCTGGCGCGCGCAGCGCACGGACCATCGGCGGAGTCTCCGCGGAGCGTGGGAACGGTGAGTTCAGCACGCGCTCATACTCGCCGGAGCCGGGCAGCGCTGTCAATCACGTCCGCTTGAGCGCGCGCGGGTGGGCGCGTAGGTTGGCGTTCGTGCCTGAGCTCCCGGAAGTCGACTATGCAGCTCGCGCGCTGGCGCGCGCGACCTCTGGCGCGCGCATCGCGCGCGCGAAGGTGCTGCATCCGCACGTCGGCCGGCGGCTGAGCAAGGCGAGCCTGCGGCGTCTGGCGGGGCGGTCTATCTCGCGGGTGGAGCGGCGCGGCAAGCACCAGCTGGCGTTGCTCGATGACGGCTCCACCCTTCACGTGCATTTTCGAATGACCGGCGACTGGGTCATTCACCCGGGTGGAGGAGAGCTCCCGCGGTTCGCGCGCTTCGTGCTCGAGCTCGAGGACGGGTCGCATATCGTCCTCGCGGACCCGCGCGCGCTGTCAACGGTGGAGCTGCTCGCTCCGGGTGCGTCGATCACCACGAGACTGGGCCCCGACGCAGTGAGCACCGCGTTCGACGCGGCGCATCTGCTGCGTGCGCTCGCGCGGCGGCGTGTCGCGATCAAGCCCGCGCTCCTCGATCAGAGCATCGTTGCCGGCATCGGGAACATTTACGCAGCGGAAGCCCTCTGGCTCGCTCGCATCGACCCGCACACGGCGGCGTCGGCGGTCGGAGCGCGCGACGCCGAGCGTCTGGTCCGTGCGATTCGGCGAGTGCTCGCGCGCGGGCGCGATGGCTCCGGGCGCTATGCGACGTCCGGCTCCGCGCGCCTCAACGTCTATGATCGAGAAGGAAAACGTTGTCCGCGTTGCGGCACGCGAATCGAGCGCCTCGTGCAGGCGGCCCGGTCCACGTACTGGTGCCCCGGGTGCCAGGTTACTCCAGCGCCTCGAGCAAAGCGCCCTTGATGTATCCGGTTTCCGGGATCGTCAGGACCTCCGGATGATCGAGTGGCTGGCCGCGCATCTCGCGGAGCGCGATGCGGCGCCCGCTATCCGCGGCGGCCGCCTCGAGCACCTCGAGGAACAGCGCTTTCGTTAGGTGGTAGCTGCAGCTGGCGGTGAACAGCATTCCCCCCGGGGCCAGCAACCGCATCGCTCGGAGATTGATCTCCTTGTAGCCCCGCAGCGCCGACGACAGCGCATCACGCGTCTTCGCGAACGCGGGCGGATCGAGCACGATCGTGTCGAACCGTTCGCGACGCCGCTCGGCCGCCCGCAGCCATTCGAACGCATCAGCCTCGATGAACTCGATGTTGCGGATGTCGTTCCGGGCCGCGTTTTCCCGGGCGCGCGCGAGCGCCGGCGCCGAGGCGTCGAGTGCGATGACCGAGGCCGCCTGCCGCGCCAGGTGGAGGGCGAAGGAGCCATGATAGCTGAAGCAGTCGAGCGCACGACCGCGCGCGATGGTACCGGCGAGCGCGCGGTTCTCCCGCTGATCGAGGAACGCTCCGGTCTTCTGTCCATCCCACGGCGCGGCGAGATAGCGAACGCCGTATTCCACTACCTCGATCTCCTTCGGCACGTCGCCGGCGAGCACGACGGTTTCGCGAGCGAGGCCTTCCTTGGCCCGCACCGGGACATCGTTCCGTGCGAGAATTCCCTCGGGCTGCACCAGCGCCAGGAGCGACTCCACGATCTCGCTGCGGAAGCGCTCGATGCCGGCGCTCAGCAGCTGCACCACCAACCACCGGTCGTACCGATCGCAAACGAGAGATGGGCAGCCGTCTGCTTCTCCATGCACGAGCCGAAAGGCGGAGGCGATCTCCTCGAGCGCGCCGCGTCTCGCGATCGCGCTCTCGAGTCGCGCGCGCCACCATCGCGCGTCGATCTGCGCGTTCGGCGATCGATCGAGCAGGCGGAGCGAGATTTCGGAGCGCGGGCTCCAGAGCGCCCAGCCAAGCGGTGCCCCGGCGGCGTTCTCCACCAGGACCGCGCCGGCGTGGACGTCGGGTCGTTTGACGACGTCACTCCGGTAGATCCAGGGATGGCCGCTCGCCCACCGGCGAGCGCCTTTTGGCGATACGACCGCCCGCGGCGACGCGACAGGAGCTCGCGAGCCGACCGCCCCTTGAAGTGGGGTTTCCACCTGGGTATTCTTCGCGCCCTTTTGGAACGGGGTCATCACGTGCGTGGGGATTCGGCGCGTTGACTGACGCTTTTCAATCGGCTAAAATGAAGGTCTTGTCCGCGCGGGAAGGAATGCGCGGCCGCTGTTTGACAAGTGATGATCGAGTAGATCGTTGGGATGTGAATTCTCATCGAGCGCGGGCGGCGCTAATCGCAAGAGAAGCGGCGTTCGCTGACTTGATGATTCGATTGCACATTCGATGCGCGTGCTTTGCTTGGATACCAGAAGAGAGGTAGTCAAGCGAACGAGGGCATGTGGGGGATGCCTGGGTACACGGAGGCGAGGAAGGCCGCGGTAAGCTGCGAAAAGCTCGGGGGAGGCGCACACAGCCAGTGAGCCCGAGGTGGCCGAATGGGGCAACCCGGCCGGGCGCGAGTCCGGTCATC